>JACXWG010000069.1 GCA_014764605.1 Quinella sp. 1Q5 | reverse complement strand
GGAATTTCCCTATGCGGTGAAGACAGCTGAGTGGTTCCACCTGTTCCCATTCCGAACACAGCAGTTAAGCACTCACACGCCGATGGTACTTGGGTGGCGACGCCCCGGGAGAGTAGGTATTTGCCGCTTAAAGATTCTCAGAGCCTTGGGTCTGAAAAGATTCAAGGCTTAATTTGAAAATGGCGGCTCTGGTGAAGTGGTTAACACGTCGGATTGTGGCTCCGATATGCGTGGGTTCGATTCCCACGAGTCGCCCCACAGGGGTATAGCTCAATTGGTAGAGCAACGGTCTCCAAAACCGTAGGCTGAGGGTTCAAGTCCTTCTGCCCCTGCCATATGAAAATTCAAAAGCCCGCCTCAATGAGGCGGGCTTTTTCGTTGCCATTTATCTAATCGTCCGCTTAACTTGTTCGGCAACCTTTTTCATCATGTCGGCAGTCTGCACCAGAGCCATTCTTACAAAGCCTTCGCCGCTTGAACCAAAAGCACTGCCAGGCGTCACGAGCACATTGGACTTATCAAGCAAAGTCTTAACGAACTCTTCCGACGTGCCAAAGCCTTTAGGGACGGGAGCCCATACAAACATTGTTGCCTTAGGTTTATCAATACGCCAGCCCGCCGCGTTCAAGCCGTCAATCAAGGCGTCAATTCGTTCAATATAAGCCGTGCGGGTCTTGTCTATGACTTCCTGCGGACTCCTCAACGCCGCAATCGCCGCCCTTTGAATCGGCAAGAACAATCCGTAATCCATGTTGCTTTTGAGAAGCTTGACACGTTTGACGACTTCACGATTGCCTAAACAAAAACCAACACGCGCTCCCGCCAAGCCGTAAGTCTTCGACAGTGAATTAAATTCAACGCCGACATCCTTAGCACCGTCAAAGCTTAGGAAACTTAAGCCGCGTGTCCCGTCGAAAATCAATTCGCTGTAAGCGTTATCGTGCAGGACGATAATATCATTGCGTTTGGCGAAGTGAATCAACCGTTCGTAAAAGTCAGCGGGCGCAATGGCGGTCGTCGGGTTGTTCGGATAGGAAACAATCATAAACTTTGCACGGGCGGCGACGTCGGCGGGAATCTTATCAAGCTGAATAATGTAATCATGTTCGCGGAGCTGAGGCATAAAAAAAATCTTTGAACCGGCAATCCTTGGACCGTCAGCGAAGACGGGGTAGCATGGGTCAGGAACCAAAGTTAAATCGCCGTTATCAATCAAGGTCAAGGCAATATGCGACAAGCCCTCTTGCGAACCCCAAAGTGAACAAATTTCCGATGCCGGGTCAAGCTCCACGCCGTAGCGGCGACGATACCAATCGCTTGCTTCGTTCAAAAGCTCGCGGGTGTCGGTTATCGCGTAAACGTAATTCTCTGGCTTGAGAGCCTCCTCCGCCAAAACTTTCATGACGTGCGCGGGAGGCGGTATGTTCGGTGCCCCGATTGATAAATCTATGACTTCCTCGCCCGCTGAAATTTTTTGATGCTTAAGGGCGGCAAGTCTCGCGAAAATTCCCTCGCCAAAATTTTCCATGCGCCTTGCAAATTTCAAAGTCTCAACCTCCAAAAATTTTTTAGTCGTTCCAAAGATAATCAAGCGTTCCAAAGTTAATCATGTCGTCCGCCGTGATAAGTCGCGTGCTTTGAGGTTTCACAGCTGAAGAATTTTCTTTAGGCTTGGGCTGAAGGAAAATCCCGTTGTCGAGCGCGGAAATAATCTTAACGTCCGTGTTCCAAAGATAATCCAGAGCCTCAAGCGTTGACATTTCGCGGGTCGTGATAAAGTGCGTGGCGAGCCTAAGTACCGTCGGCGAAAAGTTTTCCTCGTGCTTGAAGGTGAGGATATTTTTATTGTCGCCGATTGCCTCCGTCAAAGCTTTAGCATTCTCGTCGGTCGTTTCCTTGCCGAGCCAAATGACAAGTACAGCGTCCAACTTTGCTTGCGCGAAGTCTTTGACGACCTTAGGCCACAGCGGCTGAGTTGCTTGGAAGTCGGGGATAAATTGGAATACCCCCCCCCCGTCAACGTCTTAAGTTGTCTACTGAAATCGTCTTCGGGGAATTCCTCTAGTTCGGGCAAGTAGTGAGCCTCTAAAAACTTTTCAACGTCCTTTACTAAGTGATTGTTTTCTTCAAATTTTTTTAAGCTCCAATTCCACCACTTGACGGCAAGCAACTTTCTAATCGTCTCATCGTCAAAGCGATATTTAATGATGCGAGCCGGATTGCCAACAGCGATTGCATAGGGCGGAATGTCTTTGGCGACGACGGCATTTGCACCGATGACGGCTCCGTTGCCAATCTTCACGCCGCCCATAATCGTAACACTCTGACCCATCCACACATCGTTCCCGAAAATAACTTGACGGTAATTCTGACGAAGTTTGGGAAGTGGATTAAGATTAGGTTGAACTTTACCGAAAATGTCTTTTACAATAAAACCTATATCCAGCGGCGAAGTCGAAATACCTTTTAAATAATGGTTGCCACCAATTAGAAAAACGATTCCAACTGAAAGAGAGCAAAAACGTCCGCCTAAAATATTTAATTTCCCATACCCGGTAGTAGGTGAAAAGTTGCCACTATATGAACCTCTACCGTAAGTACAAATATTTTCTTGTTTAGCATGAAAATCATAGAAAATTTTTTCATCCTTCGATGAAGGATTCATTTTAAAAGCCACGGGTTGTTCCTCCTATTTCTTAACCTTGACACAGGCGGCGAACTTCTCGTAGTTCTCTTTGACAATGGGATTAGTCGAACTCTGCTCGGCGGCTCTTTGCATGTACTTCCAAGCGTCTTCGTATTTCTTTTGCTTGAAGTAGGCGATGGCAATGTTATTATAAGCTTCGGGGTTAATCGTCTCAATCGCCAGCGAAGATTCAAAATCACTTATCGCGCCCTTGAAGTCGTTTTTGCCAAGCTTGAGGCGTCCGCGATTATACCAAGCGTCAACAAACTTCTCGTCGATTGCCAAGAGGTCGTTATAAGTCTCAATCGCGTCGTCAATATCGGAAAGCTTTTCATCAACAAGAGCCAAATCGAAGAGAGCTTCTTTAAGTTCCGGCTCCGTCTTCAAGGCAATTTCAAAGTCGGCGGTCGCCTCATAGAAATTCTCGCGCTCCATGTTGACGATTCCACGATAGACATAAGCTGCAGCCTTGTCGTCTTCAAGCAAAACTTTCAAATCCGCCGCCTCCCAAGAAGCATCGGAGCCGTCGGGAGTTTGCGCTTGAACCCACAAATTTAAAATGTCCTCGCCGTAATGATTGCCCGGCACAGCCCACACGCCGTTAAGGTCTGTCCATTTGGTAAGCTGACCGAAAATTTGCGGGCGGAATTTTTTTATCAACTCGTAACGCGGGTCGACGATTTCAACTTTAGGCGAACGCTTTGAAGTGTAAGACAGCAAGTGTTGAATATGTGCACGAACTCCGAGCTGAGGCGTTGCGAAGAACTCGCCTTTGACGCCGCCGCCCGTGGTACCGAGTCCGCAATAATTATTCTGTTCGGGGATAACGTCGCCGCCATAAGCCCAAGTGCCCGTCTCCTTAATCGCCTGACAAAGCGCAATGTCGGGTCGAATGCCCTCGCGCCCCCCTTCAAGATAGTAAAGGTGCACGAGCTGTTTGACTGTGCAGTTGAGTTTCGGGGCAGGGTTGCGTTTGTTAATGAAGTTCACCATTTGTTCTGGGGTGGCGACGGGCTCTCCGAAGATTGGAACGTCTGAATAAGCTTCGCGCAGAACAATCATCGGCGAGCCTTGGCTAGGGGCCTCAACCAGTTCAATCTTTTTGAGTTGCCGCTTGTTGAATTTTACCTTTTCCTTCTTAGCGGCGTCTGCGCAAGCAGTCAGCGACAATATCAACGTCAAGATTAGGGCTAAGCTTAAAAATTTTTTCATGCGTTTGACCTCCTTAGTTAAAGTAATCAATCTTCATGGCGCGTTTGACTCGGTTGAGAACCTGCGACGCCTTAGCGCGAGCCTTCTTGGTGCCTTCCTTAAGAATATCCATGACTTCATCGGGTCTAGCTTCGTATTGAGCATGACGACGGCGAATCGGCTCCAAAGTCTCCTCAAGAACTTCACGAAGATATTTTTTGACGGCAACATCACCTAGCCCGCCGCGTTGATAGTGTTCCTTGAGTTCGGCAACCTTATCGGCGTCGGTGGCGAAGGCGTCCAAATACGTGAAGACGACGTTGCCTTCAATGTGGCCGGGGTCAGAAATTTTTATGTGCGTTGGGTCGGTGTACATGTTCTTAATTTTCGCCGCAACGGTTTGGCTATCGTCGCTAAGGTAGATTGCATTACCGAGCGTCTTACTCATCTTCGCCTTGCCGTCAATGCCAGGCAAACGTCTGCAAACTTGACTTTGCGGAAGGAAAATCTCTGGTTCAACCAAAATTCCTTCGCCGTAAAGCTCATGCATCTTGCGGACGATTTCGCGAGTCTGTTCAAGCATGGGGGCTTGGTCTTCGCCGACGGGAACTAAATTTGCGTCAAAGGCGGTGATGTCTGCGGCTTGACTAACGGGATAACACAGGAAGCCGGCGGGTATGCTTGCCTCGAAATTCTTCTGAGCAATCTCCGCTTTAACAGTCGGATTGCGTTCAAGCCTCGACACCGTAACGATATTCATGTAGTAAGCCGTAAGCTCGAATAGTTGCGGGATTTGCGACTGAATAAAAATCGTGGACTTGGCAGGGTCAATCCCGACTGCAAGATAATCAAGCGCGACGTTCAAAATATTTTCGTGAACCTTAGCGGGCGTGCCAGCGTGGTCAGTTAGTGCCTGCGCGTCGGCTATCATGATATAAATTTCGTCGAATTCGCCGCTATTCTGCAAGCGCACGCGCTCGCGAAGACTGCCGACATAGTGTCCGAGATGAAGTTTGCCCGTGGGTCTGTCGCCTGTCAAAATGATTTTCATGATTAATGCTCCTCTGTTAAAGATTTTGTCGATTATAACACATGCCAGAAATTTTTCGTACACGGCGCAAAAAAAATCTGCCACCAGTCAGAGTGACAGAATTTGCTAATCAACATAGCTTTTATTATGTGGGATATAAAACTTTCTTCCGTGTGAGGGATTCTTCCACGATAGGAATCATCTTTTCGCGAATCACATCGGCTACGGGCACAACTTCACGCTGATATTGATTGTCGAAGTCTTTCCAGAACTGCCCGCGGTCTACGGGATTGCCCTTGTGGTCGTAATAATTATTCGGCTTGAAAAGTCCGCCTTTATCCTCGTACTTGTAGCCCATGACGTTTATCGCACGGCGCGTGCGCTCGCTGCCAACGTAAACATCTTCGACAATGCCGCGCCTGTACAAGTCAAAGCCGTCCGCCAATGTTTCAGCAATCGTTCCGCCTGTTATGTTGTCGAGTTCGTTTTCAGAAAGTTTTTCGTCAGCAATTTTCTTTTCATCTGTCATTGTTATCAATCTCCTTTTCTGCTTTATACGTTGCTTGAAAGATTTCATTACGCGTCCGATAAAAATTTTCTCGCGGCGTCTAGGACTTGGGCGGGCGTGACGTTAGCAAGGCAAGCGGGCTTAGGGTAAGTAGGACACTCCTCCGCTTTGCAAGTGCATGGGCAACAAGACTCGCGGCTCGTCAAGGCGACGGCATTTTGATTAATCGGGTGCCAACGGTCGGGGCTTGTGCAACCATACATCGTGACCATCTTAACTCCAGTCGTGGCGGCTATATGAGTTGCGCCCGTGTCCACCGTGATAAACAAATCCGCGCGTCTAAAGAGTTCGGCAAGGTCGGTTAAGGAAGTCTCGCCGCAAAAGTTTTCTACGCCGCCGCCAATCTCCTTGATGACTTCTTCGGCATAATCGCGGTCGTTGGGTGCGCCGACGATAAAAAACGACGCGTCATAGTCTTTCTTTAGCTCGCGGACGACTTCGGCGAAATATTCCTTGCTCCACGTCTTAAGCGGGAACGTCCCCTTGACGCACAACGCGATTTTAAATCTGGCGGGCGGCAGACGGATAAGCAACTCATCTGCGACGGGAGAAAATTTTTTCGGGAAGACGGGCTCGGCGTGTCCTTCAAGCTTAAAGAACTTGCGGACAATCTCTTGATAAGTCTCGGCTTGCAACGTCTGGTTCAAGTCGTGCTCAATCTCCACAACGTCAGTATAAAACATAGTCACGCTACTTTTGTTGTCGTCGAAGACTTTGGACGGGACGACGCGGCGGGGAATCCTTGCAAAGAAAGTTATCAGCGCAGGTCTAAGCTTGCGGTCGAAGGAGATTGCCAAATCAAATCTGCGGCGGCGAACCTCTTTGATAAGCTCGCGCATCTTAGCAATAGAATTCTCCTTGGCTTTGTAATCAAGGACAATCATATCATCGACAACGGGATTATCAATCACAGCGTCTTTGACCACGGGCTTAACTAGCATTGTGATTCGTGTTTGCGGGAAATTCCTTTTGATGAGTGCAAGCGCGGAAGTCGTGAGTACCACGTCGCCGAGATTGACCAGCGCATTGACTAAAATATTTTTAAACATCGTCCGCCTCCTCTGTCACGTGAACATTTTCCTTGCCGTAGTAGTAGAGCTTGACATACTTAGCCATCGTGTAGAAGTAGTGGAAGCCGGCAAGCACGAAGCCAATCATACCGTCTAGGAAGCCGCCGCGCAAGACGTACATTCGGAAGCTTGCCCACAACGGGTGCGCAATCATATCCAAGACGTTAGCCGATTTGCCCTGTTCGTGAGCTTTCTTAGCGGCAAGCGTCGTGTAAAAGTTCAGCTTGTTAAAGTAATGATTCCAATCGCGATAAGGATAGTGCACAAGGTACGCGGACTCGGCGAAGTCCTTTTCCGTGCAAGTGTGATGAATTTGCGGATGAACAAAGCCGGTTACGTAACTGCCCTGCGTCGGGAAAAGCCGCGTGACGTAATCTGGAAACCAGCCGCCGTGCCTGAGCGGTTGCCCCCAAAAGTAACTTAGCCGCGCCGTCCTCCATGCAATGCCCTTATCGTCAGCGGTGAGGACTTTTTTTATCTCGGCAGTCAAAGCGGGCGTGGCTCGTTCGTCAGCGTCAATGAAAAAGACCCAATCGCACGCCGCCTGCTGAATCGCAAAAGTCTGTTGCCCGCCCCAGTCACCGTTCAAAGCGTGTTGAATTACCTTTGCGCCCAGTTCGGAGGCAATCTGCGCGGTGGCGTCTGTGCTTAGGTCGTCGATAACAATAACCTCGTCCGCGAATCCTTTAACGCTTTTAATGCACGCGCCGATAAATCGTTCCTCGTTCTTAGCCAGAATCAGCACGGATACCTTAGCCATAAGAACCCTCCATAATCCTTTCGAGCCGCCGAGCAAAATTCACGGGGGAGAAGTCTTCGCCAGCCGCCCGCAAGTCTTTTTCATACGTTGGGAAATTTTCGTCGAAGCCGTTAATAAAATCCTCAAGCACGCGGGCTAAGTCGTCTAGGTTGCCGCTTTTAAAAGTCTCGCCGACGCGGTAGAGGTCGAATACTTCGGGATTCATGTCATCACTTGCCACGACGGGTTTGCCAAAGCCAATCGCTGTAAAGAGCATTCCGCCCCAATGATAACGATAGCGCGGCGCAGAATACGGCATCAAAAGCGCGTCGACGTTCATAATCGCCTGTTGCCACTCCGCACCGATTAAGCCCTTATGCAAGAAGCTAAGCCCTTCGACGCCGCCATACTGCTTGATAATCTTCTCGAAGTCGTCTGCATCCTCGGCGTGCATTGTTGAACCTTGCACTTGCAATTCAACGCGCCGTGTGTACTTTCCCTTGAGATAGACTTCCAAAAGCCCGCGCAGATTTTTTTCTCTACGATACTGACCGAAAAAACCAACCTTGAGAACTTCGCCCGCCGCAGAAATCTTCGGAGCCGTCTTCAAGTCTCGTGCGGTGTATGTCGGCGGATAAATCGTAAAGATATTTTCGCGCCGCTCGCCGAAGATATTATCCGTGAACGTCAGCACAACTAGCTTGATGTTCTTGTTCGTCGAAAGCTTTTCCGCCTCCGCCAAAAATCTTGGAGCCTCCGTCGGATTGATACCGTGCAAGATGAATATCAGCGGCACAGAGATTTTCTTTAAGTCGCTGTAATTCAATGACCGCAGGTAGCGATAAGTCGACGTGGGGACAATCAGCGCATCGAATTTCTTCTGCGAAAGTAGCAGTTGACTGTACCACCGCTGCCGATTGAATTCACGCCGAAGAGTCGCTAAAAGTTTCTTCAGCCCGCGTGAGTTCTTATAAGTCACGGCGTCGCCCCTGAGCCTGTTTACCGGCGTTTGATAGTCGAATTGGAAGCGGAAGTTCTGCGGGACGTAAAACTCGACCTCATGCCCCAGAGCTTTGAACTCCTCAACCAAAATCCTATTGAACTCGACCTCGTGACCGCCGGGCGTCATTATGTTTTCAAATATCGCAAGTCTCACGTCTAAACCTCCACAATGTATTGTCAATCGCCGCGTCCAATTCGTCAAGCAGAGCAAACCGCCGCCGATACTGCGCCCGCTTATGGGACGGAATCTCCTCGACAGTTTTGCGCGTCTCAGTCAGCGGCAATTCATAAAATCTCGCGTCGTCAGTGGGAACGCCGCCCGCCTCCGCCCAAAAGTCGCTAAACGAAGTCTTGAGCTTTCTATCGCGGCGAACGTGGTTGTTAGCATAGTAGCCCTCGTTCGTGACGGCGAAGATTTTCTTTAAGCCCAGCGACCTTGCTACACTTTGCGCGGCGTACAAGATTAAATTCTTTGTGCGGTAAGCGTGGCAACGTTTGGTAATGCGTTTGACGAGTTCTTTAGCGTCGTCGACGTTCGGACCTCGCATGGCTCCAATCCACATTGCCCAAGCATCGTCCTTGCGAGCTATCCAGAACAGGATTTGATAAACGGGCACTTCGCCGGGCAAATTGAACATAACCGCCGCTAGCCCCTCTTTACGTTGCCCCGACTCCGCGCACAGAACTAAATTCATCTCGCCGAGCGTCTCATCAAGCGGCATCCTCCAAAGTTCAATCTTCTTGTCGCCGTAAAGCTTTAGCATGAAGTCATCATTCATTCGCGCCGATAAAAATTGCATGTTCTCTTCGATAAGCCGCGCCCGCTCCTCAAACGTCGACCGATAATAAAAAAATGCCCGCGTCGCTTGCTCATAGACGAATGGATACCCGTCCGCGACCTTCGACATCAGCTCCGACTGCCCGAAGAACTTTTCAAGGCGGCTCATACGCTTAGGGTGCAGTAGACACCTCGCCACGAACACCGCGAACCGATGAGCCTCCCGCGGATTGTTCAGGTCGTAAATTTTTTTTCCCAGTTCAATGAAGTTGCTCATAACATCTCCTTCTAGCTAGCCGATTATATGTTTCGCTGCTAATTATACCATAAACAAAATTAAAATTGCATTGCCCTTGACGATTTGATACAATGCCCGCAAGCGTTGAGAGTTCGGAAAATTTTTTAACACAAGGAGGAGATTGTATTTGAGAAGTGACCAAAGAGGTGATAACAAACTAAAGATAATTCCGCTGGGCGGGCTAGGTGAAATCGGAAAGAACATGACGATAATCCGCTACGGCGACGAAATGATTATGATTGATGCGGGGCTAATGTTCCCCGAAAATGATATGCTTGGCATTGACCTCGTTATCCCGGATATTTCTTATGTCATCGAGAATAAAAATTGTCTCAAGGCGATAATCCTGACGCACGGACACGAAGACCATATCGGCGCACTGCCTTATATCTTGAAGAAACTAACAGTTCCCGTCTACGGCACAAAGCTTACAATCGGAATCTTATCTGGTCGGCTCAAGGAAGACGGCGTCGATTGCAAGAACCTGCGCCCAGTCTCCAGCGGCGAAATTGTCATGGTTGGTTGCTTTAGTATCGGCTTTATCCGCGTCAATCACTCAATCCCCGACTCGGTTGCCCTGTCGATTAAAACGCCCGTCGGCATGATTGTCCATACCGGAGACTTCAAGCTTGATTACACGCCGATTGATGGCAAGATGACTGACTTCCGCCGCTTTGCTGATTTGGGTCAACGCGGTGTGCTTCTCTTAATGGCTGACTCGACGAACGCGGAAAAGGAAGGACACACCCCCAGCGAACGGACAGTCGGCGCAGCGTTTAATCGCGAATTCCAGAACGCGCCCGGCAGAATCATCGTTGCGACTTTCTCATCAAACGTCCATAGAATTCAGCAGGCAATCGATATGGCAATCCGCTATCGTCGCCGCGTGGCAATCCTCGGTCGCAGTATGGTAAACGTCGTTCAAACGTCTATTGAGCTAGGCTACCTTCACGCGCCCGAAGGAACCGTAATTGACATTGAGGATATCAGAAATTATCCCGCGAATAAAATTGTAATCATAACGACGGGCAGTCAAGGCGAACCCATGAGCGCACTTACTCGCATGGCAATGAGCGACCATAGGCAAGTTGACGTTATCCCCGGCGACACCGTAATCATATCCGCCACGCCGATACCCGGCAATGATAAGCTCGTGGCTAAGACTGTCGATAACCTTCTGCGGCTCGGAGCAAACGTCGTTCACCGCCGAGAAGAAGGCATTCACGTTTCAGGGCACGCCTCCCGCGACGAACTCCGATTGATTCATAACCTCGTTAAGCCAAAATTTTTTATGCCAGTGCACGGCGAACTTCATCACCTGTTCGCGCACGCCAAACTTGCTGAGGAAATGGGCATGAACCGCGAAAATATTTTGGTCGGCGAGAATGGTGCGGTTATTGAAATCACCCGCGAAAGTGGAAAGGTTGCCGGTCATGTCAATGCGGGCGTGATTATGGTTGACGGGCTGGGCGTTGGCGACGTGGGCAATATCGTCCTGCGCGACCGCCGCCAACTTTCTCAAGACGGAATCTTAATCGTCGTCGTGACTATAAACCGCGCCGCCGGCAAAATCATTTCTGGTCCAGACATTGTGTCGCGTGGCTTCGTCTACGTCCGCGAATCCGAACATCTCATGGACGACGCTCGTAGCCGCGTGTTTCACGTCCTGCGCCGCTGTAAGGAAGACCAAATCCTTGACTGGATGACAATTAAGCTTGCCATTCGCGACGCCTTAGCCCAGTTCCTATTCGAGAGGACGCGCCGCCGCCCTATGATTTTGCCCATTATCGTTGAAGTCTAAGAGAAATCCTCCGCCCGATTGAGTGGGGGATTTTTTTATTGCCGCCTCCTAATGAACAGCCGCTTATAAATGTCCTTGCCGTCAATTTTCGCGCCCCATGACGTTCCGTCCTTGTGACAGCCGGGGTCGCCATAAAGATACGTGCAACCGACGATTTCAAATTGATT
>JACXWG010000126.1 GCA_014764605.1 Quinella sp. 1Q5 | reverse complement strand
CGAGCAACGGCAATATCCTCGGCGACCGTCGGGCGACCCTTCAAGCCCAATAACGCAGACCGCTTGCCCTCGTTCATGACGCCACCTTTAACTAAAGTCGTTTCCTCCTCGTGACAAATGATAAGCTTGCCGGTGTCGTGAAGATAATCCAAGGCGTTAAGGAAAATCTTCGCGTTGTCGTCAAAGTGTCCGTCGTCGCTGAAGGCAACCGCCCCCGCCGCTATCATATCGCGCATCTCAGCTAGCTCCTGACCTTGCTGACCTTTAGTGACGGCTCCGATTATCTTTATGTTGACCAATCCGACATCACCGGCACGCTTAATCATCGAACGAACCAAAGCCGCATTATCGACAACTGGGGAAGTATTCGGCATGGTCGCCACCGTCGTATAGCCGCCCGCAATCGCCGCCTTTGCTCCGCTGAGGAAATCTTCTTTAGCCTCTTGCCCCGGTTCGCGCAGGTGCACATGCATATCAATCAAACCAGGTGTCACGAGCTTACCCGTTGCGTCGAATTCAATCTGCGCGGAAGATTTTATATCAGGCTCGACTGCCTTAATCTTGCCGTCGACAATCAACACGTCCGCCACGCCGTCGAAGTCGTTAGCAGGGTCAATCACGCGTCCGCCGCGAATAACGAGCGACTGAAACTTATTTTGGAATTGCCACGTTTGATTCATCATGCCTCGCCTCCGTTCAATGTCAAGTCAAGCAACGCCATACGAACTGCCACGCCGTTTTGCACTTGCTCTTGAATCGCTGACTGTTCGCAGTAAGTGACCTCCGACGAAATCTCTAAGCCTTTGTTCTGCGGTCCAGGGTGCAAGATTAACACATCGTCTTTGGCAAGGCTCAAACGTGCGTCGTTAATGCCGAAGACCCGCGCATATTCTCTGGTTGACGGGAAAAGCCCTGCTTGCTGTCGTTCCAGTTGAATGCGCAGGACGTTAATCACGTCGGCACTGGTTATCGCGTCCTCAAGGCTCTCATGAACCGTCACGCCGTCGAAGTCAAAGAACCTCGGCAGTAGCGTCTTCGGTCCGGCGAAGTGAACTTCAATCCCGACCTTAGTCATCGCGTAGACGTCCGAGCGGGCAACGCGGCTGTGAAGAATATCTCCGACGATTGCGACCTTGAGACCGGCTAGGCGTCCTTTGTGCTGTTCAATCGTGAATAAGTCCAGCAGTGCTTGCGAGGGGTGCGCGTGTGCTCCGTCGCCAGCATTGATTATCACGGGCTTAACGACGCGTGCCGCGAAGTCCGCCGCGCCCTCAGACTTGTGACGCATGACGATTGCATCAACGCCCATTGCCTCAATCGTCCGTAGCGTGTCACGTAGGCTTTCACCCTTGACGATTGAACTTGTGCCGCTGTTAATGCTCACTACGTCCGCGCCAAGGTACTTGCCAGCCAGCTCAAATGATGTCCGCGTCCTCGTCGACGGCTCATAGAACAGATTGACTATTGACTTGCCGCGAAGGTTCGATAACTTCTTGTCGCCGCCGCGTCGAATGATTTGCTTCATCTTATACGCCGTGTCCAAGA
This sequence comes from Quinella sp. 1Q5, assembly GCA_014764605.1. Taxonomy (GTDB): domain Bacteria; phylum Bacillota; class Negativicutes; order Selenomonadales; family Selenomonadaceae; genus Quinella. The sequence continues at coordinate 1,421 of JACXWG010000126.1, read as the reverse complement.
CAAGCCGAATCTCCTTCGCCGAAAAACTTTCCATAGCTGTAATACTTTTCCCTAACAAATTCACAACCTCCCTTACTTGTTAATCAATATTCCACCGATGATTAAGACTAATGCGGGCAATACGGCAGGCGATAGCTCCTCACCAAAGGCAAACGTCGAGATGAAGATTGCCAGTATCGGCACGAGATAAGCTAAGTTCGCCGTCCGTGCAGTGTTCGAGGTTTTCTCCAATGCCAATGCCCATGTCAGGTAAGCTACCGCGTTTATCATGACGCCAAGCCACAGCAAGCCGATAATTTGTCCGATGCCCGGCATTAACCACGATTCAGAGAGATAGCCCGCCACAAATGCGCAAGCCGCCGTCGTGCCCCAGATTATCATCATCGCTGATTTTTGTTCAAGACGCCGCCGCTTATTTAACACGGAAAATAAACCGTAGCACGCCGCCGCAACTATGCAACTCAATGCCCCGAAGAATTTATCTGCCGAAATGCTTTCCTCTATGCCGCCGAACATCACAAGCACAATCCCGACGAACGACATACCGACTGCCAAAAGTTTTCGCCGCGTCAAAGGTTCGCCGAGTATCGGACACGAGAACAAGACTATCATAAGCGGCCACAGGTAATTGAGTATGCAAGCCTCCTGCGATGTCATTCGGGCTAAGCCGTAGTAAAAGAACGCCGAATACAAGAACAAGCCTAGGAAGCCTAACAAAGCCGCCGTGAAAACTTTTTCTACCGATAAAGCCTTCAGTGCACGCGCCCGCCAATTAACCGCTAACAAAAATAAAAACGCGAACAACGAACTTATCGCTAGCGTCTCGAAGGGCGGCAGGGCGTTCAATAAGTCTTTGGCTAAGGCGGGCATTGCTCCCCACAACAGAACCGTGACTGCCGCATAAAAATTACTGCTCATGGCAACGCGGCGGCATTCGCAATCGGCCAAAAAATTAACGTTGCCTTTCCTTTGACAAGTTCTAAAGGAACAAAGCCTACGTCAGGGAACCGCGAATCCAAAGAGTTCCGCCGATTGTCCCCGCACACAAACAAAGTTCCTTCGGGCACGGTCTGTTTAGGATACTCGGTGCGTGTCTTCTCGGCAATGTAATCCTCGTTGACAATCGCATCATTAACCAAAACATGTCCGTCCTTAATCTCAATCGTGTCGCCGCCGACGGCAATCACGCGCTTAATAAAGTCGCGGGTGTGGTCTCGTGGATAGCGGAAGATGACGACTTCGCCTTTTAGCGGGTCTCGCCAATGATAAATGAACTTGTTGACGACAAGCCGCTCGCCGTCCTGTAGCGTCGGTTGCATACTCGGTCCGTCCACTACATACAGCTCCACGATAAAAGTTCTAATCAACAGCGCGACCACGATTGCCGACACGATTGAAATTATCCAACTTCTTACTTCCTG
>JACXWG010000016.1 GCA_014764605.1 Quinella sp. 1Q5 | reverse complement strand
GGGCCGTCGTGGGAAAGTCCTTGGGGCAAAGGGCGTCCGGGTTGGCATATCGAGTGCTCGGCAATGTCTTTGAAGTATCTGGGCGCGAAGTTTGACTTTCACGGCGGCGGCTCCGATTTAATCTTCCCGCACCACGAGAACGAGATTGCACAAAGTCAGGCGGCACTCGGCGATGAGAATTCTTTTGCGCAGTATTGGTTGCACAACGGCTTCATCACGATTGGCAACGAGAAGGCTAGCAAGTCTAACAAAGAAATGGTTCGGGCTAAGAAGGGGCTGTTCACCGTCGAAGAGATTTTGGCGAAGTATCCCGGCGAAGTCGTGCGGTTGCTCCTTTTGCAGACGCATTATCGTAGCCCGCTTGAATTCGACGAAGAACGACTTAAAGAGGCTCAAGACTACTACGGCAAGTTAGCTAAGGCTTATTGGCAGCTTGATGAGTTAGCAAGATTGATTCATGCGGGCGAGTTCATCAAGGACACGGGCGAGAAAAACTTTGCGATAACGGTAAGTCCGGCGGGCGGTCTGGTCGAGGAGGGCGAGCGGCTCTTATCGAACTTCTACGCGGCAATGAGTGACGACTTTAACAGCGCATTGGCGATAACGTACATGTTTGAGCTTGCCAAGGAAATCAACGGCTACTACGGCGAGTTCATCAGCGGAAAGATTTTGCCCGTGACGATTGATGGCGACATTATCTTGCGCGTCCGCGATATTTATTTGGAGATGGCGGAGATTATCGGGATATTTGAACAGCCCGTGCCAGTCGAGAAGGTCGAGAAGACTTCGGACGATTCGCTTGTCGATTCGCTGATGAAAATTATTTTGGAGCTTCGGCAGGAAGCACGCGCCGCAAAAAATTGGTCAGCGGCAGATAAGATTCGCGACGAACTCAAAGTAGCGGGTATTGTCGTCGAGGACACGCCGCAAGGTGCCGTATGGAAGAAGATTTGATTAAGACGTTATCGCCGTTGATTTTAGCGCATATTGGCGACGCTTATTTTAGTCTGTACGTCCGTACGCGCCTTTTGCAAGTCACACACAACATCACACACCTACACGACCTAAGCGCAAAAATTGTTTCGGCTCCCGCGCAGGCGAAGACCTATCACGCGATAGAAAATTTCTTGACGGCCGACGAACGCGACATCTTCCGCCGAGGACGCAACGCCAAAAGTCATGCACCACGCAAAGCGACAGTCACCGAGTACCACGCAAGCACCGGCTTTGAAGCTTTGCTCGGCGACTTGTTCCTTAGAAAAAATTTCACGCGGCTTGAGGAAATATGCGAGCTTGCATTCAAGGAGGCTTTGACTTGGAAGACTTAATCTTTGGTCGGCAACGTGGACGTTGCATCCAGCAGTCGCGATTCGCTCGTCAATCAATCGGAAGTTTAAGCCGCGTTCGTACGCAACGCTAACGCATTGCTAGCTTAAAGTTTTGGAGGACTTAAATTTTGGACGACAACTTAATCTTTGGTCGCAATGCCGTCGCCGAGCTTTTGAAGTCAGGACACAGCGTCAACAGGATTTTAATCGCGGAGGGCAGTCGGGACGGTTCGATTCAAAAAATATTTGCGCTTGCCAAAACAGCGGGCGTTGTTGTAGAATTTGCAAGCCGTGACAAGCTCGACAAGCTGTGCGGCGGACGACATCAAGGCGTTGCGGCTTACGCGGCGGCGGCGGATTATTCGACGCTGGAAGAAGTCTTGGAGCTTGCCGAGAGCAAACACGAGCCACCGTTCATAATCTTGCTGGACGAGCTGGAAGACCCGCAAAACTTTGGAGCAATCCTTCGGACGGCTGAGGCGGTCGGCGTACATGGCGTGATAATTCCAAAGCGTCGAAGCGTGCAACTAAATGCGACGGTCTTTAAAACGTCGGCGGGCGCGGCGCAATATGTCAAAGTCGTGCAGGTCACGAACGTAGCCCAAACATTGAAACGGCTACGCGAGGTCGGCTTAAAGGTCGTCGGCTCCGATATGAACGCGGAGCTTGACTTCAAGCAGGCGGACTTGACGGGCGGGCTTGTCTTGATAATCGGCAACGAGGGCAAAGGCATGAGGCGATTGACGCGGGAGAGTTGCGACGAGCTGATAAGAATTCCGATGGTTGGCAAGATTAATTCCCTCAATGCGTCGGTGGCGGGAGCGTTGCTCATGTACGAAATATTTTTCCAGAGACGGTATAAGCAATGACAAAGAAGCGACCGCATTATCTTGTTGACGGCTACAATCTGATTCACGTTTGGCAAGAGATTAACACGAGCGACTTGGCGACGGCGCGTGAATTCTTGATTCGGAACCTGCAAGAGTACGGCGCATACGAGAAATTTGAGATAACGCTGGTCTTCGATGCCGCACGCAGCGAGGACGAGGAAAGCGTTGAGGTCTACGACGATTTTTTCCGGGTGATTTACAGCGGCTATGGCGAGACGGCTGACAGCGTCATTGAGCGGCTAAGTTATGAGGAAGTCTGCAAGCGACGCGAGGTTCACGTTGTAAGCTCGGACGCGACGATTGAGACTGTCATTTTGGGGGCGGGCGCGTATCGTCATCCCTCACGAGAATTTTATCGGGCAATCAAACGGGCTAAGCAACATTTGCGCAAAGAGTATCTGGGCAACGTGACTTTGCCCGTTAAGCGCAATGAAGTCGGCGACAGAATTGGCGCAGAGGTTTACGCTAAGTTGGATAAACTTCGGCGCGGCAAATAACAAATTTTTTTTACTTTAAGGAGTGTGATTATCTGTGGCAGTAACGAAAAGAATTTTCCAGATGGCTAAGGAGTTCGAGTGCGACGAGAAAGAAATCATGAACTTCCTTGCCAAACAGGGAGTCAAAGTCTCTAATCGGCTCAGTGCAGTCAACGAGGAAACTTACAACATGTTGAAGGCAAAGTTCATGGCACCGCCTCCACCGCCGCCCGAACCTGAACCAGAGCCTGAACCCGAAGTCAAAGAGGTCGCGCCCGCAGAAACACCCACCGAACCGACCGAACAACCTCAACCTGCACCTGGCGGCAAAAAGAAAAAGAAGAAGACTAAATCGCCGCAACCCGCTGAACAAACTTCGGAGCAAGAAGAACCTGCCACGAAAGTGGTTTCCGAAGAGAAAGTCTCGAACATGGGAAAGCGGACGCAAGCTGTAGTCTTTGAAGGAATCTTGGCTGGCAACGAATTCATTCAGCATTATACGCAAGACTTTGGAAGCATCGTTGAATCTGATGGCAAGAATAAACCCAAGCCGAGCTTGACGTGGAATATGGACACGTGGGGCATTCTTTATAACATGAAGTTTGATTATCCCGACTCCTCGCCCGTGCGCTATTGGCAGTCCGTCGCTAAGCTGATGACTAGGGCTTTTAAACTCCTCAACGCGTTCGGAGTGAAGAACAAGGAATCTTTAGCTAAGATGCGGGATGCAATGAGCGAAATTGGCAAGCCGTATCAGCCGCAGGAAATCTTCACGGACGAAGAAAATCAAAAGTTCGCGGAACAGCAGCAGTTACTTTTCCAGACGTTCGGACATGGCGTGGGGCTTGTCAATGATAATCTCTACGACCTGAAGCTCAAAGCCGAGCGCATGAAAGTTCAGTGCGAGCGGGCAAACTTCCTTGACTACACCCTCAATCCGCAATCCGAGTTCAGAGGCGTTGACCGCGTGCCCTTCGACCAGTTGCTTGAAATGGTTGTCTTCAGTATTCGTGGCGTCGTTCGTCGGTTCAAGTTCTATTACGCCAATAAGGAACGCATTGACAACATCAATAAGAGTTTCTTTGAATGGCTTGACGGCTATGCAAAGCTTAAGGAGCAGGGAGCCGACGCCGCGAAGTTGGAAAAGTATCTTGAGCTGGAGGAAAAGTTTGTAGCGATTGCCGAGTTCATGTCCTTTGATAATAACTTGATTGATTATAAAAAGGTAAGGCAGGGCAAGCCTACGGTCTTCGATACGGCGGTTGAGCTGTTGCAAGCTTATCGGGATAATTTGGACGACCCAGACGCCGAACGCAACTTTAAATATAAAGTTCGCGGGCTGACCAACATTATCTACAAGCCTAAGGAATTTGTCTTCATGTATCGCTTCGGAGGTTTGGAGCCGCACAAGGATTATCGTCCGCCCGAAGAGATAGCCGCCGCTGAAGCTAAAGCCGCCGCCGAGGCTACTGAACAAGAAAAAAACCCCGTCGCTGTCGACGAGGCTTAAAACGTTTTTAACCCCAGAACATGTGCTTTTTCCAAAAAATGACTGCCGCAACGATTGACGCAAGCAAGGCAATCGCAATGACTATGATAAAGCCCAAATTGTTTTCGGCGAGCGGTACGGGCACATTCATACCGAAGAAACTAGCAATGACTGTCGGCACCGCAATTATAATCGTCATCGCCGCAAGGAACTTCATAACCATGTTCTGATTGTTCGAGATTATCGACGAAAAAATATCTGCCATCTGCGAGAGAATTTGGCTGTACATCTCAACCATTTCTCTCGCTTGTTTATTCTCAATGATAACGTCTTCTAGCAAGTCTTCGTCCTCTTCGTAAATTTCCAAAATGCCTTCGACTGTGCGATTGTTCCTAAGACGCAGGAGCTTATCAAAGACCGCATCATTGGAACGCAACGACGCATTGAAATACGTAAGACCTTTTTGCAATTCCATGAGCCGCAGAATATCCGAGTTGTGCATTGAACGACGCAGTTGCTCTTCGATTTCGTCGGAAAGCTTATTTATTTGCCTAAGGTACCGCAGATAGAACGTCGCCGAGCGATACAGGATTTCAAATAAAAACCGCGTGCGCTTGTACGTATGAAAAAGTCGCGCCGTTCGCTGATTGAAACTCGACATGACGGGCGTCTCTTCTAGGCAAACGGTGATGATGTATTGCTTAGTCAAGATGATTGCAAGCGGCAACGTGTCGTAGCTCTCTTCCTCGTAGACAATCGGGACGTTCGTTAGAATCATGATGGCTTCTTCCTCAACGTCCAAATGCGAGCGTTCCTCCTCGTCTAGTGCGGCACGGAGAAAATCCGGTTCGACGTTCGTTAAAGCACTGACCTCGCGCAGTTCATAGGGCGTCGGGTCGATAATGTTTATCCACGCGCCCTTCTGCAACGTTTTAAGCGTCAACTTCTCCAAATGTCCTGACTCCTGCGATTTGTAAATTTCAACCAACGGTATCGCCCCCTTCCTTAAATTTATTTTACTACATTTGCTTTGTCGCGTGAAGGAAAATTTTCTGCGGCGTGTAAGTTTATCTGCGGCAAAGCTTGAGGATGATTCGTTCCAAAGCCTCGACGCCTGCCCGTCCGAATTTCAAGTTAAAGTCAGCCTCCGCCAGTTCGACGAAGACTTCTTCCAGGAGTTTTTCTGAGTAACCCTTAGCTGTCTCTCCGACCTTTTGGGCAATGTAAGGATTTATCTCAAGCGGCTCACCTAGGCGACGACCAACGACACCTTGAGACATGAAAAATTTTGCGCGGAGGAGGCGGCGGACGTGATTGGCTAGTAGCGTCGTCACGAGCGGGATTTTGGTTGGAACTTTGGCTTGCAACTTCAAAAGGTAAAGAGCCTTCTTGGGCTTGCGTTCGTCGATAGCGTCGGTTAAGGCAAAGTTCGAGACCTCTGGTGGCGCGAGCATGTTGCGTCGTAAGTCAGCGGCTGTTATCTCCTTGCCCGTAACGTTGAGTGCGACCTTGTCTAACTCGTTTTCCAGATGCCACAGCGAAATTTCTGGAAGGATTCCTAGTCGTTCGTTGAAATGCCGCCTTGCCTCTCCGCTCATGACTTTGCCCAAAGCTTTAAGTTTATCGTTCAACCAGTCATCGACTTCCCACGGGCGCAAGGGTTCTGCTTCTAGCACGCCGCCGACTTGCGTTATAATCTTGTAGAGCTTGCGACGCTTATCCGCCGCCTTAGCCGTGAAGATTACGTAGTTAGTTGGTTGCATGTCGCGCAGAATGTTTTCGAGCCGTTCGGATTTTTTCTCCGCGCTGAAGAAAGCGGCGTTCTTGACGAGGACGACATTGCGGGCGGCGAAGAAGGGCGCACTATCAATCGCGCTGATGATGTCGCTTAGGGCAGGTTTAGTATCACAGTTGATTGTTACTAACTCCGTTGTCCTGTCGACGCCGAGCCGCGATAAGATTTTGTCCCGCGCCTTATCGATGAAGAAAGTTTCCTCGCCGCAAAGCAAGTAGACGTTCTTTATCCCGCCGTCGAGCGCACGCATAAATTCTTTGAACTTCACGCTATCACCCCTTAATTGATTGGAGATGTTTGAAATGATTCTTCGAGATGTTCTTGCTGAAATTGACCTTGACGCCCTGCGCCATAACTTAACGGCGATTCGTCAGCACATTAACCCGACGACCAAACTTTGCGCCGTTGTCAAGGCAAATGCTTATGGGCATGGTGCCGTTGAGGTGTCCAAAGTTGCTGTCGAGTGCGGCGCGGACTTCCTAGCCGTTGCCACCGTCGAGGAAGGTTTGGAACTTCGCCGCGCAGGTTTCAGCTTGCCGATTCTGATTCTAGGCTTGATTCCCTATGACGCTGTTGATTCGGTCGTCGCCAATGACTTATCGCAAACCGTCGCCGACTTCGACTTAGTTGCAAGATTATCCGCCGTTGCCGAACGTCTTAACAAGACAGCCAAGGTTCATTTGAAGATTGAAACGGGCATGGGGCGTATCGGCATTGCTCCAGATAAAGCGGTTGCCCTTGCCGAAAAGATTTCCCGTCTGCCGAGCGTCGAGCTGGAGGGAATGTTTTCACACTTCGCGGACGCTGACTCATCTGACAGGACGTTCACCAATCATCAAATCGAACTCTTCAAAGCAACGGCGGCTAAGATTCGGGCGGCGGGCGTTAGAATAAAGCTTTTGCACCTGGCAGAGTCCGCCGCGATACTCGACATCCCCGAAGCTCATTTCGATATGGTGCGGTCGGGTATCATAACTTACGGGCTGTATCCTTCCGCAGAAGTTCGCCGCACGATTGACCTTAAACCCGTTATGAAACTCGTAACGCATATTGCATATCTTAAAAAAGTTCCGGCGGGTGTGTCAATCAGCTATGGTCGAGAATTTGTCGCCGAACGGGATTCGTTGATTGCTACGCTCCCCATTGGCTACGCCGACGGTTATATCAGAGCTTACAAAGGTTTTCATGTTGAGGTTAAGGGCAAAGGCTTAGCACCGATTGCCGGACGCGTCTGCATGGACCAAACTATGATTGACGTGACTGACCTTGACGGCGTTAAGCTCGGCGATGAAGTGATTCTCTTTGGCTCGGATTTGATTACAGCTGACGACGCCGCCCGCCACTTGAATACGATTAACTACGAAATAACCTGCCTAGTCTCTGCGCGAGTGCCACGGGTTTTTAAATCGGATAGGCTACTTGTAATTTAAAAATCAGTCGTTTATAATGCGCCGTGAAAGGAGATGTTAGATATGGTAGGCTACACGCTACGCCAAGAGCGCGAGCGGCAGGACTTAAAAATCGAAGACATTGAGCAGGGTACGAGTATCCGAGCATCTTACATAGAAGCAATCGAGGCGGGAGAGTACGACAAGTTGCCCGGCGCAGTTTATACCAAAGGATTCATCAAAAACTACGCGAAGTTCCTGGGCATGGACGCCGACGCCACAGCTAAAGAGTTCGCCAAAGACTTAGCGGAACTTGCAGGCGAGACGACGACAGAGGCTCCCGAAGAGACTAAGGAAGCTCCGCCCGTGCCCGAAAAGAAACCTAAGCCAAAAACCGAAAGCAAGCCCGTAGGTTATTCAATCCAAGACAAAGGGCAAGGTTCGTCGAACAAGTTAATCGTGGCGGCAGTGGTCTTGATAGCGGCGATAGCGGGCGGCTTGTGGTCGTGGCTGTCTAGTTCGGAAGGCGACGTTGCAACAGTCAATCCTCCGCCGCAACAGCAGACACAACCCGTTCAACCCGTCGAACCTGAGCCAGTTGATAATCCTACGCCCGTTGCCAATGCCAATCCCGTTCCGCCGCCGAGTGATAAGGTTGAGATTCAAGCGCGTTTCAATGATCGTTGCTGGGCACTCGTCACTGTCGACGGCGCAGTTGTTCAAGAGGGCGTCATAGAAGGCGGGCAAACTCTTTCGTGGGAAGGCAAGGACAACATAACCTTCCGCCTCGGCAATGCGGGCGCGGTTGAGTTCTTCCAAGGCGGCAAAAGTTTAGGTGTGCAAGGCGCGGTTGGCGATGTCGTCGACAAAACTTTTACAAAGCAATAAAAAAATCCTCGTCACTCACAAAGAGCGGCGGGGATAAAATTTTTTGCGATTACTTGATTGAATTCAAACGTTCGGCGATGGTGTAAGCGTCTTCGTCGCCGGCAAGCGGAGCGATAATCGGCTGATTACCTAACATGACGGTTCCATTCTGAACGGTCGCTTCTTTTTTATTCTGTCCGTTATGATAAGCCGCCGCCAAATTGCCGAGAACAAAGTAGGAACGCTCCGCACTGGACATGGTATCGGACGCCGCAACCTTTATCAAAGTCTTGTTGTTCACGGTTATGATTCCGTCCTTAGCGGTTACGTGCTTGCCGCTATACTCGAAAAGTTTTTTGACGTATGCATCGCGACGTTTTGCGCTGTCGGGGTGGTCACTGGGCAAGAAGATTTTCTCCAAGTCCGAACGCTTGCTATTGCCTTCAAGCTCGACGAACTTTTGCATGACCGCTGCGCAAGCTCCTGGATTGTAATTCGTGTGAGTCATGTAATCAAAGCCCAAGAGGTCGGCTTCGGTCTCAAACTTCCTAGAGCCATGCGCAACCGATTGATTGAAAGCCAAGCCCGCAATAATCGAAGTCAACTGCCCGCCGCCAATCGCCGTACCAACAGCCGTGCCCGCCAAAGATGCTATGACTTGTTTTTGCAGAACCTTCTTGTTGCCCTTCGCGACGTGACTTTTTTGCCCGTGCCCCATCTCATGACCGACAATCGCGGCAATCTCATCTTCGCTGGTAATCTGATTGAACGTGCCCTCGTTGACCATCATGACATGCCCCATTGAGCAAGCGGCATTAACTGAAGTCTGCGCGGAGACAAAGTAAATATACGGCTTCTCTTTGATTGTAGGGTCAACCGCCGCGACGCCTTTGGTCAAGTTCGCCATAATCTTATCGAGTTGTTCTTTGTACGCGCTGTTTTGACTAACGCCGTATTTTTGCTTAAAGGCGTCGAAAAGTTCTTGGCGACCTTGCTCGGACTCGTCGTAGTGTCTTATCATTTTATTAAGCTGAGCATTTTGTTGAGAAGCACCGATAAGGACACTGCCCACGCCGATAATAGTTTCAGCCGTGCCCGCCGAGGCAACAGGAGCCCCTACCGTCAAAGAGACGCCTAAAGCCGCCGCCGCGACTGTCGCAGTAATTTTCTTCTTTAAGTTCATGATTAATCTTTCCTCCTGAACAAAAATTTTCTTCATGATAGCAGAAAAGATTAGCTCATGCAAAAATTTTTTTCGCGGCTTGAAAGTCTGAATTTAATCTGGTAAGATATGCGCAATCAATCTTAAAAAGCGGAGGGAAAGGCTTATGGCGAGGGTTTGGGCGTGGGCACCGTCCTAAAAAATTTGCAAAGGTTAGCAGTGTCTGATATAATCGGCGGCGTCAAAAAATAAGGAGAGTTGCATAATGATGAAATTGGAAAAGAAACAAGTTAGGCTCGTGAGCATCTTAATCGCGGTGATATTCATCGGCTCGGTCGTGGCAATCGCTTTAACGCAGACAGGCAACATAGCGTCGGCGGCGAGTTCGTCAAGTGTAGGGACGATAGACTTTCAGCAGGCAATGGCGGCTCACCCTGATGTACAAAACCTTCAGAGCCAAATGGAAACGGCAGTTGCTGACATTAAAAAGGAGTTCGATGAGAAATCCGCTGGCATGAACGAACAGGAGAAGGCAGATTATTACATGCAATGCCAACAGCGGCTCGCGCAGAAACAACAGGAACTGCTTGCACCGATTGAAAATGCAGTCAATGCGGCAATCAAGAAGGTAGCCGACAAGAAGGGCTTGGCAGTCGTCATCGATAAGGCGGCAGTCATCTACGGCGGACAGGAAATTACAGCTGACGTTATCGCGGAGCTAGGCAAGAAATAATTTTCGGGACTAGGGACTAGGGACTAGGGGAATAGTTCCCAATCCCTAATCCCTTTTTTGTTAGGGGGCGATGTGTTGGATTACAGAGTGTTGACGGCGTTGATGTTTGCATTAATCGGCGGCGGTCTCTACCTTTATCAGACTCCCGAAATGCCCGCCGAGCCCGTCGACAAGAAAGCCGAAAAGCCCGCGCAAGTCAATCGCGGCGTCGGAATAATTGATATAGAAAGAATCCAAACAGCACACCCCGAAGGCGAATTCCTCGACGAACTGCGAGCAAGGGAATTGCGATTGCGCCTGGAACTTAACGAGGCAATGAAGGTCGTAGCCCTGCCAAAGCCAGAACCACCCGAAACTAATAAGGAAGTCTTCGACGAGGCGGCGTGGCAAAAGAATGCTCAACTTGTCGTCAGTCAGCTTGCCGAACTGGAAAGCCGTAAAAAGTTAGCGGCGGAAGAATATCGCAAGAAGTCGGAGCCGCATTACATTGAGGAACGCAATAAGATTCGCGACGCTTATCTCAACGAACAATTAAACATACAGCTAAAGCTAGATAACGCTGACAACCTAGACTTGCCGCAGGAACGGATTAATGAACTTCTGCAACAGCTGGAGAAGGTGCAGTTTGAACGAAACCAACTTCAGAAGGAATTGCTTGATAAATGGATGGCGGAAATTGAACAATACGCGAATGATTCTATCGCCGAGGACGAAGCACGGCTTAAGGCTGAGGCTGAGCGATTAAAAGCGGTCATGGAGGAGCAGACGCGGCAAAAAGAATCGGAGGTCACACAGCGCAATAAAAAGTTAATGGAAGACGCTTTGCGGGAAATGGAAGGACGGCAAGTCAGGCGGCGTGAACTTCTAACCGAGCTAAACGAAGTCGGCAGGGAACGAGCCGAGCTTGAGAAAAAGATTTTGGATTCGATAGTTGATAAGGCGACGATGCTGGCGGCGGTTCATCATTTGGAAATGGTTTTCGTCAAACGCAGTCCCGACGAGCTAAAGGTTTTGCGGTGGCACATTGAGTGGAACTTTGAACTAAAGCAACCTGAAAGAGTAGGAGCTGTCATCTTCCCCGGCAAGGATGCAAAAGATTTAACAGATGACTTGATTAAGGAAATGAACAGACTTTGATTGGAGTGTTTATAAATGAATGTAGGAAAGAAATTAGCGGCGGTGGCGTTGCTAGCGTCGTCACTTATGATAGCTGGTTGCGGCGAAGGACAAATCGGAGCCGTGGACGTGGAAAAAGTCATGGCAGAGGCTCCACGAGTCAAAACGCTGACGACGGAGGCGCAAGGCAAGGTAACAGAGGCTCAACAGAAATTCGAGCAGGACACCGCCAATAAAGAGCTGACTGATGAAGAAGCCATGAAGATTCAATCGGACTTTCAACGCAAGCTTGAGGGCATAAATCAAGCCTACGCCGCGCAGATTAAAAGTCGTATGGACGTTGTGATTGATGAGATTTCACGCGAGAAAAATATTGACGTGGTCATAAACAATTCAGAGCAACAGAAATTAATTTTCCACGGAGCGATTGATATAACTCAAGACGTTATCAATAAAATGCAGTGAGCAGGCGATACTATGGAAAAATTTTTACACGAGATAGCCGAGCTTATTGGCGGCGAGGTCACGGGCGAGCGCACGACGAAAATTAGCGGACTAGCAAATATCACTATGGCGCGGGCGGGCGATTTAATCTTCGCGGTGCCGCCCCACCTTGACGAGGCTAAGATTTCGGAGGCGTCAGCAGTGTTGGTGCCACTCGATACCGAAGACTTTCCAAAGCCCGCAGTCAAAGTCAAAGACCCGCGAGCGGCGTTCGCGACGTTGCTTGAACTGTTCACGCCTAAGCTTGAGATTCCAAAGGGCATAAGTCCAAAGGCTCATCTCGGTAAGGACGTTAAACTTGCTGACGATGTGACGATTATGCCGTTTGCGGTTGTTGATGACGGAGCACAGATTTATAGCGGCGCAGTGATTTATCCGCACGTCTATATTGGACAGCACGCGACGATTGGCGAAGGTACCATTGTTTATTCAAGTGCGACGGTTCGCGAGTTCTGCAAGGTCGGCAAGCGGTGCGTGATTCACTCGTCGGCGGTTATCGGCTCGGACGGTTTTGGCTTCACGACTAAAGATGGCGTGCATACAAAGGTTCCGCAAATCGGCAACGTCATCATTGAAGACGACGTGGAGATTGGCGCACATGTCGGAATTGACCGGGCGGCGATGGGTTCGACGATTATTGGGCACGGAACAAAGATTGACAACCTCGTACACATTGCGCATAATTGCAAAATAGGCGCGAACTGTTTAATCGTAGCCCAGACGGGAATCAGCGGTTCGACGACGGTCGGCGACAACGTGACTTTCGGCGGGCAAGTCGGCACGGTCGGACATATCACTATCGGTGGCAATTCGGTCTACGCGGCGAGGTCGGGCATAACAAAGAACATGCCAGAAAGTTTCTTTGGTTGCGGCTTCCCGATTCAAAGTCATAGCGAATGGCTTCGTCAACAAGCGGCATTAAAGAAAGTTCCAGAGCTGATAGAAAAAGTCCGCCGCCTTGAACGCGAGCTTGAGGCTTTAATAAAGTCTTAACTAGTTCGACATAAGGAGTGATTTCATGGCAAAAAAGAAGAAAAAACCTTCCGTAGTCAAATCATCTGTTACTGAATTAGAGGTAGTAGAGCCGTCCGTCGATGATTTGTCTTTGCCTGCTGTCAGTGTGATTATCCCCATGTACAACGCGGAAAAATATATCGGCGAGTGTTTGGAAAGTCTCCTTGTTCAAACCTTCCAAGACTTTGAAGTTATCGTAATTGATGATTGTTCGACCGACAATAGCGTGGCGATTGTCAAAGGTTACGTGTCAAAGTTCAAAGGGCGGCTCAAGCTAACTAAGACTAGTAGCAATTCGGGCGGCTCTGGCGTGCCACGCAACAAGGGCTTGTTCTTCTCTAAGGGCGATTATGTTTTCTTCTTGAACGCGGAGGACTTTATCTTGTTGACTGCCCTTGAAATGCTCTATTCTACGGCAAAGAAAAATAATGCCGACGTGATTTATTCGGGGGCTTACTACGATTTAAGGCAAGCTGATGATGTTTATGTGCAAAAGGACGCGGAAGGGGAGCAAGCCTTAAGGAAAGTCCGCCAAGACAAGTCGTCCTTAAGTGGCATGGAACTTAATAAAAGTCTTAGGCAAGTCATCTATGAAGGATACTTTTGGAGCACGTGGACAAGATTTGTTCGACGTGAATTTTTGATTCAGAACGAAATTATTTTTCCAGAGATAAAGATTGGCGGTGATTACCTTTGGACGTTGCATATCTGCTGTTGTCCGAAAAGACTTTGGCGAATTCCGAAGCCGCTATACTTCCGCAGAAGTTACTTTGCCGCTGAGATGGCACTTTCGGAAACTCAGTTGAGTTTGGCGTTTGTCGATTGGCTCAAAGCGTTAAGGGAAATGTCAAGCTGCCTCAAAGTCTTAAAGGCGAACCCTGCCTATTGCTACGAGGCGTCGAAGAATTATTTTAAGTCTGGAGTTGTGGATAGGCTCATCAAGGAACAGGGGCAACTAAAAATTCATGAGATATACAGCACGTTGTACCGCGATAGAAAGGAGTTATCCGACCCGACATTACCGTTCTTTTTCAGTGCAATTAGTGCCGCCACGAACGAGGCAAAAGTTTTAACCACGGCAAAAACTTATGATTCAACGCATCCTTTAATCTCGGTGATTATCCCGCTTTACAATGCGCAAGAGTATATCGGCAAGTGTTTGGATACTCTCTTAGCGCAAACGTTCCGAGCTTTTGAACTTATCATAGTTGATGACTGCTCGACAGATTCTAGTTGCGAGATTGTTGAAAGTTATATCCCAAAGTTTGAGGGACGCTTGAAGCTTTATCACATGGAAGAGAATACGGGTAGTGGTGCACGACCGCGCAATAAGGGCTTGTACCTTTCAAGCGGCGAATATATTTACAACATGGACAATGATGACATGTTGACGGAGACTGCTTTGGCGGAGCTTTACACTTTGGCTAAAGAATATGACGCCGACGTTGTCTATTGCGAAAAATTTTACGAGGTGAATCCCGATGGCACGAACAGGAAAATACAATGTCTTCAGAAAGGCGGAACGGTAGATAAACCGACGCTTGAGGACGAAGACTTAAAGGTAAGAGTTAAATCAATAATAGACGATAGATATTATGTGGTACCGTGGTTGAAGTTAATTCGGCGAAACTTGATGATTGAACATGAAATAATCTTCCCGTCATTGAAGATTAGCGACGATAACATTTGGCATCAAGGGCTGTTGTTCTATGCAAAGAGAATTCTCCGCGTGCCCAACATAGTTTACATTTACCGATTGACGGAGACTTCAATTATGCGAGCAAAGAAGACGCCACAAGTTAGAATGAACTTTTGGATAGACCCGATATTGCGTGGCTTAAAATATCTCGATAAGCTGATGAATAGTCATGAATTCTTCAAGGAAAATCCTTACTATCGCTACCTGGTCTTAAAAAAGTTCGTGAGTGTAAGGTTCATTCGTATCTTGTCTTCGAGCAGGGAACTGACTGATGATGTAGTTTATGAGACGATAAAAGATGAGTTCGGCAAATATTTTGGCGAACACGATGTTTTAATCTCGCTCCTTTGTACTTATATTTGCGAACAAAATAAAGCTATGGCGGAGACAAAGAAGGAGTCAAATCAAATCAAAGGTAAGGTCGAAGGCGATAAAGAACTAATTGCCAAGCAAGCCGCCGAAATTGAACGCCTACGCAAGAAGATTGATTCTATGGCTTCGCTTCTCAATCCATCGACCTGTGCAATCTCGGTTGTGGTTCCTCTGTACAATGCGGCGGATTATGTTGGCGAGTGTCTGGAAAGTCTTTTGATTCAGACGTTCCAAGACTTTGAAGTAATCGTTGTTGATGACTGCTCGACGGATAACGGCGTTGAGGTCGTCGAAAGTTATTTACCAAAGTTTGACGGACGACTAAGGCTCACCAAAACGGAAAAGAATTCTGGCGGCGGCGGTTACGTTCCACGCAATATCGGCTTCAAGCTCGCGGGCGGCAAATACGTTTACTTCGCGGACGCTGATGATTTTCTTTTGGGCACGGCTCTGGAAACGTTCTACACGGCGGCGGAGGAAAATAATACCGATATTATCTACACGGCGGCGCACTACTACTTAGAAAAGCCAAATGATGTTGCGGTCTTGAGGGACGGCACAGGCAAACAATTAGCCGCGCAGGGCATGGAGGATAAGTCAGCTTTAATCGTCGACGACACGGATAAAATTCTTCACGAGCTGATTTTTGATAGAGGGTTCTCTACGGGTTGGGCGCATTTCGTGAGGCGGGACTTCCTGCTTCAGAACGCAATCACTTTCCCCGAAATACTCAAAGCCGGCGATTATATCTGGGTTATCAACATGTATTGCTACGCCAAAAGGTTCTTGCGGCTCACGACCCCGCTTTACTTCTACCGACGCTATAACGTCAATTCCGTTTCCCAATCCAAGACGGCGAATACTTTTTCTAATTGGGTTCTGTCGTTCGCTGATTATGCAAAGGCACTCGGCGAGCTGTCGAACAAAATCGAAGTCTTGCGGGAGAATCCGTCCTATTCCTATGAGGCGTCGACCAGATACTTTGAATGGTGCCTTAATCGTACCAATGAGATGCGCAAGGAATTGACTGACCGAGATATTTACGAGGTTTTGTACCGTGAATTCAACAAGATTGACTCGTCCAATAATTTGATGGTGCCGTTCTTCTTCTCGACAATCGACGCTGCAAGAAAATCGCGGGAAGCCAATTCGCAAAACGTTAAACGCTTGAAGAAAGAGCTTGAGCAACTGAAGAAAGCCAACACTACACGGATTTAAGAAGGTGAGCATAATGAAAAGGCTTCTAATCGTAACGGCGGCAAGTCTCTTAATCTTTGGCGGACAAGTTGAGGCGTCGACGGTTGATTTGGATAAGCCGATTGAAACGCAGGAGCTAGGTAGCGGCAAATGGGCGCACTTCAGAGATAAATATATTTTGGGACGCGAGACTGAGAACGAACGCCGCGACCGTAAAGAATGGGAACGCCGACACCGTGAAGATAGGCGTCGTCATCGTGATGATTATCGTTACGTTCCGCCGAACCCGCCGCCGTATTATCGTGACGGAAAGCGATATTATCCGCCGCCGAGACCGCCGCAACATCAAAGAGACGGCAGACGTTATTATCCGCCCAATCCGCCGCCTACTCGTTATCGATAAAATTAGAGGTGATAGAATGCGTGTATTGTTAGTTACAAACGGACAACTCCTTGCAGGAAAGTTGGATCCTTTGAATCCCGAACTTGAATTTTGCGGCATTGTCGTCGATGATGTCGAAAACTCTAAGAAAACGTTGGCTGACTGTGGCTTGTCGCAAGATTTGCTTTACCCAATGAGCGAACTTAAAGCTTGTGTCGAAAGGCTTCCGTACGATTACGTTCTTTGTGTTCAAAACCGCTTTTATGATAAATTTATTCGTAAAATTCTCTCGGAATATCAAGGATTGTCAACAGAAAAAATGCTGAGCTTTGCCGAGTTACCTAAGCAAGGTAATTTTATAACAGAACGTCGTTTGAGGTATTATCAAGAACAGGCGCAGGATTTTGAAATATTCGCCACAGGAATAAGTACAACAGAAGCCGGATTAGACATTAGAAAATTTAAATACAAAGCGATTAATTTTGCTGAATCCAGCCAAGACTTGTACTATAACTTCCAAATTGCAAAATCTATTATGCTATACAGGGGGGGTATAGTAAGATTCGTTATGCTCTCATCGGGTTGGCACCATATTCTTTTCACTACGATCTTTCCAAGACATTTGTATTCAAAAGTCGCATATTGCCTTATCTCATCGCTTTCAATGATATACATAATTTCCCTTTACCTCTGGATACGTATAAAAAGTTCCTTCGCGAGGAGTGGTTGCTGAAAAAATTCTCTACTGAGGAGATAAATATTAATGGTGTTAAATCGGATAAAATTATGACTCAAGAAGACATTAATTCAAATGTTGGCATGTCTTCTTGGATAGGAAAATCTTATCCCGAAACCCGCGACGAGAATGTTAAAATCTTGGACGACTATCTGACACTGTGCGAGACGAATAATATTCGCCCGATAATGTTTATGGTGCCCGTCACGGAAAAATACATGGCAAAATTTAATAAGCAATTGCTTGAGGAATTTTATCTTCTCGTTGAACAGGCTTGCCAAAAGCATCTGACCGCGTGCTTTATCGACGGATGGAAATTAAAAGACTTCACGTATGATGATTTTTATAACCACGGTCATTTGAACGTTCACGGCGCGGCGAAGTTCAGCGCGTATCTGAACGACTTCATTGAGGAGCTTGAATTCAACTATTATAAGGGCGAGAATAACTTTTATAACTACATGAATTATTCTATCGAAGAGCTTGACTTTCGTAATCACTTTGGAGCTTAAGGACGGTGATACGTCATCGAGTATAGATTTTTAAAATTGTTGAGCTGGCTGATTTGTCTTTTGCCGCTGAAGTTTTGTTTGGCAATCGGACGGGGCTTAGCGCGTTTGATTTGGGTATTCCTGCCCGCCAAGAGGAAAAAGATTGCGACGGAGAATATCCGCCGCTGTCTTTTTGTTTCGGCAGAAGAGGCTGACCTCATTGCTAAGGAAAGTACCGTTCAATGCGGCGCAATGTTCATGGAGGTTTTGTCCTTCCCGAAACTTAAGGGGAATATGGCAAAGCACGTTAAAGTTATCGGGCTGGAGCATTTGACGCGCTATAAGAATTCTTCGGAACGCGGCGCGGTGATTATGACTTGCCACAGCGATAATTGGGAGCTTATGGGCGGAGCTTTCGCGCAAAACGGAATTCCACTTGTCGGCGTGGCGAAGAAACAGAAATCTGAGGACGCGGACAAGTTCATCAACGAATATCGAACGCTGATTGGTATGCACATAACTTATCGTAGCGGTGTCCGTGAAATGTACAAAATGCTTGACGAGGGACATTTTATCGGGCTGATTATGGATCAGGACGTTGGGCGTGATGATGGCGTCGTCGTGAAGTTCTTCAATCAGGCAACAAACTTTGTGACGGGCGCGGCGAGTATGTCTCGCTTTAGAAAGGTTCCAATCTTCCCGGCGTTCATGCATAAGAATTCGGACGGGACGCACACGCTGGAGATTTTTCCGCCGCTACAAGTCACGAGGTCTTCTGATAAGCACGCTGATATTAAGCAGATGACGCAGAGGCTAGCGACGCTGATTGAAGAACACGTAAAAAAATATCCAGCGGAGTGGTTTTGGCTTCACGACCGCTGGAAGTCTATGCGCGTTGAGTTCGAGCCGGAGGAGGTTGCTGACTTTGAAAAAGTTTTGGGCATTGATAATTCTCGTGTTGATGATTCTGCCCGCCGAAGTTCAAGCGATTGATTTGCCCGTGACTAGTCCTTTTGGTTGGCGAGTTCACCCCATATCGGGCGAGTGGAAGTTTCATGCGGGCGTTGACCTCGGCTATGATTACGGGGCTTATATCGGTTCGCTCTTCGACGGGCAAGTTGTCATTGCTGATAATCTCGGCGACGGCTACGGCAATCAGGTTCTGATTTATCACCCCGCGATTGACGCTTACACGCGCTACGCCCATTGCTCAATCCTTCATGTTGTGGCGGGGCAAATGGTCACTGCCGGACAGATTGTCGCGCAAGTCGGGAATACTGGCTATTCAACGGGGTCGCATCTTCATCTTGAATATATCATCAAAATCAACGGCGTCTATCAATATGCCGACCCGCTTAGCTTGTGGCGTTAAATGTGTCCTTCAATATAATCAACTGCCCCGTCGCCGAGGCCGTCCTCAACTTTGCGGATAAATTTAGCGGGAATGCCTCCGATGACAGTATAAGGCTCAACATCTTTCGTGACGACCGCACCCGCCGCGACTACCGCCCATTCGCCAATCGTCACGCCTTGCAGAATCACAGAGTTTGAACCAATCCACACGTTATCGCCAATGACAATCGGCTTGTAGTGGAGCTTACGACTTTTCTAGGGGGCAAGGTCATGCGTCGCCGTAGCCAAAACGACATTGTGCTCAATCATCACGCCATTGCCTATCGTTATGCCGCCCTGGTCTTGAAAGTGGCAATTCGAGTTGATGAAAATATTCTTGCCGAAGTCAGCGTAAAACGGTGGGAACAAACGGAACGTCGGGTCGACAGGTCTGCGAATGGAGCCTTGACATAATTTCTACGATTTCTTCGGGCGTGTGATAGCTCGTGTTCAATTCCATTTCAATGCGGCGGCTGTCTTGACAAAGTTCGCGGAAAAAATTCAAGCGTTCGGGATTTTTATTCGCTGAGTAATTTCTTCTTTCAATCTCTTTGTGGTGCTGTCCACTTCATAAATAGTAAAGATTTTGACCTGCGTAATTATGAGCTGGATGTTGCTAGTCTACTAATTTGCAAACAGGTTTTGAGCCGCAAAAGGCAGAGCATCTGAAAGGGTATTTTGAATGTACATAGTCGGTATTGATATTGCTAAACGTTTTCACGAAGCCGCATCATCGATTCAAGCGGTAAAGTTATCGTCAAGTGAATTCGTTTTGCAAACTCTCACACTGGTTTTGTAAAACTCATGGACGCGGTAAGAAAACTCGACACGCCCGCCGAATTAGGCATGGAAGCGACCGGGCATTACTGGTTGTCGCTCTATGCTCATCTTCGCCAAGCCAGGCAGACTATTCACGTTATCAACGCTCTGCAGTCTGACGCCTTGTATTCCTTATTTATCTGTCAGACCAAGAACGACACTTTTGACGCCTTAATCGTCGCCGAAGTCATTCTTTTCGGGCGTTACTCTCAAGTTGCTCCCGAAAATATCATTGCGCTAAAAATTCATTCGGCATTTTGCTTGCCTCGTCTAGTTTTTTGCTGATTATCCGTCAATATTTCCCCGAGATTAGCGGCGATATTGAAAAATTTTCTTCTGTGTCAAAACTTGTTGCTTACGCGGGGCTTTATCCTAAATCACGTCAGTCAGGCGAATCAAAATCTGATGGATATATGTCTAAGTGCAGTTCTTCTTATCTACGACGAGCCATTTGGCTTGCTACCTCTGTTACCACTTTTAAAGACCCTGCTACCCGCTTTTTTAACAAAAGAAAAGCTCTGAGGGAAAAGAGTATTTAATTGCCATTGGGCATTTTTCGCTGTCTTTCGTGATAATAAAACTTATGTTCCGGCTTCAACCTCTTAACTTTTTATAGCCGGTCTAAATAATTTTCTTACTTTAAGAGTCGGAAACGGCTCTTTTTTTTAATCAAATCCCCCGCTCCGTGTCACCCCTGCTACTTGCAAAAGAAAGGACGAAAAGAAATGTATATCGACAAAATGAACGCGTGGTACGCGATGAGTGCTGGACAACCTCAGCACGTGATAGCGGTTATGTGGTTATTTCTGTGCTTAGATAATGTTCATCGGAAACGCGGCTGGTTTAAGATTGCGGACGAGCAGATACGCGACCGGATAACGGACTTGAGCAAAAAAGACGTGACAGATGCCAAACGCGTCCTCAAAGAGTTGGGCGCGATTGATTTCGAGACCGACCCCAAGGCCCCGCGCAGGGGTACCCGCTACGTCATAACGCTTGGGGTAAAACAAGGGCAAAATGAGGGCAAAACAAGGGTAAAACCTGCCGATGAATCGCTTCACCATGCGGCTTTTTCGACCCCTAAGAATATAGAGATAGAGTTAGAGAAAGAAAAAGAAGTTAAAGAAAAAGAAAGCGTTTCGGAGAAGGAAGACCCGAAGTTGGCTAAATACATGAAGATGATTTTGAGCGGAAAGAAGCCGACGGAAAAACCTTTGGCGAAAGAGGCGACCTTGAGGACGACAGACGCTTCGACTTCGCCGCCAATGACATCCGCGCCGGTTGAGGAGGCCTTAAGCGAAGCGATGAGTGAACCGCCGGTTGAGGACGCCTTAAGCGAAGCGATAAGCGAACCGCCGGTTGAGGACGCCTTAAGCGAAGCGATGAGTGAACCGCCGGTTGAGGACGCCTTAAGCGAAGCGATAAGCGAACCGCCGGTTGAGGAGGCCTTAAGCGAAGCGATGAGTGAACCGCCGGTTGAGGAGGCCTTAAGCGAAGCGATGAGTGAACCGCCGGTTGAGGACGCCTTAAGCGAAGCGATGAGTGAACCGCCGGTTGAGGAGGCCTTAAGCGAAGCGATGAGTGAACCGCCAATAACGGCAGAAGCAGTGCAATCGCTGATGACGGAATCGGAATCATTAGCGTTGATAGAGGACGAAACGTTTATGACGGTAGACGAGGCGATTTTTGAAGAGTTAAAGCCAACAGCGGCGGAGACGCCGTTTAGGATAGAGCCGTCGCAGACGGTAGCCGCGCCAGATAGGCGAGAAAACGAAGTTGCTAGGACGCGAAGTCCAGAAGGAGGAATTAAAAATGCTGACAACGCTGAATGTAGCGGAGTTGAAGGAAGCAGTTCGGGCGAGGTATCAGCGGGAAGCGATGCCGGTTTGCTCGATGTATGGCTTAGACGCCGAGCAGGATAAGCCCCGTGTGCAGGCGATTATTCAGGCGCAAAGACGTCTTGAGGTTTGCCAAGGTTGCAACGGCTTGGATTGTCTTCAAAGTGTGGAGAAGTACCATAAGCCGGAGATTGATTCGGCTGGCGAAGTCATCGATAGCCTGTGCGAAGTGTACGTGACCCAAGAGGCGGCGAAGAAATTGCCGCGCCGCTACGCGAAAAAGACGTTCGACGATTACGAGGCGACGTCCGCGAACGCTCAAGCCTTAGCCAAAACGTACATTTTCTTTGATGAAGGCGGCAGTTTGTACTTTCACGGGGCTTGCGGGACGGGCAAGACGTTTCTGGCAAGTCTCATCGCTAAAGAGTGCATCCGGCGCGGGCAAGGCGTCATCTTCGGGAATGTGCCGCTTTTATTGGACGAGATAAAAAAGACGTTCAATGACCCGCAAGCGTCCTCTCAAGTGGTTTTGCGCAAGTATATCCGCTGCGACCTGCTGATAATGGACGATTTAGGCACGGGCGTATTGAGCGACTGGTCAATCGGGGAAATGTACAAGATCATCGACGGGCGTTATAACGCCGAAAAGCCGACAATCTTCACGAGTAATTACAGCATAGAGGGCTTAGAGGCGCGGTTTTCTGCTAAAGACAAGACGGCGGCGCAGAGGATAGCAAGCCGGTTGCGTGGCATGTGCTCAGTAGCGGATTTGGGCAATCGCGACAGGAGGGTTTTGGAGTGAAATTTTTAAAGAGCGGCACGGATTACATCAACTGGTCGCACGTTCGCGCAATTCGGGTAGTCGCGGCAATGATTCTCTTCGAGGTTGATAACGTCGAATTTCCGCTTGACGAAGTGTTTTTGAGCATAAAAGCCGCGCAGGAGCATTTGGACAATCTGATTGACGAGGTGGAGAAAAGTACGGCTTTGCGGTTCGTGGCGGTGGAAAATGGCTACGTGAACGCGGCGTTCGTCAGAAGGTTTTTCATCCACGGCACACAGTTGCGCTTCGAGACCGACCTTGGGCAGCAATATCTCTTCGACGACTTTGCAGACGATTGCTCCGCGCAGGCTTATCTGGAAGGCTTGATTAAGGAGTTGGAAGAATGACGAGCTACGAGATAGCGAGCCTGTACGTACGTGCGGAATGGAAAGAAGACCATTACCGCTGGTACGTTAGGAAGAACAATCGCTGGCTGAGGGTACACGCGAAAATTGCGGCGAAGAAGTTGCAAAAGTACGGATTGACGTCGGCGGATTTCTTGAAAAGAAAGGCGCAGACATGAAGATAGACCGAGCGAAATTATGGAACGCGCTGATAGAGACGCCTGGCACGATAAAAGAGTTTGCGAAAGCGGCGGGCTTCTATGCTCCGAGATGGATATACAACATGGTGCTGACGGGCTATTGCAAAAGAAAAAAGTTTGAAGCCTTGGCGAAAGTCTTGGGAGTGCAAGCGGAAGAATTTATCCTTTCGGAAAGTCGGAGCACGTCGAAGTGGCTGAACGTAAATCGGTTAGAAGAGCTGATAAGGCAGAAGTTCAAAACGAAAAAAGCGTTTTTTGCGGCGATAAAGCTGACAGACACTGGCTATAAGCGGATAGTCGAATTGCGGCGTTGTTCAGAGCGGACTTTGCGGAAAATGGCGTTGGCGTTGAATGTGAAAGAAGGTGACTTGCTTGACGAGGGCTGAAAAAGACGCCTTGATAATGGCGTTGCAATCTGCGCAAGACCAAGCGTATCTTGACGAAGAGAAATTCTCGAAGGATATGATGCGCGAGGATTTAACGGACCCGGATTTAGACTTCATGTTTGGTCGTTCGCTGGAATATTCGGCGCGGTCGACTGCGCGGATGTTGCTGATTCGGTTGCTGATAGCCGAGGAGCCGTATGAGTTAATCAAGAAATTCTCGGAGGATTTGTTAAGGACATGACAGCAAGCGAGCGCGCAGAATTGATAGTAAGGCTGAAGGCGGCGGAGGAAAGAACGCTGAAGGCAGACCGGAAGTTGTTTGATTCGATGGAAGGCCGCTGCTTAACGAAAACGGAAGTGGAAGCCTATTTTCGGCAGATAAACTGGCACGTCGGGAAGATGGGCATGATAAAAATACTGTGCGGAATTCTAGAGCACGAAGCGACGGACGAATGTCTAAGGCGTTTAGTGGAAGGCTTGGAAGAAGACGACTGAAAATCAGGAGGTGCTTTGGGTATAGAACCGATAATGTTGCAACGAGAAGAGGATATGAAAGCGATAAGCAATCCGCTATTCGGGAAAGTGCAATACATTCGGCACGGAGGCGAGGCGTATGTACTGCGTGCGGATTTGTTCGAGGCGTGCGGTTACAGCCGTTCAAGCGGTTCGATGCTGGAGAGCATGAGCTTAGAAAATGAAATAAGCGGGGTAAGGGAATATGTAAAAAGCCCGGTAACGCGTCATGTCAAGTTTGTGAACGAACGCGGGATAGAAGAATTTGCGACGCGAGGGCGGAAGAATCGTCAGCGGAGGCAAGCGGCGTGTCAATGGATACTCAATGAGCTTTACGGGCACGAATTGCCGGAAACGCTCTTCGAGGTACCGCACGAGGAAAAGATAGCGCGACGCGTCCTAAAGATGTTGATTCAGATATTGAGCAGGGAGTTGGAGCCAAAAAAAATAGCGGCGATGACCGCTGAGAAGAAAACGTTCACAGGATACAGCATGGAGGCGCAAAAGTAAAGTGAGCAAATTTTCAAAAGCGGCAGCGCGGCTAAGCAATCAGACTAGCGATTTGGAATTGATGAGGCTAGACGAGGTAATCGCGAAATATCCGGACGGCTTGACGATAGACTACATGGAATTAGTCACGAGCGAAGAGGGCAACCAATATGTTCGGTTCACGTTCCTAGAAGAGCCTAAGAAATATTCGACGGGTAGCGGCGACTTTATGCAGCTGTGGAATTACCTAATGGAGGATTACGGCTCTAACGTGGAACAATTGCAAGAGGACCTGAAGGCGTGCCCTGAACGGGTAAAAATCTGGAAGGTAAAGACGAAAACGAAGAAGACATACACGAAGGTAAAAAGTTTAGGAGAAGGCTCAACAGCAGAGGATGAAGCGTTGCCATTGGGCTAAGGAAGAAAATGGAATGGTTGAAATGGCTGTGGTACAAGCTGGGCGAGGAAAAGTTCACGTATCGGGCGATAACGGTCTGTTGCACGCTGATGACGTTGATAATAATCTGGACGGTGCCGATGCGGGAAGAATACGCGTGGTTTATGGGCGTTCTAAATGGCGGGCTGATAATCGCGCAGCTGATTGAGGAATTCAAAGACGATGACTAAGGCGGGCGGCCACCAAAAATAAACTGTTCGCCTTGGACATAGAGGCGCAGTTGTCTTCACCATCGTGGATTCAAGCGGGCGACTGCGCCGCAATCTTTTTAAGGAGAAAAAGCAATGACGTACGAGATAATCCTTAACTACACATCACGCGGCGAGGTATCTTGATGATAAAGATTAACGCAGAGATATCGCCGCTACCATTTAAGAGGGTGTTGACCTGTGGCGACCAGCGATTTAATCCGACGCAATACCGCAAGTTCAAAGAGGAATTAGGTTGGCTGGCGCGGCGGCAGATAAGGAAGCCGACGATAAAGCCGGTCTCAATCGAGTTGCGAGTATATCGGGAATTGCCGCCGGAGAGCCTTCGGTTTGGGGACATAGACAATCACTTAAAAGCAGTCCTCGACAGTCTGAACGGGATAGCGTATCTGGATGACCGGCAAGTCGTCGCCGCGCAGATAGAACTGCATCGGGGGCGACCGCATCTTGAAATCGTATTGGAGGAAATGTCATGACGGAAGTAGAGAAGGTAGCCGCGCAGATAAGGGCAATATCTACCGCGCTGAACGAAACGAAAAGACCCGCGTTCGCCAAACGTCGACAGGGTGTCAAGGTCTTGAAGTAGTCATGACGAGACGAGACTTAATGCAGGTAAGGCGGCTGAGGCGAGCGATAGCAAGGCAGGCGGACTATCTGCACGGGTTGCGCGATTTGATGAGCAACCTAGAGAATCTTCTAAAAGAAGGACGCTCGACTACGATAGGCAAGCAAGTGGAAGCCTTGGTGACAAAAATCGTTGCGGCGGAAGAAAAGTTGCAATGGTTAGAAGAGCGGCTAGAAATGGCGCGAAGTGTCCTGCGGGCGTGCATCGTGATAGCAATCGCGGACGAGCCGTTGCAGAGGATATTAATCCTTCGCTACGTGCAGTGCCTAACGTGGACGCAGATTTCAAAGGACACGGGACTAAGTCGGCGGCAAGTGTATCGCCTTCATAAAAAGTTCGCTTCACAGCTTGACGCCCATTAGGTCGGCTGATATTATTACGCTCGGAAAGAAATCAAAAAATTCCTATGTTCTTCAAATCCTCTGCGCAAGCCCTAAAGAGCTCCTTCGGGGGCTCTTTTTGGTTAGGTTCTGCCGACAAGGGGGCTAATGCGGGTTCTTAAAGGAAACTGCCGAAACTTTGTAGCTATCAACTTTTAAATTCGGCAAAAGCGGCGATTTTGAGGAGAGGACGCCATTGAATGAAGAAAAGATAATCAAGGTCGCCGGGGAAATTCGGTTAATGGCAGTGACGCAGCGGCAAATGGCGCAAGCCCTGAAATTATCGGCGACGCGAATCAACGAGTTGTGCGACGAAAAAATCATCGTCCGCGACGAGTTCAGCCGCAATGGGCAAGTCTTGCTTTTCGATTCCTTAAAAAATTATTTCCTCAGTAAGAAGTCGACCGATGAGGGCGTGAATTACTGGCAGGAAAAAGCGCGTCATGAAAAAGCCAAGCGGGAACTGGCGGAGCTTAAGCTCCAGAAGGAACGCGGCGAAGTCTATGACGCGGCGGAATATGAAGCGACGCTCCTTGAAGCCTTAACCGAATTCAAGACGAAATTAACGGGGCTCGGCCATAAGCTAGCGAAACGTTTGGAAGGAAAGACATCTGAGGCGATATGTGATATAATCGACGCGGAGGTGGACGTTGCGCTAAAGGAGCTCAGTAACCCCACGCCTAAAGGCGGGAGCTTGTAAAAGCTCTTGCTGACTAGCCTAAGTCTTTATTGACTACGTTACCTGCGAATAGATAGGTACCGGCGGACGTAAATCCTAATCTGCCGCTCTACGGCTTATGGTTAAACAGTTCCAAGGGGTAGGGACAGTGCTGTAAGCATACAAAACCGCAGGATAACTTTGGCGAAGGATTGCAACGCTAGCGGGCGGCGGTCTGTTCCTATTTATCAGACATTATGCCCGCTCGCCTTCGGGCGAATCAATTTTAAAGGAGGGGCGCGGCTCCTCCCCACAGCTAAAACAGGGGGTATCCGCCGAGCATATTTGATGACTGAACAAGAAAAAATCAATGCGGAAGTGCAGATAAGGCTAACGAAGCAGGACGCGAAGTTTGAATTGATGTTGAACGAATTAAAAGAACAGCGCGAAGATATTCGGCGATTGTCGGAAAAGCACGATGCGGACGTAAAGGACTTGCTCAAGCAGATAAACGCGACGTGGCGGCAAACGATGATAGGAGTCGGCGGAATGATAGTCGTGCTCGGAGTCCTTTTAATCGCGGTGTTGAAATGAGGTGCCTGCGATGACGACGGAGGAAAAACTTAATTACTTAGAACAGCGAGTAACGGAGACGACCGCGAACGTGAACAATCTGATAGCGGAGGCGCAACAACAGCGCGAAGACTTGCGGCGATTGAACGAGCGGATGAACGCGGCGCAAGAAAAGCACGATGCGGACGTAAAGGACTTGCTCAAGCAGATAAACGCGACGTGGCGGCAAACGATGATAGGAGTCGGCGGAATGATAGTCGTGCTCGGAGCCCTTTTGATAGCGGTATTGAAATGATATGAGGTGAAAGAACATGGGTAAAAGGAATTGGCGGAACACGACGGCGGCAGAGAAATTGGCGATGGTGGACACGCTTCTTGACGCGATAGACGAGCCGTATATTTTCTGCTGCCAGCACAGAGGAGACAAAATCGCGATACGAGCGACGAGCAGCATGCATACGAAAGACTATTGCGACATGCTGGCGGGCTTCATGATAGCGACGGCGAAGATGAACAACGTGACGCCGATAAGGCTTCTAAGTGCAGTCGGGGAATCAATGGAAGAAATAATGAGCCGTGAAGAATGTAAAGGAACTCAAAAAGATAATCCGCGGAGCCCTGAAGCCGCCGAGTAGGGAAACGGTCTCGGCATGGGCGGACGAATTTGCGATGCTACCTTCAACCAGCGCGGAGCCGGGTCATTACCGGACAAGCCGCGTGCCTTACTTCAAAGAAGTTATGGACGCCTTCAACGATAATCGCGTGCGGCGAGTTGTGGTCAAGTCGGCAAGTCAGGTTGGCAAGTCGAGCGTGCTTTTAAATGTCCTAGGACGCTACGCGCATTTGGCTCCGTGCCCGTGCATGATCATTCAGCCGACTCTTTCAGACGCGATGGATTTTTCTAAGCGGCGGTTAAGCCCGTTCATCCGCGATACCAAAGTTATAACGAAATTATTTTACGATAAAGAGAAGACGCGCGATGCCAATCAAACAATCCTTAGCAAATATTTTAAGGGCGGAAGTGTCGTACTTGTCGGGGCAAATAGTCCTTCGGGGTTGGCCTCAAGACCGATTAAAATTCTTCTCTGCGACGAGGTTGATAGATACCCGCCGTCAGCTGGCAAGGAAGGTTCGCCAATAGGCTTAGCGGAAAAGAGGATGTCGACGTATTGGGACGGCAAGCTAGGAATATTTTCGACTCCGACGGTAAAAGACGCGAGCACGATAGATATCGAATACGAGCTGGGGACGCAGGAAGAGTGGCGGCATAAATGCCCTAGTTGCGGTTCGTGGGAATTATTAAGCGTAGAAAACATGATAAGCGACTACGTGGAGCGGCGCAAAAAGACGGGTGCGCGAACGATACTGATAAAATCGGTAAAGTGGAGTTGCCCGACGTGCGGGGAAATATTTGATGAAGTCAAAATGAGGAACGCCGCGCAGGGATATGTAGCGCAAAATCCGGACGCATTAGCCAATGGCGTGCGTTCTTTTTTTATAAATGGTTTTGTAAGCCCGTGGGTGTCGTGGCAAGACATTCTGAAGGAATGGCTGACAGTGCAGGGCGACCCTTTACGGGAAA
Organism: Quinella sp. 1Q5; assembly: GCA_014764605.1. Classification (GTDB taxonomy): domain Bacteria; phylum Bacillota; class Negativicutes; order Selenomonadales; family Selenomonadaceae; genus Quinella. The sequence continues at coordinate 4,219 of JACXWG010000016.1, read as the reverse complement.
TGAACGTCTACAACACGCGGTTCGGCTTGAGTTATGAATTGCCGGTGGAATTGGAAGAAATCAAGCAAGACAACTTAGAAGACTATCCTGCGGCGATACCTGATGAGGTGTTGATAGTGACCGCAGGCGTAGACGTACAGAAAGACCGGTTAGAATACGCGGTATACGGCTGGAACGCGGTCGGGGGCTACGGTATAGAACGCGGTAAGGTGTATGGCTTGCCGCAAGACAAGACGACGTGGGCGGAATTGGACGCGTTGTTAAATCGGACGTACACGAATTCGGCGGGGAAGCAATTTCGGATAGCGCGTACGTTCGTCGATAGCGGTTTCATGACTGATTACGTTTACGCGTATTGTCGGAGCCGCCTGCGCGAAGGGCGATTTGCGATAAAAGGGCGCAGTGCGTATGGTTCGCCGCTCATCATAAAGACGGGGATAATCCGTGAGGCGGGCGTTTATTTAGTGGTGTTGAATGTGGATTCGGCCAAAGACGAAGTAGTAACGGCGTTGCAAAGTGGGAAGATTCATTTTGGACGCGACGACCAATTTTTAACGCGTTCGTTTGATGAGGAATTTTTTAAGCAGTTGAGTTCGGAGCGTAAGGTAAAGAAAGTAAACGGTGCCGAGGTATGGAAGAAACGCAATCAGCACGCGCGAAACGAAGCGTTAGATGTGACGGTATACGCATTGGCGGCAATTAAGAGTTGCATAACTTCGGAGGATTTCTGGACGAATTTGGCAGAAGAAAAGCCGCCCTCTAGGCGGCGGATAGTATCGCGGGAGTTGGAGACATGAAACTAGAAACGTTGAAAAGCCGGCTGAATTTATATCTTGAAGCCGAGCGGAAGATATTAGCCGGTCAGTCGTACAGGGTCGGCAATCGGGAATTGACGCGGGCAAATCTATCAGAAGTGCGAGCTGTGATAGACGGGCTAGTCACGCAGATAGAAATGTTAGAGGGCGTCGGGCGTGGGAATATCGCTGAAGTTGTTTTTACTTAGCCTTCACGAACAATAGTTTGATAGCTAACGTCGAATAAGGCATGACAACCACTTTTCGCCGGGCAAATCGTCCAAAGTGAAAGGATAGAATTTCATCAAGGCGTCATAGGCAGTCATGATTATTCCTCCTGTGAAGTTTTTAAAAATTGACGTTCTTGGTTGAGGGTTTCAATAACGTCGTCGAAGTCAAGCCCTGCAGATTCGGCAAGTTCTTTGCTATAGGTCGACAATCCATTTTCAAGCCGCTTAGTTTGTGCGCTGACTTCTTTTAGTGGGTCAAGTGCCTTTGTCTTTTCGGAATACCAATCAGCCGCCAAATACGCTTGATGTTTAATGGGGTCGTCGAAAAAGCCCGGAGCGTCAATCCTTCCAAGAGCGATTGCCTCGGTAAGGAAAAGTTCGTAAATCGGCGTACAAAAATCGCTGATAAAAGCCTTGCGGCGGGTGCGGAATTCGTCTTCAGCCTGAAGGAGAGCCGCCCGACTAGCACTATAGGACGCATTGAAAGTTTTCATGACGACTTCGGCGGGAAGCCCTACTGCCGCGCAGGCGTTCTTGATGAAGGTTGAAATGAATTCGCCGAACGTGGACTGAGCATTGGAAGAGCCGATACTCTTCACGTCAATACCGAGCGGGAGGTTCATAACAGATGGGCTACCGATTTTGAAATTCTTAGCGGCAGTTTCGGCGTCGTCTTCGAGTTGCTGACCGGTTATCTGATTCATGCTCCAATTCGTTTGATTCTGCGTAAAGAAAATGGCAAAGAAAGAACGGATAATGGAGGCTGACAATTCTGCGTCGGCGTAGCGGTTGATTTGTTTAAGGCTCTCGATGACGGGGCTGATGACGGGCGTACCGCGGAATTGGTCGGGCGATTGGTCTTTGCAAAGGTGCAAGATGTTAGGTAGCCCGGTTTGCTGACCGTGCCAAAGGACGCGTTGCCAGCTGATATCGGGCTGAAGAAGGTTAGGTTCGTAAAGAATTTTATTGGCGACGTGGATAGCGACCAGCGAACCTTGTTTATCAACTTCGATGCCGCGCACGATGCGATTTTTACCTAACACCATTTCGACTTGAGAACCCAAACCTGAAATGGGATTGGAAACTCTTTGGGCGTCGAGGAGCTGAATTCTTAAACTGTAGGGCATGAGCTTTTCGGGCGGGCGACGTTTAAAGAGAACGAAGCAATCGCCGTCGGAGAACATAGCGCGGGCGGCTAGCTGTTGAAGTTCAAAGAAATTATTACGGCGCAGGAAGTCGCAAGCGTTTTGATTGGCCGCCCACAGGTTGAATTCGCGCTTAACGTTTCGGCTCCATAATCGGGCTTGTTCTTGGGTCATGTCGAGTTCGTCGGCTTTGATTCTAGGGAAGAGTTTAAGCCCCGCGCCGATAGTGCCGTTGGTAAGCGTTTGGACGATTGCCGAGGCGACCGCGTCATTCATGACAAGGTCGGCGGCTCGGCTCCTAAGTAGCCCGATGTGCTCATCAATATCCCAACGCGGCGAGAAATGCTGAGGTCGCCACGATTTTAAAGTTTTCTTGGTAGTTGAGGCTCCACCATTTGCATAACCTGTACCCATTTTTTATCACTCCGTTTTTGAAGGAATTATAAGCTATGACGAAAGAATTTGCGATATACAACGGGGATTGCCTAGAAAAGATAAAGGAAATCCCTTCTGGCTCAGCGGATATGATTTTGGACGACCTGCCGTTTGGAACGACTGATTGTGCGTTTGACCGGCGGATAGCGGAGGCGGTATCTGAACGCGAGCAATCGCTATTCAAGGAGGTGATGACATGATAGACGTAAAGAACTTGATAAGATATGGGATAGTTTCGGCGGTCTATCCTTAGCAGAGCGGGCGACGGCTAGGGTAACCTTCCCAGACAAGGATAATCTGGTAAGTGCTGAATTGCCAGTGTTGCAGGGTTTCGGGTTAAGGAATAAAAGCTACATACTTCCCGATGTTGGAGAGAGCGTGGTAGCACTCATGACGCCGAATTCAGACGACGGTTTTGGATTTTTGTTAGGGAGCTTCTATCATGACGATTCGCCGCCGCCCGCGCAGAGTCAAGATATCTCGATGCTGAAGTTCGCAGACGGCACGACGATTTCATATGACAGGGCAAGCCACGAGCTAAAGATTGATTGTGTAGGCGACATCAAGATAAAAGGGCGGAGGATTTATCTAAATGAGTAACGTAACGAGGCTAGGGGATATAGGAGCCCCGCACGACGCCTGCGCGGCGGTACCGCTGATAACGTCCTCGGAAAATGTTTTTGTAAACGGGCTAGGCTGTGGACGTGTGAGCGATTCATATGCGGGGCATGGCTGCTTTATTCATCCAACTCATACGCCAATAATTTCAAGCGGTTCAAGTTCAGTGTTCGTCAATGGATTGCCGATAGCTAGGATTGGAGATTCGACGGGCTGTGGCGGGGTCGTGATTGAAGGTTCGCCGAACGTATGGGCAGGTGATTAGCCATGGCGATTTTAGAAGATATTTTTAACGCCGGGATAAATCTGATTCGCGGGAGCCTAGGGAGCTACGGCGACTTGATATTCGAGGTGTATAGCGGCAGTTATCCGCGAGTGGGCTTTGAGGACGCCGAGATTAAAGTTAAGCCTTCGACACGCGTATTGACGTTTTCGGACTTTCAGCGGCGGACGCGGGCAAGATATTCAAGGCATGAGCTGATAAATAAAAAAAGCGTCCTAGAAAAGGTCGGCGACGAGCCCGATACCATTTCCCTTGACATTAAACTGCTGCGCGACCTGGGCGTAAATGTGGAAGAGCAAATCGAACTGCTACGCCGCTACGTAAGGGACGGCACGGAAGAGAGTTTGATAATCGGCTCGGAAGTCTTAGGGATTTTTGTGATTAGCGAAATGACGGAGAGCCGCGCCTACGTGGATTGTTTTGGGCGGACGCTGGTAGCCGAACTTAACCTAACTTTCGAAGAATCAGCGGGCGATGAATCACAAATTGAAACGGCTACTTCAAGCGACTTGCCGTTAATTTGGCTTTAAGCTTCCTTGGTAAACTACCCCATATCTGAAGGCGGGGGCTTTCGACAATTAAAAAAGTCTAATTCGTCGAGGCTGGCTTACACAACCTCTATCCTGTAAAGCCGCAAGGCTTATCAGGCTACATTTTCGCAAAATATTCAATGCCCCGTTTACATCAGCGTTCAAGATAATCCCTCCCGCCGAT
>JACXWG010000125.1 GCA_014764605.1 Quinella sp. 1Q5 | reverse complement strand
GATTATCAAGTTGACCGCTTGACGGTGCCTTGGGCGATGAATCAGATTGCTAAGAAGACGGCGGGAAAAAATTTTGCATACGCGACGGACGTTGGGCAACATCAAATGTGGGCGGCGTTGCATTTGCACGTTGAAGAGCCGAGAACGTGGTTGACTTCCGGCGGCTTGGGAACGATGGGTTTTGGATTGCCGGCGGCTATGGGTGCTCAGCTTGCTTACGGGGATAAGCGGCGAGTAATCTGCGTCACGGGCGACGGCGGAATCAAGATGACGGGCAACGAGTATTACACGATTGCTCGGCTCAAGCTCCCGATAATTTCCCTTATCGTCAACAACACGAGCCTCGGCATGATTCGTCAACTGCAAAAGGTTTTTTACAAGGAACGCTACATTGCTTGCGAGCTGGATTATCCGATGGACTACGTGGCTTATGCTCAAAGCTTCGGCATAAAGGCGGAGGCGGTCTCTACGCAGGAAGAGTTTGCTCACGCATTAGTTGAGGCTCTCGAAGACAAGGACAATCCCCGCGTCATTGTGCTTAATGTCTGGCGCAGTTTCGTTGAGCCGATGACTAAGGCAGGCGCGAATGTTAATGAGTTTGTCGAGTTTAAATGAGGTGTTTGGCATGAAGAAGTTTTTAGCCGTGATGATGTTCGCGCTGATGATTGCGACTCAAGCGCGGGCGGCGGAATTTGAAATGGTCGAGTACTCCGCGCAAGTCAAGTTACAATGGCTGGCGGCGGCTGGTATTCCTGAGGCGCAGAAGTTCCTTAAGCTAATCGACCGACCTGTATTTTTCAACGCGGACAACTTGCAAGACTTCGAGCGACTGGAACTGACGAACAGCCTTTATCAGGAACTGAACATGCAGGCGGCAATGGAATTCGTCCGCGAGAACAATTACAAGAACGTCATGGACTTGGCGTGCAGTCTTTCGCCGCGAGCAATGATTCTTGGCGACGAGGGGCGCAAGGTTGCAGTCGGCGAGTTGCAAACGGTTTGTCTTATCGGCGACTGGTGCCTTGAGGAATTCGGTAGCAAGAAGGCTGTAAAGAATGTCTGGTACGATGCGTATTGGCTCCAGGATAAAGCCGGCATGATGAAAAGTGCCGACAGTCTCAAGGGCGAAGTCTGCATTATCGAACAGGGCGTTATGATTTATCTTGCCGATGACGTTCGCGCCCAAATGTACGAGAACCTTCGCGACGTTCTGAAGAAGCACGGCGGCTGCCTGATAACTTCTGACTTCACGCAGAAAAAATATTTCACGGACACGGCGGCGGCTCTCTTCGGCGAACAAAATGCCCCGACGCTTTACAACGAGACTAAGGCAATGTATGAAAAAGTTTTCGGCGACAAGATTGCTGACGACCTGCAAGACGAGCAAGAGGCAATGGAGTTCTTAAAGACGCACGGGCTAACGGCTAGGAAGGTTCCGCTCTTCAGCAAGCCACCGACACTTCACATAAGCGGCAAACTTACTCCCGCGCAAATTCAAGCCGTCAACGAGCTCACGAGGAAAGATTATCTTTGGGTCATCACCGCGCTTTGATAAAAATATTTTCTGGGGCGTTGACGTTGCAACGTTCTGAAAGTATAATCTAGGCGGTTTTTTTAATAAAATTTTTAAGGTATTTAGGAGGGTGTGGTTTATATGGCAAAGGACATCCGAATAAGTTGTCCGCTAAACGGTAAACTCGTGCCGTTGAACTCAATCAACGACCCCGTTTTCGCAAGCGGCGCAATGGGACGCGGCATAGCCGTTCAGGAACCCAAGGGACAAGTTCTCGCACCGTTCGACGGCGAGATAACTGTTTTCTTCCCGACGGGTCATGCTATCGGTCTCAAATCGGATGACGGTATCGAACTGCTGATTCACGTCGGCATGGATACCGTTAAGATGAACGGCGAAGGCTTCACGCCAAAAAAAGAAGCCGGCGACAAGATTAAAAAGGGCGACATACTGCTCGAATTCAGCCCCGACGCAATTAAAAAGGCTGGCTACGAGACTACAACGCCCGTTGTCGTCACCAATCACGCGGACTTCGGCGACATCACCATTGAGCTTGACGGTCAATCAATCACCGCCAAAGCTCCCGCTGAAGAAGCAGCCTCTGCTGGTCCTGTTGAAGATGACGATGTAATTAAGCAGTTTGCGGGATTGCCCGATGCGGAACGCGTTGCGAAATCGATTATGCACTACGTCGGCGGTCCCGACAACGTTCGCACGGCGGAGCACTGCGCGACACGTCTACGCCTAATTGTCAATGACAAGTCGAAGATTCAAGAGAAAAAAATTGAGAACATCGAAGGCGTTAAAGGTCAGTTCTTCGCGGCTCAGCAGTATCAGATTATCTGCGGCACGGGCTTTGTCGACAAAGTCACCGAAGAATTTATCAAGCTCAAACCGTCCTTGGCTGGCGGCGGCGGTAAGGAAGCCGCTTATGCCGAGATGAGCTTAATGCAGAAAATCTCGCGTACCTTAGGCGACGTTTTCGTCCCGATTATCCCAGTCCTCGTTGCAACCGGTCTTTTCATGGGTGCTCGTGGTGCTATCCTCTCCTTGGGTAGCGAATGGGATCCTAACTTCTTACTCATGACTCAGGTTTTGACTGATACGGCGTTTGCATTTTTGCCGGCTCTAGTCTGCTGGTCGACGATGAATAAGTTCGGCGGTACGGCAGTTATTGGTATCGTTTTAGGTCTTATGCTCGTCTTCCCTGGCTTGCCGAATGCGTATGTAGTCGGTGGCGCGGCGGCAGAAATCGCAGAAAAAGGTTTAACGTGGGTTGAAGCGTCCGCCTTGCCCGAATACGCTGGCAAAACTCCTATCCCGCTCGACCTCGGCTTTGTGACTATTCCGCTCGTCGGCTATCAAGGTTCAGTTCTTCCTGCACTCGTTTTAGGTATCTTCGCAGCTAAGTTCCAGCAGTTCTTAAAAACCTTTATCCCCGACATGATTGACCTTATCGTTACTCCGTTCCTTACCTTGACAGTCTC
>JACXWG010000068.1 GCA_014764605.1 Quinella sp. 1Q5 | reverse complement strand
GAGGCTAATGACACGCCCGCTTTTATCGCTCCGAACTTTGCATTGGGCGCGGTGCTGATGATGTTGACTGCCCAGACGGTTGCTAAGTATATGCCCGAAGTCGAGATTATCGAACTTCACCACGATAAGAAGTTAGACGCGCCATCGGGCACCGCCGAGCTTACCGCTAAGATGATTTCCGAAGTCCGCAAGCCGCATAAGCAAGGACATCCCGAAGAGGTCGAACGTTTGGAGCACGTTCGCGGGGCTGAGGTCGACGGCATAAGAATTCACAGCGTGCGCTTGCCCGGCTACGTCGCTCATCAAGAAGTTATCTTCGGCGGCTTGGGGCAGACGCTCACCATTCGCCACGATTCGACGGGCAGAGATTCTTTTATGCCGGGCGTCGTGCTTGCTTGCAAAAAAGTTCGCGGGCTTAAGGGTTTGACTGTCGGTTTGGACAAGCTCCTATGATACGCCTTGCAATCGACGCGCTATTAGTCGCGCTGTTCGTCGCGGAGCTTAGCTTTAATTACCTGCCGAAGGAACTTCACGAAATCTTTGGCGTGGCATTGATGGCGGCAATCCTCGTGCACTTCGCCATAAACTTTAAGCGGCTCCTCGCGCTGACAAACAAAATAACGACGCGGAAATTTTTTGCTATCGAAGTGAACCTTGCCTTGGTGCTCTGCACGCTGTTAATCTTGCTTACGGGCTTGTGTCAGTCGAATCACCTTTGCCCCGACCTCGTGAACGCTACCCTGCGACGCAACATGACAATCCAAAATCTGCACACCTCCGCGCCATACATCATGACAATCCTAATCGGAATGCATATCGGACTTCATGGACGCGAACTCAAACAGAAAGTCCTAAAGCTCCTCGGTGCAGAAGAATTCTTTAGGCGTTGGAAAATTATCTTCGACGGAATGATTTTTACCGTGGCGGCGTTTGGCGTCTTGGATTTGTTCTTGAATCGTTTCTTCGCCAGAATCTCAATGAAGAAAATCTTTGCGACGCCCGCGACCGATTTGCCCGCGCCCATATTTGCTTTTTTGCTCGTCGGCAGTATCACGTTCTTTGCGGTGGTAACTCACTTCGTTGTTAAAAAGGTCTTCAAGGAATGAAAAAGTTTCCTGCCCCTGTTGCGGGGGTTTCTTTTTTTGCTATAATCGCGGCGGGTGATGATTCTATGAAGAAGTTGATAATAATCGGCGTCGGTGGCTTTGCCCGCGAAGTGTATTGGCACACGAAGGACTCCATTGGCTACGGCGTCGACTGGACGATTAAAGGTTTCCTAGACGGTGATATTAAGCTTGCGGCGGCGGAATATGAACTTTTGCCCGCTGAATTGCTCGGCGACGTGGACGGCTACCAAATTTGCGCGGACGACGTTTTTACATGTGCGGTAGGCTCTCCTAAGGTTCGTCGTCATCTCGTGGAAAAGATTCTGGCACGCGGCGGAGAGTTCATCAATCTAATCAGCAAGCTCGCAAAGATTATCCCGACGGCTCGGCTAGGACGCGGCGTGATAGTTTCTCCTTACGTTGGCATAAGCGATAGGGCAGCGGTTGATGACTTCGTGGCGTTGAATGCCCTAACGATTATTGGGCACGATGCGACGATTGGGAAATTTAGTTGCGTCATGCCGCACGCTAACATTGCCGGCAAGGCTCGCGTCGGCTCGGAGGTCTTCCTCGGCACGGGAACAATCATCTTGCCCAAAGCAAAGGTCGAGGACGGGGCGACGGTCGGGGCGGGCTGCGTCGTTTTGAAAAAGGTTCAGGCGGGTGCAACTGTCTTTGGCAATCCCGCCGTCGAAATTTAGGAGGCAACAATTATGACAACAGAAGAATTCGTTAAAAAACTCGCGGAGTTAATGGACACGAACGCCGAATTAAAGTTATCAACAAAACTGGCAGACGTGGAGGATTGGGACTCGTTAAGCATGGTGTCGTTCTTCTCGTTCTGCAATTCGACACTCAATCGACGCCTCGACCCTGAACAGATTAAAGGCGCGTTGACGGTCGAAGACTTATTCAATCTAGCGGAGGGCAAAGCATGACGAACGCAATCTTGCTTGACGACAAAGACAACGTGGCGACTTGTACAGCGGCGGCTAAGGCGGGCGATATGATTCAACTGCTCGGCGGCGGGACTGTTCGTTGCGTAGAGGACATTCCCATTTGGCATAAGATTGCGTTAAAGGACATTGCTAAGGGCGACAAAGTTTTCAAGTACGGAGAGATAATCGGCGAGGCGTCGGCGGACATTGCTAAGGGCGCGTGGGTGTCGCACGAAAATATTTTCAGCGTGCCGCGTGATTACGAAAGCGAGATGATTAGATGAACTTCTACGGATATAAGCGGGCTGACGGTCGGGCTGGCATTCGCAATCACGTTTTGATTCTTCCTACGTGTGCTTGCGGTTCGGAAACGGCTCGGATTGTGGCAAGTCAGGTTCACGGCGCAGTCAACATAATTTTTAACACGGGCTGTTCAGACGTGGCGGCGAATACTGCGCTATCGCAAAAAGTCTTAACGGGTTTTGCGTGCAATCCTAATGTCTTCGGCGTCGTGATAATCGGTCTGGGCTGTGAGACTGTTCCGCATGACAAACTACGCGACAAGATTAAGGCGATGACTAGCAAGCCTGTAGTGTCATTCGGCATTCAAGAGGAGGGTGGCACCCTCAAGACGATAGCAAAGGCGGTTCGTGCGGCTCGTGACTTGTCGGCGGCGGCGGGTCTTCAACAAAAGGAACTGTGCGATATATCGGAACTGCTACTGGGCATTGAGTGCGGCGGCTCCGATGCGACGAGTGGCATTGCGTCTAATCCTGCGGTTGGCAAACTTAGTGATAAGCTAGTTGACCTCGGCGCGTCGACTTTGATGAGTGAGTCGATTGAGTGGATTGGCGGCGAACATGTCCTTGCCAAACGTGCGGCGACTCCTGAACTTCATAACTGGATAATCCAAATTTGCGCGGACTATGAAGCCCACCTCAAAGCGGCGGGGCAAGATTGCAGAGCAGGACAGCCGACGCCCGGAAATAAACTCGGCGGCTTGTCGACTATCGACGAGAAAAGCTTAGGTTGCATACGCAAGGGCGGCACACGTCCGATTGTCGAAGTCTTGAATCAGGCGGAGCGACCAACTAAACGCGGGGCAATCGTCATGGACACGGCGGGCTATGATATATCGTCGGTTACTTCGATGGCGGCGGCGGGTTGCAATGCGATAATCTTCACGACGGGGCGCGGCACGCCTACGGGCAACGCGATTGTTCCCGTCCTAAAGGTCACTGCCAATGCCCAGACGTATTCTTGGCTGGAAGACAATATCGACGTGGACTTGAGCGGCATAATCAACGGCGCGTTGACGATTGACGGCGCGGGCGACTTGTTGCTTGATAAAATTCAAGATGTGTGCAATGGACGACTGACTAAGGCGGAGGCTTATGGCTTCTCTGATGTCGCCGTTGACCACGTGTGCAGATTTGTTTAGGGGAGAAAAATCTTGAGTGTAACTTTTGATTTCAGCGAAAAGAATTTTGTAGTAGTTGGCGCATCTAGTGGCATTGGTCGTCAAGTGGCTTTGGAGTTATCACACAGCGGCGCGAACGTCTTAGCAATCGGTCGGAATTTGGAACGGCTTGACGAGCTTAAGAGGTGTTCGCCGATAAGTTTAATCAAGCACCCGCCGCGAATCTTTACGGAGCAACTAGACGTTCTCACGGCGACGGCTGACGATTGGTCGCGTGTCTTGGAGAACTTTACGAGCGTGGTCGGCAGGATTAATGGCGGCGTGTACACGGCTGGCATTTGGGGTTTGACGCCGCTAAATTCCTTCGACGAAAGCCTTGCCCATAAAATTTTCGCTACGAGCTTTTGGGGCGCAGTCAAATTTGTTCAATCGGCGACGAGGAAGAAGTTTTCGGACGGCGGCGCGTCGTTCGTGCTGATGAGTTCGGTTGCGGGCGATTTCGCGGGCAAAAGTCTGTTCGCATATTCGGCGGCAAAAGCGGCAGTTCAATCGGCAGTCAAATCCTTCGCCAAAGAAATTATCCGCAACCAACACAGGATAAATTCAGTGGCACCCGCGCTTGTCAAAACTGAAATGACGCAGAACGAAATGTATGCGGCGATAAGACGCGACAAAATGTCTTCAAGCCAATTACTCGGCGTGGGAACGGCTCGCGACGTTGCCGGAATGATTCTGTTCCTGCTAAGCGACCGCGCCGCCTGGATTACAGGTCAGAACTTCTTCGTGGACGGCGGCTATATCGTCGGTTCCTATGCTTGAGAGGTGATTAGATGGTTCGATTCATAAGCGGCGGCGAAAGTCACGGCTCGCGATTGGTTTGCATATTGGAAGGGTTGCCTGCGGGCGTCAAAGTTTCAAGCGAATTCGTAAATGCGGAGCTTAAACGCCGTCAAAGCGGCTATGGGCGCGGCGGACGCATGAAAATCGAATCCGACCGCGTAGAATTTCTTTCCGGCGTCCGTTTTGGCGAAACTATCGGCTCTCCGATAACTTTAAGCGTCGAAAATCGCGATTGGCAGAACTGGTCAGATAAAATGAGCGCGGAAGGCGTTCCTTGCGGCGATAAAGTTACTAATGCCCGTCCAGGTCACGCTGACTTGATTGGCGCGGCTAAATTCGCTCGTTCGGACGTTCGAGACATTTTAGAACGCTCAAGTGCTCGCGAAACGACCATGAGAGTTGCGGCGGGTGCTCTGTGTAAAATTTTTCTTAAGGCGTGTGGTGTCGAGATTAGCGGCGAAGTCCTAAGCGTGGGCGGTGTGCGTGGCGATAAAATTAAAGACCGTATCGACGAGGCAAAGGCTTTGGGCGACACGGTCGGCGGCGTCTTCGAGGTTCGTATTAGCGGAGTGCCGGCGGGCTTAGGCAGTCATATTCAATGGGACAGGAGGCTTGACGCTAAGTTTGCGGCGGCGTTCATGTCGATTCAGGCGATTAAGGCTGTGGAACTCGGCGACGGCTTTGCTAATGCGTCTAAGCTCGGCAGTGAAGTTCACGACGAGATTTTTGTTGACGGCGGCAAAATTTTCCGCAAAACTAATCGCGCCGGCGGTTTTGAAGGCGGTATGACTAACGGCGAGCCTTTAATCGTTCGCGCGGCAATGAAACCGATTCCGACTCTGATGACGCCGCTAAGGACTGTCGACATTGCCACGCGGCAACCTGCGACGGCAAGCAAAGAACGTTCAGACACCTGCGCGATATGGGCGGCTTGCGTCGTCGGCGAGGCTATGGCGGCTATCGTCACAGCGGACGCCTTCGTTGACAAGTTCGGCGGCGATGCTCTGTGCGATACGCTTGCCAACCTAGAAAGTTATCGCGCACGACTTGCAGAGGATTTCGGCTTATGAGAGACAACGTTATACTTACCGGCTTTATGGGCACAGGCAAGACAAGCCTAGGCAAACTTTTGGCGACGCGGCTTGGGCGACCATTCGTTGACATTGACAAGAAGATTGAGGACGAAGCGCAAATGTCCATTCCGAAAATCTTTGAACTCTACGGCGAAGAACACTTCCGCGAACTCGAACGGCTTGCAGTCAAGGAGCTAAGCTCTCGGCGCGGAATGGTAATTGCGACGGGTGGCGGCACGATTAAGGACGCGGATAATCTTCGACTGCTTAAAAGTTCGGGCGTGCTGATTTGCCTGACGACTGAGCCTGAAGAAATTTTCAATCGGACGGAGCGACGCGGTGAACGTCCAGTCCTTGACGGCGGCGGCAATGAACGCCTTGAGTCGATTAAACGGTTGCTTGCCGAGCGGAAGAAGTTTTACGACCAGGCAGATTATCAAGTCGATACGACGGAATGGTCGCCGCTCCAAATCATTGACGACATCTGCCGCTACCTTAGACAGTTTAGGAGTTGATGACATGGATAAGGTTACAGTTGACCTAGGCGCGGCGAGCTACGAAATTTTCATCGGCGAAGACATCTTAGGCGGCGTTGATAAGTTTGTAAGTGGCAAGGCGTTACTCGTCACGCAGAAAAATATCTTCGACTTGTGCGCATTGTCTTACGAGGTGGCGTTCATTCCCGATGGCGAGACTTCAAAGAGCTTAAGCGAGGCGGAGAAACTCTTCACGCGGGCGATTGAACTGGGGCTTGATAGAAAATCCGTAATTATTGCTCTGGGCGGCGGCGTCGTAGGAGACTTGGCGGGCTTTGTGGCGGCTACGTTCATGCGTGGCATCAATCTGATTCAAATCCCAACGACGCTCCTTGCTCAAGTCGATTCGTCTGTCGGCGGCAAGACTGCTGTTAATCACGCATTGGGCAAGAACTTAATTGGAGCCTTCCACCAGCCCCGCGCAGTCTTTATCGATTTGAACTTTCTAAAGACGCTCCCCGAACGCGAGATTAAGTCGGGGCTCGGCGAGGTCGTTAAGTACGGCGTCATCAGCGACGAGAAATTTTTTGCTTACCTAGAGGACAATGCCGATAAAATCCTTAGCCGCGACTTGAAGACATTAGCGCACGTCGTCAAGCGTTCCTGCGAGATTAAGGCGGCGGTCGTGGCGGCTGACGAGAAAGAATCCGGCTTGCGACGTATTTTGAACTTCGGACACACCACGGCGCACGCTATCGAGGAGCAGACAGCTTACAAGAGGTATCGTCACGGCGAGGCGGTTGCTATCGGCATGATGGCGGCGGCTATGATAAGTTGTGAACTGGGCAAGACTTCGGCGGCGAACGTCGAGCGGCTTGAACGTCTGCTTAAGCGGTTCGATATGCTGACCACTTGCGCGGGGCTTGACGCCGATAAACTTTACGCCGTGACTTTCCGCGACAAAAAAACCGTCGGCGGCGTTGTCAACTGGGTTTTAATGCGTGATTTTGGCTCCGTAGAAGTTTCAAGCAACGTGCCCGCGTCCGTGGTTAAAAAAGTTTTCGGGAGGTTATGCAATGGAGATTAGGATTAACGACGACTTCGACTTAAAAAAAATCGTCGACAGCGGGCAATGCTTCCGCCCCAAGGAGATTTCTTCGGGAGTCTTCCGCTTTATTGTCGGCGAAAACATTTTGCATATCAGCGGCGGCGAAGGCGTCTTCAATGTCGATTGCTCGGCTGAGAACTGGGAACGCGTCTGGGAAAATTATTTTGACTTGGAAACGAACTACGCTAGCATTCGTCACGACGTGGAGGTGTTCGCGGCGGGCAAGCCTTACGAGCCAACATTAATCGACGCGGCGAACTTCGGAAAGGGCATTCGTATCCTTAGGCAAGACCCGTTCGAGACGCTCATAAGCTTCATCATCAGTCAGCGGAAAAGTATTCCGTCGATTAGAACTTCGATTGAGAGAATCTGCGAACGGTTCGGGCGGCGCGTCGGTGAAGTTTATTTGTTCCCGCGTCTCGAAGACTTCACGGACGACTTGACGGGGCTGGGGCTTGCTTATCGTAAAGATTATATCCGCGACGCCTTGGACAAGGTCGCTAGCGGCATGATTGATTTGGTGGAGCTTGAAACTTTTTCGGACGTTGACCTTGTCGAGGAACTCAAGCTGATTAACGGCATTGGCGATAAGGTTGCTAACTGCGTAGCACTTTTTGCCTATCATCGGGTAAATCGTGCGCCCGTGGACGTTTGGATTAAGCGTGCGATTGATGAGGACTTTGGTGGCGAGAATATTTTTTCCGCCTTCGGCAAGAACGCGGGCATTCTCCAACAGTACGTCTTTTATCACAAGCGGTCGAACAGATAAATCAAAAGAGCGGGCAACTCAACGTCGCTCGCTCTTTTAGTTTGCTTAAGTATGATAGATTATTCTTCTGTCGTCTCTTCAACTTTAGGCGTCTCTTCAGCCTTAGATGCTTCTTCAGCTTTGGTAGCCTCTTCAGCCTTAGGTGCTTCAGTTTCGGCGGCGGGCTGATAACGCCTAAAGGTTGCGCGGGCTCCTTCGCGGCGGGCGCGGTTAATCGAAAGGGAAATGCGTTTGCGTTTAAGGTCGATGCGCAAGATTTTAACCTTGACGATGTCGCCGACTGCAACCGCATCTTCCGCGTTCTCAATGCGGTGGTCGCTGAGTTCGCCCATAGGAATCAAACCATCAAAGCCCGGCTCAATCTCCATGAACGCGCCGAACTTAGCGAGCTTGACAATCTTGCCCTCGATGAATTCGCCTTCGCGATAGTTTTCTGCTCTGTCAAGCCAGGGGTCGCGTTGGGTCTGCTTAATGGAAAGGGAAATCCTATGGGTTTCGGGGTCGACGTTCTTAACGTAAACATCAGTCTCCTCGCCGACTTTGAGAACGTCGGAAGGATGCGCGACGCGTTCCCACGACAAATCCGAAATGTGCGCAAGCCCGTCGACGCCGCCAACGTCAATGAACGCTCCGTAATCGACAATGCGCTTAACTGTCCCTTTGAGAATGTCGCCTTCGTGCAGTGTGCTAAAGATTTCCTGTTGCTTTGCTTCGCGTTCGCGTTCAAGGAGCTGACGACGACTGAGGACGAGACGACGCTTAGGCGAGTCAATCTCAATCGGTATCGCCTTAACCGTTTGCCCGACGTAAGGGCTTAAGTCTTTGACGAAATGCATTTCCATTTGCGACGCCGGAATAAAGCCGCGCAGACCGTTGACGGTGGCAGTCAAGCCGCCTTTGACAAGGTTATTAATGCGTGCGTCGACGGTCTGAATGTCTGTAGCTTCGGGGTCGTCGTTGTGCGCTTTAATCGTCCGCAACTCGTCCCAAACGACTTCGGCATCGGCTTTGACCTTCGAGAGGACTCCGCCATTTTCGCCACCGAGCGATTGGATATAAACTTTGATAACGTCGCCTTGCTTAACGACATCTTCCGCCGATTCGGGTTCGGGAACCGCCAATTCCCGTTTCGGAATGGCAATCTCCTGCTTGTATCCGATGTCGACGTAAGCCTCGTCGCGATTGACCAAGACGACTGTACCTTCAACTACTTCGTGCTCGTGAATTTCCTTAAGGCTCTCTGCCTCATCAAGCCAATTACCCATCTCTTCATTCTTTAAATCCTCTGACACTTTTTATAAACCTCCCTGATAATCCAGTCCGGCGTTGAGGCTCCGGCTGTTATACCAACTTTATTGGCTTTGTCTAACCAGTCAAGCGATAGTTCCTGCGCTGTCTCTATGTGGTAAGTCTGGCATTTCTCCTCGCAGAGCTGAGCAAGCCGCGTAGTATTTGCGCTGTTGCGTCCGCCGATTACCAGCATGACATCAACCTTGCTTGCCAAATCCAGAGCTACCGATTGTCTTTGTTCCGTTGCTGTGCAGATAGTTCGTAGAATTCTTATGTCGTGTGACTTACTAAGCAGGTGCGCTACCATTTTAACAAAGTTCTCGCCGCTCACGGTTGTTTGAGAAACTATTCCGAGCTTGGGGCAGGGCGCGAAGTTTTTAGCGTCCTCTTCCGTCTCCAGAATAACTGCTCGCTTGTCCGACCACTCGAAGATACTTTTAACTTCGGGATGATTCCTCTCGCCGATTATTATGACTTGTCGACCGTCTTCCAAGAGTTCCTTGGCGGATAGTTGCGCCTTCTTTACGTGTGGACAAGTCGCGTCGACGATTGTCAATCCCTTTGCCTTAGCGTCCTTGTAAACTTGTGGTCCTACGCCGTGTGAGCGAATTATTATCGTGCCCTCCTTCATCGCCGTCAAATCTTCGACCGAGCCAACGCCTTCGGCTTTCAGTCGCTCTACCATCTGCGGATTATGGATTATCGGTCCCAATGTGCAACTCTTTCCATCCGCGTGTTCCCTGGCAATTTTTATCGCCCGCTTGACGCCGTAACAAAATCCCAAATACTCCGACAAGATTACTTCCATTATCTACCACCTGTCCGATTGACCCCGGCAAATGAAGACTTCCTCAACCTGCCGATAATCAAGCGTTAATTTATCATTATCAGCAAATATTGGCAATACCTTTGAGAAAATTTTTACAAAAAAATTCCCCGACCAGAGCCGAGGATTAAAAGCCGGTTTTAATTGTAAGCTCAAGTTGTCTTCTCTATAGTGCTACCGTTGACGTGATAATTTGTGCCGTTAATGTTAAATGTGGTGTAGGAAGTGACGTTGCTCATGACTACTTGTCCGCCGCCGTTAATGGCAAGTGTAAGCGTACTATCATTGAAGGTCGCCGTAGTAAACGCTCCGACGCCGCCATTCTTACTTAGAATCTGGAACATGTCTCTGCTTGTGAAGTCGTAAATCGTATCGGTGCCACTGTTCGCTTGGTAGATAAAAGTATCGTCGCCGTCATCGCCCCAAAGAGTATCGTTGCCCGTGCCGCCCCAGAGAGTATCATTGCCGGAGCCGCCGTTGATATAATCGTTACCCGCGCCGCCATAAATGCTATCGGCATAGTAGTAGCCATAAATCGAATCATTGCCCGCGCCGCCGTTAATCGTCACGTTCGAGCCGTTTGAGTAAATCGTATCGTGACCTGCGCCGCCGTCGATTAAAACATTGTAGCCGTTGTTGTAAATAGAATCCTTGCCATCGCCGCCGATGATTGTCGCGTCCGAAACATAACTTTGAATTGAATCGTTGCCAGAGCCAGCATTGATTGAAACTTGCGAGCCGCTTGAGTAAATCGTATCGTTGCCGGAGCCAGCATTGATTGAAGCTTGCGAGCTACTTGAGTAAATCGAATCGTGACCTGTGCCAGCGTTGATTGTCACCATGTCGCCATAGTTATGGATTGAATCGTTGCCGGAGCCAGCGTTGATTGATATTTGCGAGCCGCTTGAGTAAATCGTATTGTTGCCTGTGCCAGCGTTGATTGTCGCGTTCGAACCATAACTTTGAATTGAATCGTTGCCGGAGCCAGCATTGATTGAAACTTGCGAGCCGCTTGAGTAAATCGTATCGTCGCCAGTGCCAGCGTTGATTGTTACGTTGTCAGAAGTCAAGGTATCGTAATCTTGGGTATCGGAGTTCCATTGCGTAATTTCGGCATTGCGAATCGTATCGTTACCCGCGCCCGCGTCGATAAAAGCGTAGTTGCCATTGTAATTGTAAATGCGGTCGTTGCCGATGCCGCCGCTGATTGTCACAAAGTCGCCGCTGGTGCTGTTAATGGTGTCGTTACCTTTGCCGCCCGTGATTGAGGCGTAATTGCCGGTCTCGTTGGAAATGTAATCGTTGCCCGCGTCGCCGTTGATTGTGGCGTTATCCGCGTAGTTAATCAGGTTATCTTTAATTCGGGTGCCGACGATATTTGCCTTAACGCGATAAGCAAGAGCCTTGCCCTTCGAGTTGACGATATTTATATTCTTGTACCTAGCGGCGTCGCCCAAAGTGATTGTGTTCTTCCCGACAGTCAAGAAGTAATCATAGCCGTTCGAGGTGATGACGCTGTTAAGAGTGCCCGACGCAATCTGAAGCGTGCTCGTGTCGTTGAAGCCATAGATAAAGTCGTTGCCGCCGCTATAGACGAACTTAACGTTGTCGCTGGAGTTGCCAACATAATCATTGCCCTTGCCCATGTTGATTGTCACGTTGGAGCCTTCGTTGGTGATGAAGTCATTGCCAGCCCCGCCGAGTACTGTGCTACCGTCGCCAGTGTTTTGAATCGAGTCATCGCCTTCGCCAGCAACAACTGAGAC
>JACXWG010000015.1 GCA_014764605.1 Quinella sp. 1Q5 | reverse complement strand
CAAACTCAAGGCTGGACAGAAATTAAGCGACGAAGAACTCGGATTTTTGCGCGTGAACGACCCGAAGACCTACAAAAAGGCAAAAGCCGCCGACGAAGCCCGCGAAGAGCTAAAATCTGAACTCAAGAGGGCTACGACTAAGGAAGAGGCACGCGAAGCCATGACGCGGGCGATGGTCAAGGCATCTTCGTCGGCGATGGCGGAATTATCATCGATTGGAGCGGGCGGAGGCAATATTAGCGGCGTTTGTGCGTCAAATCTTGCACAAGGTGCCGCAATGAACGTTTCAGGCGGCGAAATCGCAAATCAAAGCGTTTCGGAAGGTTCGACGCTCACAAATGCTAATCAAACAGGCTTTAATCCGTCAAACGGCACGATAAACGGCGATGATAACAAAATTTCCGCGCAGAAGACCGAAGACGCCGATAACATGACGCCGGAAGACATTATGGAGAAATATCTTTGGACAATCCGCGCTTTAGAAGACGAATGGGCGCATTTCACGAATTCAAGCGACTATAAAGACATGCCGGAGCATTTCGCGGACGAAAAGACGGTTAAAAAGGTTCGCAAGCAGATTTACGAGCCTGACCGCAGGATTTTGGACGCGGCGAAGGCTTATCGGCGTGCTATGGCATAAAAAAATCATCACGGCATAGAAAAACCCCCAACCGACTTGGAAGGGGGCTTTTTATTAGCTAAGCAGAGGCGCGATAAGTTTCACGAAGAGCGAACCTAAACTGAAGCCCGCATCGACGCTTTCACGGGCGACGAGCGGCGCACGAGCTACGGGCTTGCCGTCATAGAGCAAGACAGCCTCGCCGAGGACTTGCCCCGCGTCAATTCCGTTTCCAGCGTCGACAATCTTTGGTAAGTCGTAAACAACCTTCAAGAGCTTAGAATCTTCGCCAGCCATCAGCGGAAAGTCCAAACTCTTATCAACGCTAACATGAACAGTAGCCTTTTCGCCGCCGCGCACAAAGATTTTCTTCTTAGTCTGCTCCTTATCTATAGCTTTGACTAATCGGACGCGTTCAAAGCCGAAATTGAGCAAAGCGGACGCGTCATCAAATCGCGTGTCGTGATTAGTCGAGTGCATGACGATAGCAATCAGTTCAATCTCGCCGCGCTTAGCACTGGCAGCCAAGCAACCGCCCGCGGCAGTCGTCCAACCAGTCTTGATACCGTTCGCGCCATTGTACTTGCCGAGTAGCTCATTGGTGTTGTTGAGTTCGCTCCACTTGTCCTTAGGAAACGTCCAGTGAATGGAGGTCCGCCGAGTGTTGACGATTTCGCGGAAGGTGTCGTTCTTCATGCAATAGACCGCGATACACGCCATATCAGCGGCGGAGGAATAATGATTAGTATTGGGCAAGCCATTTGGATTGACGAAGTGCGAATTCTTACAGCCGAGAGCCTGCGCCTTATCGTTCATCAGGTCGGCGAAGCTATCCACGTTGCCGCTAATGGTTTGGGCTAGGGCAAGTGCGCCGCCGTTCTCGCTGACGAGCATGACCGCCGTTATCATGTCGCGTGCGCTGATTGAATCGCTCGTCGTCCAGTCAAGGGTATTGTCTTCCGCCATTACCGCTTGACTATCCATGAAGACTTCTTGCGTTGGGTTAAGTTCCTCAAGCGCGATAACACAAGTCAACATCTTAGTCATACTCGCTGGTTCGTGAAGGGCGTCGGGATTCTTTTCGTAGATGATTCGCCCCGTGTTAGCCTCAACTAATATTGCCGAATCCGCTAAGATTTTAGGTTCGCCCGCCGCCAATGCCGTTGAAGTCATAAAGCTAAGTGCGAATACTAGAGCTAAAAATTTTTTCATGCTTACTCCTGAACGCTAATATCGGTAGTAATCTCGCCGTTGGCAATCGTGAAGAGGAT
Organism: Quinella sp. 1Q5; assembly: GCA_014764605.1. Taxonomy (GTDB): domain Bacteria; phylum Bacillota; class Negativicutes; order Selenomonadales; family Selenomonadaceae; genus Quinella. The sequence continues at coordinate 31,826 of JACXWG010000015.1, read as the reverse complement.
AAAGTTAGACAACGCGCTATCGTTGGCGGTCGGGCTGACGAATTCAAAAGCATAGCCGTAATTGCCGTCGCCGAGCGGTTCATCTTTGACTTGCGGATTATCGCCAATGATGAACGTGTCGACCTCAACTTGCGTAAAGTCTTCGTCGTCGCCCGAAATCGTCATGCCGTAATGGAGCGTGGTAATCTCGTCGCCTGCGCGAAGCTTGATAAGTTCGCGGCTACTCATGCCGTTGCTATCCAAACCCTTCCTTGCGCCGAGGATATAATATTTTTCTTCGGCGTAGACGTAAGCGACCTGCAAATTGCATTCGACGCCGTTAAGCTTAATCGGAATAGAGTAGAGGTTATAGCCGTCGTTCTCTTCGGTAATTTCGACGTAAACGGGGTGCCCGTCAAGCATAGGCCACACGCCGCGGAAATTATCAGTAAAGGTGCCAGCGTTCCAATCGGCGTTAATATCGGCGTCGCTACCGAGATAAAGCAAGATGTCATCTTCCACGCTCATATAAACCAGCTGACAATGCACGCTAGAGAGTAAATCCATTTGCTCAGGGCTTAGCTGAACGAATGTATTGCCGTTGCTGTCCATTTGTACTGGGAAGTCCTCAAGCTGTGATATTTGGAAAATCTCTTGCCGCTCGGCTTGCGGAGGCGGTGCAGTCGGTGCGGGCGTGACGAGTGAATCATCATTTAGGAGCGGGATAACGTCTTCGGGCAGTTCGCCGTAAATCAGATAGTAGTACAGGAGCTTTTGCGGCACAGGTGCGGAGTCTAGGTTGAGATAAGCAACCAAAGTTTGTTCGTCGCCGCTGTAAGAATAGAAACTAGACAAGCCGCCGCCGCGATTACGATACGCGCCCTGAACTTTGTAAATAACGGCGTCATCAACCGCGCTGATAAGTTTATTGCTCGTATTCGGGAGAATGTCCTTGCTACCCTTAGCCAGGTCGACAATATCAACCATGTTCGTATAACCAGTCTTGCGAGTGTTGCCGCCATAATTCTCTGCTTGTGCGGCTCCGCGACCGAACTTAGCGAAGAAGTTACGCGGATTATTATGAGCCGCCCTAAGAGCTTCAAGCCCGAACGATTCATAAGCATTGCGCAAGTAGGGGAGCTTCGACAGGTCGATAACGGAAAGCGTCGCGGTGTCTTCTACCCAATAGCTTTTGCAGTCTTCCATGTAAGTATCGCAGATGATTTGACCGAGTTTTGCTCCACCCATAGCGGGATTTTCGGCGAGAGCACCGACCCAGCCCGAATAGTTCCAGCCGACAGAGGGTTCAGTCTCCTCCGAAGCAGTTACATAGCGCGTCAAGCCGTCTAGGGCGTTCACGGTGTCGTAAGTCGCCATTAAGCAGGCGTCGAAGCCGATAAGCTCGAAGGGCGGATTTTCTGCGTTAGGTTCATAGGAAGCGGCAAAAGCATTGTGAACATCGTTTAGGCTGAGGATATTTCCCGTGCGCTCGTCAACGCAGATACCAGCCGCCGAGCCGCCGCCGTGATCCCAGAAGACAAATACTCTATGGTCAGCGGTGTAATTCTCCTTGCCGTATTTGATGAAGTCAGTAAGTGTCTGAACGTGTCCCATGTCAGCATCGTCGAATGAGCCAATGCGCTCCAATCCGTTCGAGCTGTAAAGGTAGAACTCGACGGCGTCGCTAGAAACGACATCATTTTGCCATTGCTGAGTGCCGCCAGTCATGATTAGGAACTTAACATTAGCGGGAAGCTTGACGTTGAGGAGTTCTTGAAAATCATTCGACGCCGCGCCGCTACTGGTCTCCAAATCCGTGCCGCAAAGATACCAATAGACAATCCAGGTGTCGTCAGCCTTGTAAGCGTCGCTGAAGTTCGCGGACTTGTTCGCCTGCTTAGTTACAGTTCCGCCCGCCGAATCATCGCCGCAACCCATAATCAACGCCGCTATCAAACAGATTGCTAGCAAAAAAAATCGTCGAAAGGTCTGCATATCCTCATCTCCTTTAAAAAAAGGGTTAGCGATTAGAAAGCCTAACCACTAACCACTGATAGTCGATTAAAATTATTTGCCGCTAACGAACTTAGCAACGGCTTGGGGGTCTTGCGGTGCCCAATACATTTTGCCATCGGAACCTTGAACAGCCTCGCAAGTGACCTCAAGGGTCTGTTCGGCGTTGAGCGGGAACTCGTTAATGAAGTTGTCGATTGATTCAAGCGCGAACTGTTGGAACTCTGTGCTTTCCTTGAGCTGTTCAGCAGTCAAGCCTTGCGCCTGAAGCTCGCCATAAGCGGTGCCGAGTGCTACTAAGTCAGCGTTGTTTTCTGCGACTTGCGCGGCTCCTGCCTGATTAATCGTCGTGGCTTTGAGTTCGACGACGGGATTTTTAGTATCTTCTTTTTTAACGGTGGCTTTCATGTCCATTCCCGTATGAAGTTTTGCGACGTAGTTGCCAGTCATCTCCGCGACGCTCTCATCACTAAGCGGATATTGCTTGAAGGCGTCGACAATCGGAGCAAGCACTTGGTCTTGAACGGCTTCAACGTCTTTTTCAGTCATTCCGGCCGCCTTCATGTTCTCATCTTCGATAATGCCGTAAGAGTACAGTTGCGCATAGGCGAGAACTGCTTTATCGGGCGTGCCCTCGACTTTGACTTCTTCAGCCTTAGCGGGAGCCTCGTCCTTTTTAGCGGCGTCTTCCTTCTTGCCGCCGCAACCGACCAAGCACAGCGCAAGCAAGAGCGTCAATGCCCCGAAAACAATCTTCTTAATCATAAAACAAACCCTCCAATCAAGTTATTTGAAGTTGACCCGCGACTGCCGAACGTCTGCGGGGGCAACGGATGCCCGTTACTTATCAGCTAGCTTGCCGAACGTTATGAAGTCCATTAGCGCGTTCACGTCGTCGGGTGCCCAATGGGTATTGCCGTCGGTGCCCGTGACTTTTTTGCAGACAACAGCGCAAGTCATCTCCGGCTGAAGGGGCAGTTCTTTAAGATATTTACCGAAGACCTCGACTGCTAGCTTTTGAACTTCGGGATTGGATTTCAACTGCTCGTCCGTCGCGCCGTCTGATTTGAGTTTGCCGACCATGCCGATTAGCGCGATTAGTTCATCATTGGGCGCGTAAGCCGTGGCGTTGTCCGACATGTTAAAAGGCGTCGTCTTAATCTCGACTACGGGGCGTTCGGCGTCGTCAGTCTTTAGCGTGGTTTGGAATTTAATCCTAGCTTTGCTACTGTCGTAGAAGACGTTCGCTAGGTCTTCCGCGCTCTTGTCGCTAAGGGGAACAATCGCATTGAACGACGCCTCGAAGATTTTAATCATCATATTGCGCAAGTTCTTGTTGTCTTCGTCGGAGAAACCCGCCGCCGACATGTTCGGTGATTCGCCCATAGTGACCAGCTCTGAATAAGCGAGTATTGCCTTATCGGGCGAGCCAACGACTTTATCTGCGCCACCACAACCGACGATTAACGAGCTAGCCAACATTAGCACACACATCAGGACTTTCCTGAACATAAAAAAATCCTCCTTTCATTCGCCCGCATTATACCAAATATTTTTCTCGACGCAACAGGAACTTCAAAAACTACCACGCTTAATAAGAAAAATGCAAGCTTAGATTTCTAAACAATCTTCAACGCCCGAAGCTCGCCGCGATCAATCCGCCCAACGCCCAAGAATTTTCCACCCGCGCATACCCGCAAAAACTTTTCGTCCGCAAGCCTAAGCGTCGTCGGCAAACCGTTCTTGAAAGCCTTAACGCGGTGTTCGTCCAGTTCAAACTGCGGCAAATAATTCAAAGCGTCTTCAATTGGCAGGAGACAATCCGCGCCGATATTTTTTATCTCGTCAAACGTCAACGCGTCCTTTAAGTCGAAGCCACCTGCCCGAAGTCGCACGAGACTTTTTAACGTCGCGGGAAGATTCAATCGTTTGCCAAAGTCAACCGCTAAGCTTCGGACATAAGTCCCTTTGCCGCAATCAACTTCAATCGTTGCCGACTCCTTATCCAACGAAATAAGTTTCAATCGATAAACTTTAACGCGGCGGCTTGGCATGTCGAAGGCAATATCTTTCCGTGCGAGGTCGTAAGCTTTGCGCCCGTGAATTTTTATCGCAGAGAACTTCGGCGGCGTCTGCTCAATCTCCCCGATAAAACTTTGCAAAGCCGCGTTGAGGTCTTCATTTGTCGGAATGATGAAATCATCTGCGCGGGCAATGACGGAGCCTTCAAGGTCGCCTGAGTCCGTTGCCACCCCAAATAAAATTTCCGCATGATAAGATTTGTCATCGTCGAGATACTCGATAAACTTCGTTGCACGATTAATCGCTATCGGCAAGACGCCAGCCGCCATCGGGTCAAGAGTTCCAGCGTGTCCGACCTTCCGCGTAGAAAAAATCCTCCGGATATGATTAACCGCGTCATGGCTCGTCATACCCGAAGGCTTGTTGAGATTTATAAATCCGTCGTCGTTCATAATGCTTTGCCGATTGCCTCAACCAAAATTTTTTCTGCTTCTGCCAATGTCGTCTTTAGTGTGCAACCCGCCGCCCGAATGTGTCCGCCGCCGCCGAGCCGAGCCGCAATCTTTGCTACGTCCACGCCCTTTGAACGTATACTCACTCGACAAACGTTCGGTTCCCTCTCCGAGATTAGAAACACCACGTCGACAGTATCAATCCCTCGAATCTCATCGATAATGCCTTCTGTTGAATCAAACTTGCTAACCGTCGCATAATCGAGTGTCATGCCCGCGACCTTATCGCCGTAAAACGTCTTAAGAGAATTCAACGCGTCTCGAAGTCCAATGACCTCCGCTAACGATTTCTTATTCATTTGCTCGGAAATAAGATATGGACTAGCACCATACGTTACAAGCTCCGAGGCAATAGCTAGAGTCTCTGCGCTGGTGTTCGAGAATTTGAAGAAGCCCGTATCCCTTGCAATGCCACTGTAAAGGCAGGTGGCGATGTCAGGTGTGATAGTCTCTCCTAGCTCGCGGGCAAGTTTGAATATAATTTCGCAGGTCGCCGCAGCTTTATCTTCGACGTAGAGGGCATAGCCATCGCCAATGTTCGTGACATGATGATCTATGTTAAGGATAGGTGCATTGGTCATCTTGCGGACGTTACCAATTCTTTCGAGTGAAGTATCGAGAATCAGCAATAAGTCCGCGTCAAAAGTCTCACCATCAGCGGGTCGACTTACTTCGTCAAAACACGGCAACGAGTGTAAATTCTGCGGGACTTTGTCGTCAATGAAGATTACGGCTGTCTTTCCCATCGCACGAAGTATTTGCATTGCGGCGAGTGTTGAACCGATTGCGTCGCCGTCGGGATGAATATGTGCCGTTATCAAAATCCTATTCGCGGCTTGAAGTCTCGTCGCCGCCTCTTTAAGCGTTATCAGCATGTTTATCACCTTCCACTTGCAACAAAAGCTTTTGAATGTGGTCGCCGTAATCAAGCGACGTGTCCAGAGCGAAAGAAATCTCTGGCGTGAACCTTAGACGAATCCTCTGCCCAATCTCCCGGCGGACGAAGCCCAGCGCACTGTTGAGACCTTCAAGCGAACTTTTGACTTGCTCCGCGCCGCCCATAACGCTGACATAAATCTTAGCCTCGCGCAGGTCGCCGGTCATCTCAACATCAGTCACAGTCGCGAAACCGATTCGCGGATCCTTTAAGTCCGTCAACAACATCTTGCTCATCTCTTGCTTGATGAGTTCTTGTAGCTTTTCTATCCTAAGTTTATTTCCCATATCACACCTCGTTAAAGTTGCACCACGGCTCGCCACTCATGAAGTCGCCGCCATTATAGCATGCCGCCCGCGCCCGACAGCCTCCGCACTTTTGCTTATATTTACACCCGCCACAGTTGCCGCTGTAGTCGAGAGTCCGAAGCGTCTTCAAAATTTCATTCGACCACCAAAGCTCATCAAACGGAGTCTTGCGTACGTCGCCAAGCTCCATGTTCAGATAAGCGCACGGCTGAACTTTGCCACGCGGGCTGATAATGCAATAGCTTAGCCCCGCTAAACATCCGCGCTTAAATCGTGTCTTGATTCCGAGCTGGTCGGCGATGCGTAGGAATTGCGGCGCACACGTCGGCTTGAGTTCGATTGGAACCGTCTGTTGCTTGTGCATGATTCGCGTTAAAACATTCTCGTAGCCCTCCGCCCGCAGTGATTCTTCCTCAATAGTCTTAGCTCTGCCCGTTGGCACTAGGAAGAAGAAATGATGCGCCTTAGCTCCAATCTCAACTGCAAAGTCTGTCAACGCCTCCAGCTCGTGTTGATTCCAATCCATAACCGTTGTATGAATTTGGAAGGGCAAGCCCGCCGCAAGACAATTCCTCATGCCGTCGACAGCACCTTGCCACGCGCCCGCGAATGAACGAAACTTATCATGCTTAGCGGCGTCTAGTGAGTCAAGCGATATGCCCATACCCTTTGCACCCGCCGCCTTGAGGTCGCGTGCCATCTGCGGCGTTATCAACGTGCCGTTCGTGCCGAAGACAGCGATTAGCTTTAGTCGCGTCGCGTGCTCGACAAGCTCCAAAATGTCGGGACGCATTAACGGTTCGCCGCCAGAGAAAATCATTATCTTGAAACCGACGCGGGCAATCTGATTCAGAAGTTCCTTAGCCTCGGCAGTCGAAAGTTCTTCCTGAGCTTTACAGCCTGCGTCGCGGTAGCAATGGGCGCAATACATGTTGCAAGCGTTCGTCGTGTTCCATGAGACTATCAAGTTAAATCCCTCCCGCGCAAGTATAATCAGCGTGCCTGAACTTTGCAAGAGAAAAGAGCCGCCTCACATTAAGACGACTCATGATAAAAGAAGATTTTATTGCTGATACTTGAGCTTTAAAGCGGCGGCAACGAAATCACGGAAGAGAGGGTGCGGGTGATTCGGTCGCGACTTCAATTCTGGGTGGAATTGGCAACCGACAAACCATGGATGAATTGCTTTATCAAGCTCAATAATCTCAACCAAGCTATCGTCGGGAAGCACGCCCGCGATTATCATGCCGTGAGCTTTGAAGACTTCGCGGAACTTGTTATTGAACTCGAAGCGGTGCCTATGTCGTTCGCTGATTTGTTCGGAATCATAAGCCGCCGCCGTATGCGTCCCCGATAAAACTTTGCAGGGATAAGCCCCAAGACGCATCGTCCCGCCCTTTTCCGTCACGTTCAGTTGAGAGTCCATAAGAGCAATAACCGCGTGTTCGGTATCGGGATTGAACTCGGTTGAATTGGCATCAGCTAAATTGCAGACGTTGCGGGCGAACTCAATCGCGGCGCACTGCATACCCAAGCACAGTCCAAAGAACGGAATCTTATTTTCGCGAGCAAAGGTTATCGCTTTAATCTTGCCCTCAATGCCACGGTCACCAAAACCGCCTGGCACCAAAATCCCGCGACAACCAGTGAAGATCTCCTCTAAGTCGACGTCGGGGCATTCAATCTTCTCGGCGTTCACGAAATTAATCTTAACCTTAGCTGAATGTTCAATGCCAGCGTGGTGCAAAGCCTCGACAACAGAGATATAAGCGTCAGGCAACTCAACGTACTTTCCGACCAAAGCAATCTTTACTGAGCGTTCAGGGTTTTTAATCTTGTGAACCATGCGCCGCCACTCGTCGAGCTTGGGCGGGGCTTGCGGCAGATTTAATTTCTCCAGAACGATTTTATCAAGTCCTTCGTTCTCCATGATGAGCGGCACTTCGTAAATCGTCGCTGCCGTCCGGTTCTCAATGACGGCGTTCTCGTCCACGTCACAGAAAAGGGCAATCTTCCGTTTAAGCTCGCGGGTTATCGGATAATCCGTGCGGCAAACTAAAATATCCGGTTGAATGCCAATCGCCCTAAGCTCCTTGACGCTGTGTTGAGTAGGTTTTGTCTTGAGTTCGCCCGCCGCCCCGATATACGGCAACAAGGTTACATGAATATAAAGCGCGTCGTTCTTGCCGACTTCCTTTTTGACTTGCCGAATTGCCTCGAGGAAGGGCAAACTTTCAATGTCGCCAACAGTCCCGCCGACTTCCGTTATTACAACGTCAGCTTTGTCAGCCTCCGCCACAGCATAGACGCGGGCTTTAATCTCGTTGGTGACGTGCGGGATGACTTGCACCGTGGAGCCAAGGTAATCGCCTTTGCGCTCTTTGGACAAAACAGACCAATAAACTTTGCCCGTGGTAGTGTTCGAGTGCTTGCTTAGATTAATGTCAATGAATCGTTCGTAGTGTCCAAGGTCAAGGTCGGTCTCCGCGCCGTCGTCGGTCACGAAAACTTCGCCGTGCTGATAGGGACTCATTGTGCCGGGGTCGATGTTTATGTAGGGGTCGAACTTTTGAATCGTAACTTTCAAGCCGCGACTTTTAAGAAGTCTGCCGAGCGATGCTGCCGTGATTCCTTTGCCGAGCGATGAAACTACTCCGCCAGTCACAAAAATATATTTAGCCATGTTGTCCTCCGGTGCAACTCATTGTGAGTGCTTAAAAATTTTTTTGGTATCTTCACGAAAGGTCTTCGGGCTCTTCTTCTGCCTTCAGACGATTAGACGCTGAAGATTTCTTTTCTACAGTTTTATCCGTAGTCTTGTTTGAACCGCGAGTGCGTTTAGTTTCGGGCGGATACCATTCAGCCAAACCCCAAAGTCCATCCTTTACGTACTGGAAACGGCTATCCATATTAATCATCGTGTAAATCTCCGAGATAGCCGCCGCCTCGTTCTGAACGGTTTTATTTTGTTTGGCGATGACTTCGCGAATCCATTCTTTAAAGTAAAGCGGATTGTCCTTACCAGATTTGTTGAGGATTTGATAGGCAATGTCGACCTCGCTCATTTCTGCAAAGTTTTCTCCCATTAAAGCTTTCCTCCTAAGTTTTGTAATGAATCGATGACGCACGCGCAACCGGGGCGAACGTGTTGCATGACGAATAACATCTTAGCTTCAGGCAAACCGACGCAACCGCCCGTCCACGGCTTAACAGGTCCAAAGCAATGCATGAATAACGCCGCGCCCTTGCCTGGAACGCACTCGGCATTATAGCCCATGTTCAAGCCGTAAACGTAATGCGGGTTGTAATCAATCAAATGCTCGCTATTGCCCTTGTCGAAGTTGGCGGGAGCCTCTCTATCGTCGACGAACTGATTGTATTTGTAATTCCAATCGCCTGACCAGTAGTGATGCTCGTTGACTTGCACGTAGGGAATCACACAGCCGGGGTCGGGCGCAATGCCGAACGCGTAATCAAAGCGGAAGGTGCCGACGGGAGTTTTGTTATCGCCCTCTTTGACTTTGCCCAGACCGTTCTTGCCGATAAAGCCCGGCGTCGTCATAATCTGTTCCCATTGACCGTTAATCTTCTCGTGCATTGAAATCCAAGCTGTCGTTCCCTGAATACCTGCGACTACAACCATTTGCTCCGAGTCACGAGCGGCGGGCAAGTTCTTTACCCACTGCGGCGAAGGCGTCATAGCCATTGCCGTTTGACAGACGAACATCATCACTGCCACCAATCCTAAAAATATTTTCCGCATGAACGAGCCTCCAAAATTAAAGTTTGCCGCCTAAGTCCTTGAGCGAACCGATAATGCAGACGCAACCGGAGCGAACGTGTTGCATGACGAATAGCATCTTATCTTCGGGAATTGCAACGCCGCCGCCTGTCCACGGTTTGACTGAAGGTAAGCATTGCATGAAGAAAGCGTAACCTTTACCGTGCGTGCATTTGCTGTTGTAATCGAAACTCAAAGCATAAGTGTAGTTCGGGGCGTAGTCAATTAAACGCTCGCTTCTGTCCTTATTGAAATTGGCGGGAGCCTGGCGCACGTCGACGAACTGATTGTATTTGTAATTCCAATCGCCTGACCAGTAGTGATGCTCGTTGACTTGCACATAGGGAATCGAACAGCCGGGGTCGGGCGCAATGCCGAACGCGTAATCAAAGTGGAACGTGCCGACGGGAGTTTTTCCATCGTCTTCTTTGACTTTGCCGAGTCCGTTCTTGCCGATAAAGCCCGGTGTCGTCATGATTTGTTCCCACTCACCGTTAAGATTCTTCTCGTGCATTGAAATCCAAGCGGTCGCCCCTGCTATACCTGCGACTACAACCATTTGCTCTGAGTTACGAGCGGTGGGCAAGTTCTTTACCCACTGCGGCGAAGGCGTCATAGCCATTGCCGTTTGACAGACGAACATCATCACTGCCACCAATCCTAAAAATATTTTCCTCATGATTTATCCTCCTTTACATATGGTCGGGAGCCGAGACTCCTAACAAATTCAATGCGTGCTCAATCGTATGTTGCGTGACTTTGAGCAAGGCAAGTCGCGCCTTAGCCAAATCCTCTTCTACGCCCAAAATCCTGCAGTCACGATAAAACGCGCTGAACGTCGACGCCAAATCATAAACGTAGCGTGCAATGCGTTGCGGGGCGTATTCAGTCGCCGCCTTCTCAATCTCGTCGGGGTACTCGAAGATTTTGTTAATCAAGTCAATCTCCGCCGCCGAATTCATAAGCGATAACTTTGGCTCCGCGTCAAGTGATAAGCCCGCCTCCTTTGCTTGCCGGAAGATTGAACAAATCCGAGCGTGCGCGTATTGAATGTAGTAAACGGGATTGTCCGCGCTCTGCGACTTCGCCAAATCCAAATCGAAATCAAGCTGACTGTCCGTCGAACGCATTAGGAAAAAATATCTCGCCGCGTCGGTGCCAACCTCGTCCATTAGCTCGCGCAGAGGAATCGCCGTACCCATACGCTTAGACATCTTGACGGCTTCACCACTCCTGAACAGCGAGACCATTTGCAGGAAGATAATCTTCAGCTTATCGGCGTCGTAGCCCAGCATAGTCATCGCCGCCTTGACGCGGGCAACGTAGCCATGATGATCTGCCCCCCAAAGATTTATCAGCTCGCCAAAGCCGCGGTCGAATTTGTTCTTATGATACGCAATATCCGCCGCAAGGTAAGTTGCCTCGCCATTAGCCCGAACTACCACGCGGTCTTTGTCGTCGCCGTACTTAGTCGAAGCTAACCATAAAGCTCCGTCCTGTTCGTAAATGCCGCCGCGTTCCTTGAGGACTTCAATCGCCGCGTTAATCTTGTCGGGGTGAAGAGTCCGCTCACTGAACCAAACGTCGAAATGCACGCCGAACCTTTCCAAGTCGTCCTTAAGCTCAAGCATCTTATCAGCGTAGGCAAGCTCGCCGAGAACTTTTAAGCGTTCGTCGTCAGGCAGGGCAAGGTATTTATCTCCGTGGCGGGCAACGATACGCTTAGTCGTGTCGATAATGTCCGCGCCTTGATAGCCGTCTTCGGGGAAGGGAATATCCTGCCCATGAAATTGCAGATAGCGTGCGTTGACGCTCAAGGCTAGCTTATCCATCTGATTGCCGGCGTCGTTAATGTAATACTCGCTCTCGACGTTGTAGCCCGCCGCCCGCATGATATTGACGATAGCCGAACCCGCTGCCGCGCCTCGTCCGTGCCCAACGTGCAAAAGCCCCGTGGGATTCGCGCTGACGTATTCAATCTGAATCGTTACGTTGTTCTTGCAGGACAGGTTCCCGAAGTCTTGTCCCGCGTCGTAAATTTCCTTCAGCTCACGGTAAATCACATCGCCCTTAAGATAAAAGTTCATGAATCCCGCGCCCGCAATGTCGATTCTCTCGAACAGGTCAGAATTGATTCGGGCTTTAATCTCCTCGGCTATCTTGCGTGGACTCGTGCGGAAGATTTTTGCGGTCTGCATGGCGAAGTTCGTTGCGAAGTCCCCAAACTCTTTCTTGGGCGGAACTTCTAAAGCGACCTCTGGCAATGTCTCGGAGAACTTCAACGCGCCGTCATTCATTGCCGCCTTAACCGCTGATTCGATTGCTACCGCGATTTTTTCTTTAGCTTGCAAGTCTTTCCCTCCTTTGAAGTTTGAAAATATATTCGGCGAAGTCATCTTTATTCCTGCGCGGTTATTGACAGTGAAAAATAAATGTGATTTAATCGGCGTCAAGCGGATGTGGCGGAATTGGCAGACGCGCCGGACTTAGGATCCGTTGCCCTAGGGCGTGAGGGTTCGACTCCCTCCATCCGCACCAATTTTTTTTTATGGGGGGATTTCTATGGATTGGGTTTTACTGGTGCTTACGGCTTATCTTATCGGCTCGTTGCCGCTCGGATTGATTCTAACTCAAATCATCTGGAAGAAAGATATTCGCCGTTTTGGTTCGCACAACGTCGGCGCAACTAATGCCTGGCGTGTCATCGGCAGAGGAGCTGGCTTAATGGTCTTTTTTATCGACTTCATCAAAGGTCAGCTCGGTGTTTTAATCGGCGCGTATTATTTTGCCTCGCCCGGCGCAATGGCTCTTGGCGGTCTCTTCGCGATACTCGGTGCTATCTTCCCGTTTACTCTCGGCTTTAAGGGCGGCAAAGGCGTTTCGACTTCTCTGGGTGTCCTCGTAGCCCTCATGCCGAAGATTACGCTTATAGTCCTCGTTGCGTGGCTCGTGATATTCTTGCTTACTCGTTATGTCTCGCTTGCCTCAATCGTCGCGGCAACATTAACTCCAATCCTCGCGGCAGTCTTCAGGGAGCCAATAATCTTTTTCCTCTTCTCACTGGTTATGGCGGGCGTCGTCATCTATCGTCACAAAGATAATATCCAACGCCTCAAGGCCGGCAGGGAAAATCGAATGTAAGGAGCACTCGCCATGGCAAACTTGAAAGCAACGAACATGGTTGGCGGTCGACACCAGGGAATGTTCGCTCTTAGGCTCAAAGATAATCTCGAAGTGCGAACGCTTGAAGAACTCCGCGATAATTTCAACTTGGAAAAAGCCGTTGAGTACTTCCACAGCGGCGAAACTCTGCGCGGCTCTCAATGTGGAATGCGATATTAATCTTGAGTTCGTCAAACGCCTCCTTTTCATCAGTATGACAATCCGTACAATCGAGAAGCTTGCATTAAACTTTTCAGAGACGAAGATTATGAAAAGGTAGAAAAGTTCCTTGATGTCGCAAAGAATTTCTAAGAGATAAAGACCGTCCCCGATTGAGCGTCGGGGATTTTTTTATGTAAAGAAGTGCACGCCTGAAATTTTTATGGTACAATGGCAGAAATTTTTTGAGTGGCAGGAGGTGCGGGCTTTGGATTATTTAATAGTGATTCTGATAACGGTTTCGGTAATCTTCGGCGGAAAGGCGTTTTGGGATTGGAAAAAGAATCGGACGCCGCGACTTGACTTAGACGAACTGGAAGCGGAGCGGGCGCAATACTTGCAGGAGAACTTCGACAAGGCAACGGCAGATTATAATTACTTGGAGGAGGCGCAGGGGAAAATCTCTGACCGCGAGCTTGTCAATCAGTTGCGACGACTTCAGCGCACGGCTAAGGATTTACTCAATCACCTTGAAAAGAATCCTTCGCGAATTGCGTTGGCGTACAAGTTCATTGATTACTATCAAGACCGCGCAGTAAAAATCGTCAAGCAGTATCAGGAGCTAGAAGAGACGCATTTAACGACGGACAAGGTACAAGACCTAAAGCAGCGCATGAAGCAAACGCTTGCCGCCCTAGACGAGGCGTATCGCGACCAATTCGAGCACATACTGAACGACCAGATAATTTCCGCCGACGCCGAGTTAAAGGTTATGGAGCAACAACTCAACGCCGAGGGCATTGACACCAAGACGATTGACGTTGGGGCGGTCGATGAGTATGGTAACGTTCGGATTGATACGGATTTGCAAGGTCAGCCCATGACAATGGAGCCGCAGAGGAAATTTTTCCCGCAAGGTATGCAAAAGCGTCGGCGGCGTGGCGAAGTCGATGCTCACGTTGAAGAATTGCCCTTCCCCGAAGAAGACCGCCCGCAAATCGTCCAGACTAAGTTGATTCAATCGGCTTTGGCAATCTTCCTAGGCTCGTTCGGGGCGCACAAGTTCTATCAAGGCAAGACGATTCAGGGCGTGATATACTTCTTGCTATCCTTTACTACTTTGCCGATGTGGATTAGTCTCGTCGAGGGAATTCGCTACCTGTTCATGCCCGTCGAAGATTTTTACAGCCAATACATCAAGGACACCAAGAAGGATAAGCGCAATCGGCGCAGATAAAAAATTTTTAGACAAGAGGAGAGATCATCATGGCAGAGATAAACCTTAACGACCTTATGGCAAAGAAGAAGACTTCCGCGACGGAGGAGCAAGCAGTCACTCCCGTGGAGCCGTCAAAAGAAATCGCGAAGGTCACACAGCAAATCGAGACGCTTTCGCCCGAAGAGATTGCCAAAGTCCAATCAATCAAGGACGGCATAGACTTAACCGATTCGAGCACGCCGCTTAGTTTCGGTGCACCCGCCCAAAAGGAGATAGCGCAGTTCTCGGACAGTATCTTAAACAAAGTTCGTTCAAAGGACGCGGGCGAAGTTGGCGTATTGCTCAATGACCTCGTCGGCAAGGTTAAGGGCTTCGACGTGACTAAGAAAAACGACAGCTTCTTCAGCAACGTGCCAATAATCGGTTCACTAATCAAAAAGACAGAATCTATAATGGAAAGTGATGTAATGAATAGCTTCGAGAAACTTTCCGTGCAGGTCGATAAGATTCAGGCGGGATTGGAGAATTCCAAAACTAAGATGATGGAAGATGTCGTTATGTTCGACACGCTTTATCAAAAGAACCTCGACTACTTCAAGGACTTGCAACTTTATATCCGCGCTGGCGAAGAGAAACTAGACGAAATGCGCACAGTGACTTTGCCAAAGCTCCGCGAGCAAGCCGCCGCTAGTGGTGACCCTATGGCAGTGCAAGTCGTCAATGACTTTGAACAGGGCGTCGACCGCTTCGAGAAAAAAGTTCACGACCTCAAACTGAGCAAGACGCTGGCCATTCAGACCGCGCCGCAGATTAGACTAATTCAAAACAACGACAAAGTTTTAATCGACCGCGTGCAGTCCGCGATTTATCACACGATACCGCTTTGGAAAAATCAGATGGTAATCGCGCTCGGACTCACACGCCAAAAAGAAGTTATCGAACTTCAACGGGCAGTCAGCGACGCAACCAACGACCTTATCCGCCGCAAAGCCGAAATGCTAAAGCAAAATTCAATCGACACGGCTAAAGCAAACGAACGCGGCATAGTCGACATTGAGACGATAAAAAAAGCCAACGAAGATTTAATCTCGACGCTTGAAGAGACATTGCGTATCCAAAGCGAAGGACGCCAAAAACGTCAGGCGGCGGAAAAAGAACTAATCGCGATTGAAGGACGCTTGAAAGATGCTCTACTCAAGAACGCAAATCGTTCCTGATTTGGGAGAATCATTCATGCGGGAATCAGTCGGCATACCGGCAGGAGTTCTCGTTTACTTCATGTCGGTAATCCTGTGTTTAATCTTCGTGCAAGTCGGTTTCGCCGACCCCGGCAACTGGCCGACGCTCATTACGACATTAACGGCGGTAGTCTCGTTCAAAGTCACATGCGCGGCGGTAGAAAATTTTTCCAACAGCGACGGCGTAAAAGTCGTTGGGATAATCATTGCGATGTTCTGGTTGCTGTCATTGGGCGTCGATATGTTTAGCGGATTGGAAGACCTGCTTAAATTTCTAAGCGGCGGAACGGAATCAACAGGATTGGAAGACTTTAGAGCTTTGGTAGATAACGTATGGAACTCAAAACTTTGTGCGATAATCTCCGTGTTGCTTGCGATGTGGACGCTGAATAAATGAACAAGGATAGGGAATTCGTCCAGAAGAGAATCACGCGACTGGTCCTTGTCTTGCTTGGGCTAATGGGCGTCGTCGTTTTCCGTTATGGGTGGTTGCAACTGGTTCAGGGCAGTGAGCTAGCCGAGAGGATGCGTTATCAAGTCGGGCATGATTACTCGGTGCAGTCGCCGCGAGGAGCAATCGTCGACCGCAACGGACGTGAACTAGCCGTGAGCACGATGACTAAATCATTGTTCGTCGACCCCAATCACGTCGAGGACGCCGCGCAACTTGCCAAAGACTTATCGCCGCTTATCGACAAGTCGGAAGAGGACATCTTAGCGGATATAGCGGTTGGCGGCGGGTTCTCGTGGGTTAAGCGGCGTCTTGAGCAATCGGAGTATGAAGCAGTCCGCGCTTTGATTCGTGAGAAAGGTTACGCGGTTTGCTTAGGCTTCCGCGACGAGGCTAAGCGATATTATCCCAATGACATGCTCGCGGCTAACGTTCTGGGCTTCGTTGGCACGGACGACAAAGGGCTTGACGGCATAGAGCAGGCGTTGGACAAGTACATTAAAGGCGAGGTCACGGAGTCATTCATCTACGCCGACACGCAGGAGCGTCCGATACTCGAATCAATCTTCACGCCGCATGGTTATCAAGGTGACCGGTGCAAGACGATTCAGCTGACGATTGATAGTGCGATTCAATTTATCGTCGAACAGGAACTTGATAGGGCAATGGCGGAAAACGAGCCCGTGGCGATAACTTGCATTGCAATGGATCCGCGGACAGGCGAAGTCTTAGCAATGGCAAATCGTCCGACTTACAACCCGAACCGTTTCTGGGATTACGACCAAGAGATTTGGAAAAATAAATCCGTCTCTTACATCTACGAGCCGGGCTCGACGTTCAAAGCGGTAGTGGCGGCGGCTCTCTTGCAGGAAGGTATCGTTGCTCCCAATCAAGTCTTCGTCGACCCAGGCTACGTGACCTTTTCTGGCAAGAAGATTCAGAACTGGAACGGCGCGAGCTTCGGCACGGTGACTTTTGCTGACGTGGTTAAGCAGTCGTTGAATACGGGCTTTGCGATTTTCGGCTACGACCTCGGCGCGTATAAGTTGATTGACTACGCGAGACTTTTTGGATTCGGTGAGCCGACGGGGATTGAACTGCCCGGCGAGGAGGCTGGCATTTTGTATCAGCCCGAAGAAATGGTTGATTCGGATATTGCAACGATGGCTATTGGTCAAAGTATCGCAGTCACGCCGCTACAACTCATAACCGCCTTTTGCGCCATTGCCAACGACGGAATTTTGCTTAGACCGCATATCGTCAAGTCGATTAAGAACGCGAACGGCTCGACTTATTCTGAAACGCACGTTGAAGAAGTTCGGCGGACGATTGACTCTGCGACGGATAAAACTTTGGTCGGATTGCTTGAACAGGTCGTTGCGGCGGGCGGTGGACGTAAGGCGACTGTCCGTGGCTATCGCGTGGCTGGAAAGACCGGTACCGCCCAAAAAGTCAGCGAATACGGCTGGGGCTACGACGAAGGCAAATATATTGCGTCGTTTTGTGGCTTCGCACCCGTCGAAAGTCCTCAAGTTGCGTTGCTCGTGGTGATTGATGAGCCTTACGGCGTTTTTTACGGCGGACAGATTGCCGCGCCCGTCGCAAGCCGAATTTTTTCGCAAATCTTCCGCTACATGAGGATTGAACCGAGCGACGCGCCTTTAGGCATTGATTCTGACGAATTGGGAGCCGAAGTCGGCGAGGGCGATGCTTTAATCGAAAATCTTCCGCGCAGAGAGACTCCTAGCGAGCCTGAACCGCAAATTGACACGCCAAAAGAAGAAATCGCCCCAGAAGCCGCTCGCGTACCGAATTTTTACGGAAAAAGTATTCGTGAGGCGGCTAGAATCGCTAACGAGGCTGGAATTTCCTTCGCGGCGGAAGGTTCTGGCTTTGCAGTCAGTCAAAGTATCGGCGCGGGCGAAATCGTCGATAAAGGCACTACTGTTAAGGTTCAATTCAGCCCATGAGGTGTGATTCATGAAAAAATTACTGTTAATCGCGTTGATGATGTTGATTATGACTTCAACGGGCGCGGCGGCGACTGTTTCATTTCGCAGTTGGCGATTTCTCAGCAGTTGCAACTGTTGGAAAAAGAATTGGGCGTAACACTCTTGCTAAGGGAAGACAGAAAATGTTTTCTCACTCTAGCAGGAGATTTTTTATAGCAAAAGTCTGTTGATAATCAATAACTTTGACTTATTACTACGAGATACGGTAAATCTTGCTAACAGCTCGGAACAAAAAATTTCTATTGGATATCTTCGTAACCTTAATAGATTATGTTTGATAAAGATAGTTGCCGAATTCAGCGAAAAATTTCCTGACCTTGCTATTGAGCTTACACAGAGAACACATGAAGAACTTTACAACCCGTTGCGAAGAGAAAAAGTCGACATTGTTATTAACGACTTGCGTCGCAAGCCATCTGAACAATAGGCTAAATTTTTTTCTGCCTACTGAATATTTTTATGCTGAATTGCCGAGTAAAAATTCGCTTGCCTAACTTGATTCACTCACCGCTGACGATTTGAAGAACACGCCGATAATTTTAATTGCTTCTATCGGCGACCGACTCTTTTTACGGCAAGTATTATGCTTTTTGGCGAGCTGATTCTACGCGACAAGAAAATTTGTTTTAGGCTGTCGAATTTGAGTGAAAAGCGCGGGAGTGTCGGCATCGCCTCTGACGGAGGCAGGCGGACTTTTCAATCGGAATTTGCGAACAAGTTCAGAACGACGGCGATGTCGGTAATTTCCCCCCGTCCACTTGAAAGTTCGGTGAGCGAAGTTAATCGCGATGCCTTTGCCAAAGAAATATTCCCACATGACGCGGACGCTTTCGCCTTGTTTGGCGTAGTTGAGAAAAGCAAGCTTTATATCTTCGACCTGCGCGGGCGTGCGCCATTTATGACCAACAAAAGGCGGATTGCTGACGATATAGTTGATATTCGGAGCAAGTCACCGCACTTATAAGCAAGGCATGAGCATTGCTAGCTTCAAAAATTTTTATCAGTAATTTTTGTTCGGTAAGCGATTTTCTTACCTTACTTCCACGTGTTCGCGCCGCCGACGAAATTATTTTCTTCGTCCCAGTCCAAAGGCATCCCCTTAGCAAAGATAATCGGCTTAGAGCAATTCTCTTGCACATATTTAGCGACGGAGCCTAGGCCCTCCACGTCAAAGCTACCGAAGCCCCGATTGCCCATGACGACCAAATCATAAGCCGCCGACGCGTTGAAAATCTCTTCTGCTGGCTCGCCGACCTCCACGCGGATTTTAACTTCAATCTCACTCGGAATCACTTGCCGCAGTTTGTTTAGGAATTCATAAGCCGCAGCGTTGAGTTCGGAGGGGATGTAGCCGCCCAAACTGACCTGTTCAAAGGCGGCAATGTCTTCTTCAAAGTTCCCAGCGAGTATCAGTCTCAAGAACACGCTGATAATCATCGCGACCATCAAGCAAACTTTCTCGTAAGGCATACCCTTGCCGCTGAACAGAAACTTAATCTCGTCTTTGAATGAATTTATAAAGCCCATGCCGTCACCTAGAATTTAACCGTAACCGTTTGACCCGCCAAAACTTTTTCCGGCTCGTCAATGTAGATTCGCACTTGGAACGCCGATAAGTCGGCTTGCCCTTCTTCCGCGACTGCTTTAGGTCTGCGAAGCCAGGAGCCTGCGTCAACAATCGAATCGTCCCGCGAACCTCTTTATCGTCGGCGACAGTCCAGCAAATTATCGCGTCGCCTTCGTGCAGATTGACCGCTTGCTCTTCCGAAAGATAAATGTCGCAGTAAACGCGCTTAGACTCAAGCAAGACTACTGGCACGTTTGGAGAAATCATTTCGCCTTGCTTCTGCAGGATTGATAATATCTTGCCGTCTTCGGGCGCGTGCAATGTCAATCGGGACTTAGCGACCTCAAGTTCCTTAAGCTGAACCTCTAACATTTTCTTTTGCTGAGTTAGGGCGGCGATGTCGTTTTGAATGTTCTCAGCCGTAGCTCGTTCCTGCTATATCGTCGGCAAACGCAATGAATCAGTCGCGCCTGTGTCCGCTATGCCCGCTAACAATCGGTCTAGGAGTTGTTGTTGAGTGTCGACGTTAGCGCGTGCCACGTTGAGAGCCATAGTTGCATCGTCGAGTTGAGATTTTGCAATCGCGCCCTCCTTGAAGAGTTCCGCCTTACGTTTGTAATCGAGTTCGGCATTGGATAGCGTCGCTCGTGCCGCATTGACGGCTCCGCGTTGGCTATCGATTTGCCGGAAGGATTGTTGCTCGTCGTTAGTGACTTTGAATAAGCTTGTACGCATGTTGCCCGATGTCGAATTGATTTGCGCGTCTAGCTGTGCAATCTGCGCCGTGAGCTTTTCTATCGCTAGGGTCGTGTCCGTCGCGTCGAGTTCCATGACTACTTGCCCCGCTTTGACTTCCTGACCTTCGCGAACAGCCTCGTTAATTAATCGCCCGCCCACTGAGTCGAATGATAACTTAATTTGCTCCGCCGTCAAAATTCCGTCCTTCTTTTGCGTGGCGAGCACCACCGCATCATTGCCGCGATACATCAGCACCACGCCGCTAACTATCATCAGCGCGATAAATAAAATCCCTGCTCGTATTGCCTTGCGTCTTGGTTGCATAGATTATTCCTCCGTCCAAAGTTTTGCCCATTTTATCAAATCGGCGGCGGGCAATGTAATAGCTGACCTAGTTTTTTTTGCAATTAGGGCGGAAAGTTGTTAAACTGGCACGGACAAAATTTTCAGAGGTGAGGACTTGAACGACAAAACTTTAACGCCGATGATGGAACAGTATCACGCACAGAAGACGCAGCACCCCAACGAGCTTTTGTTCTTCCGTCTAGGCGACTTCTTCGAGATGTTCAACGAGGACGCTTTGACTGCTTCAAAGGAAATCGGCTTGACGCTCACTCAACGGCAAGGCGTGCCTATGTGCGGCGTTCCCGCCCATGCCGTCGAAGGTTACTTGCAGAAACTCGTTGCCAAAGGCTATCGCGTGGCAATCGTCGACCAAATCGGCGACCCCAAGGCTAAAGGCTTAACCGAACGTGCACTAACCAAAATCGTCACGCCGGGCACGATTCTGACTGAAGACGCTTTGACGACGGCGGGCAACAATTACCTTGCGTTGATTGCCGAGGGCAGCGAAGAACTTTCCTTGGCGGGTGCGGACATCTCCACGGGCGAAATCTTCTACGCACTCTATGACGGGGCTAATCGCGAACAAAATCTCTTCGACGAACTCTACCGCCTCAGCCCGCATGAAATTTTAATCGCGGGCGAGCTGACCTTCCTAAAGCGGCTGAAGAACTTCGCTGACCTTAAGCTTGACGGTTGCACGTTCACGACGACTGACGCCGCGCAGAATTCCGCCGAGAACTTTTCCGAGCAACACTTCAATGCGGACGACTTGCCAGCCGCCGAGCTTGCCGCCCGTGCCGTAGAAAATCTCCTGCAGTACATTCATTCGACCGTGCGCACCGACCTAAAGCATATCGCAAAGCTCACCCGCCTTGACATGAGCAATCATCTTGTCCTTGACGCGACGGCTTTAAGAAATCTGGAGGTCGTCCGGAACCTGCGCGACGGCTCAAAGAAGGATACGCTCTTCGACGTGCTGGACTGTACGAAAACCGCCCTTGGCAATCGTCTGCTACGTCGTTGGCTTGAAAGCCCGCTCGTGGACATTACCGCGATTAATCGACGACTCGACGCCGTGGAGGAACTTTTTAAGAATTTCACGACGCGGCGAAATTTACGCGAGGCTCTAAAGGATATTCACGACTTTGAACGGCTGATGACTAAGATTGAAGTCGGCTCGGCTAATGCCCGCGACTTGACGGCGATAAAAATTTCTATGCTTGCCCTGCCGAAGGTCAAAGAAATTCTCCGCGACGTGACTAGCGATATTCTTGCCGCGTGCCGAAACGGTTTAGGGGACTTCAGCGACGAGGCAAAACTTATCGGCGAGGCAATCAGCGAGAACGCGTCCTTGTCCGTGCGGGACGGCGGCATCATCAACAGCGGCTACAATGAAGACCTTGATAATCTGCGTCGCCTGTCGGTTGATAATAAGGCTGTCCTGCAAGGCATTGAGGAACGCGAGCGAACTAAGACGGGAATTCGGGCGTTGAAGGTCGGCTATAATCGCGTCTTCGGCTACTATATCGAGGTGCGGCACAGCGGAGCAAGCAAAGTTCCCGCCAATTACATTCGCAAGCAAACTCTGAGCAATGCCGAACGCTATATCACGCAGGAGCTTAAAGAGTACGAGACGCAAATACTCGGTTCGCAGGAGCGCATAGTTAATCTTGAGTACAATCTCTTCTGCGAAGTTCGAGACCGCGTTAAGGCTCGTCTGCCGCAAATCCAGGACACCGCCAAGCGGCTTGCGTTGATTGACGTTATCGCCTCTATGGCGGAGGCGGCGCACCTGAACAACTACACGCGCCCCGACCTGAATATTGACGGAACGATTGACATTCGCGACGGGCGGCATCCTTTGGTTGAGAGGATTTTAACCAGCAGTCTGTTTGTACCGAATGACACGAGCTTAAGCCCGAACCGTTGCGCGATGATGATAATCACCGGACCGAACATGGCGGGCAAGTCGACTTACATGCGGCAGGTTGCGCTTTTGACGTTGATGACGCAGGCGGGCAGTTTCATTCCGGCGGCGAGCGCGAACCTTTGCCCCGTCGACAGGATTTTCACGAGGATAGGCGCGAGTGATGACCTTGTAAGCGGGCAATCAACCTTTATGGTCGAGATGAACGAGGTAGCGCAAATCCTCAAGTACGCGACAGACCGGAGCTTGATTATCCTAGACGAGGTTGGGCGCGGTACTTCGACTTTCGACGGCATGAGCATTGCCCGCGCCGTGATTGAGTACATTGATAAAAAAGTTCGGGCTAAAACTCTGTTCGCCACGCATTATCACGAGCTAACCGATTTAGCGGAGACTTCAGCGCGGATAGAAAATTTCTGCGTGGCGGTCAAGGAACGCGGCAACGAAGTTATCTTCTTACGTCGAATACGGCAGGGCGGCGCAGATAAATCATACGGCATTCAAGTCGCAAAGCTAGCCGGGCTTCCAAAGTCCGTGATGAAACGTGCGGAAGAAATTCTAAAGTCAATGGAGAAGTCCGAACCCGTCCGCCCCGTCATCAACAGGAAAGGTTCCGCGCCTGATATGTTCGTTGCACAGGGCTTTAAAGATTTGCTAGCTATCGACGTGCCCAGCTTGACGCCGATTGAGGCAATGGGTAAACTGTATGAACTGCAACAACAAGCAAGGAAGGAATTAGGACAATGAGAAAGATTTTTCTGCTACTGCTGGTGATTCTGACGGTTAGCGGGTGCGGCTCGTCGCAGGACAAGCAACAGTCAATCAAAGTCGGAACGCTCACTCAGCTGAACACCACGCCCGAACAAGCCGCGAAGTATTCCGGAGGCGGCGAGATGAATTTCTACGACAACTTCAATTCAATGCAAATGGCTTTGTCGGCGGGCAACATCAACGCGATTCAAACTTATGGTAGCGTTGCAAAGTACATGGCGGCGAACAATCCCGATTACCAAATCAATGAGAATCAAACCGTTCCTCTTGTAGATAACTTTTGCTGTGCGATGCGTGAAGATGACGTTGACTTGAAGAACTCCTTCAACGCGGCGATTGACGCAATGAAGGCTGACGGCACCCTTGACGCCTTGATTGATAGGTACGTCACGAAGTTTGACGAGAGCCCGATTGCCGTCGAGATTGTGCACATTGACGGCGCAGAAACGATTGAGGTTGGCGTCACGGGCGATTTGCCCATGCTGGACTTTGTGCTAGCTGACGGGACGCCTGCGGGTTTTAATACGGCTGTCCTTGCTGAAATCTCGAAACGTATCGGGAAAAATATCGACCTCGTGCAGATTGAAAGCGCAGCTCGTGCCGCCGCGTTGACTTCGGGGCAAGTCGACGTTGTTTTTTGGATAGTCGTGCCCGCTGACGATTTAAACCGCCCGAAGGACTTCGATAAGCCCGAAGGCGTCGCCGTGACCGAGCCTTACTATCAAGATGTGGTTGTTAATGTAAATCTTTCAAGCCTTGGTTCAGGTTTTTAAGAAGGGAGTTTAAACAATGATTAACTTTGAGGACTTCGACTTCAGCGACAACGAACGCTACATGGATTATCTTAGCCGGTGCATTCAGATTCCATCTAATGCGTCGCCGTTGTATCTGCTTGCCAATCGGGATAAAGCCAAGACTAAGCGCGCCTATGCCGATAATCTCTGCTGGCATAAGTTCACCGCCGACGATATGGAGCTTTGGGGAGCCCCCCTCGGCGATTGGGATGAAATTGACTGGAAGAAAGTTTTCAAGGCGCATGTGCCCGCTGGTACCGTCTTTAATTTCGTGCCGGAGTATCTGCTTAAGATTTGGCAGCGCGAGCTCGGCGAGGCTATCGAAGTCGAGGACGACCGCGACATGTGGGATTATGTCTTAGACCTTAACCGCCTGGAAAATCTTACGGGCAAGCAGTTTAAGAGAATGCGCAACGCGTGCAACGCCTTCGAGAAAAATTACAAGTACACGCTCGAGGAGATTACGCCGGAGATTTTTAACGAGCTTTGGCAGTTCCATGTCGGCGCGGAAAAAAATCTTCAAGAGCGCGTCGAACACGTCGATACGGCTCAAGATGACAGCGACGCATTCCTTTTTGCGATTGAGCATTGGGACGACGTGAAAAATCTTTTCGGGTTCGTGATTCGCGTCGACGGTCGGATTGTCGCTTATAGCATTGACGAGACTATTGACGAGACGCATTCAATCGGGCTGTTCGCTAAGGCTGATTACACTATCAACGGCGTCAATCATTTTGCTTATTGGTGCGACGCTAAGGTTAATTTGGAGCGCGGAATCATCACGGAGAACTTAATGGACGACGCCGGCGAAGAGAACTTGCGCTTCTTCAAAGAGCATTTGTATCCGCTCGTCATGCTGAAGAAATATGTTGTGGCTTACAATCCGCCAGAAGACATTCGGGACGTGAATATTTCTTCCACACGCGACGGCGACCATGTGACGGTTAAACTTTCTGGCAAGCTCAATACCGACGCCGCGAACGCCACTAAGGACGAGATTTTATCCCTGCTTGACGGTGCGAAGAACGCTACGTTTGATTTGAACGGGCTGGAGTATATCGCGTCGGCGGGCTTGAGGATTTTGATTGCCGCAATGAAAAAAATTCGTGCTCAGGGCGGGACGATAACGCTTAAGAACGTTGGCAATCAAGTCATGGAAGTTTTAGACATGACGGGATTTGCGCAGATTTTCAATTTGAGTTGGAGGCCTAACATTAAATCATGAGAGAGGATTTTTTCTCCACGATAGCCGAGATTATCAAATACGGCGGCTCGACTTTTGCGGCTCTGGTCGCGATGAGTATCTACACAGCGACGGACGGATTTTTTATCGGGAACTGGATTGGCGTCGACGGCTTGGAGGCTATGGCGTTAATCTTCCCTATTGTAATGATTTTCGGGGCGATTGGGACACTGTTTGAGACTGGCGGCAGTGCGGTCGTCTCAGAGAAGATTGGCGTGGGCGAAAAAAGCCTTGCCGAAAAAATCATACGAACCAATTACCTTTGCGCGGCGGTCATCGGGATAATCGTTGCGGTCGTCGGGAACATCATCATCGAACCGTTGCTTATGCTCTTCGTCGACACTCCAGACGAGCAACACGTAATCAATTTGGCGATTGAATTCCTTAGAATTTCTTTTTGCGGATTGCCGTTCTTGATTATAGTTTACATGACGGGAGCTTTCATGCGTTGCATCGACAAGCCCGCACACGTCATCTATCTAATCGGCTCAACCGTCTTGCTAAACATAATCCTGGACGCGTTGTTTATAATCGTCTTCGGCTGGGGCATGTGGGGTGCGGCATTGGCTACGATGCTTGCGCAAATTTCTGGCACGGTGATTGTCTTCTGGTACTTCAAATACTCGCGGCAAAAATTTTCTAGCTCGTCTGGCTTTAGCAGTCTCGAATATATTTTCCGTGAGATTAGAATCGGTGCTGGCTTCGCAGTCGCAACAGTGATGACGGCCTTTATCGAATACTTCTTGAACGCGGTTGTTTTGAGCTACGACGCGGCGAGCTTGCTGGCTATGGTGACGGTCTCGAACATAATCTTAACGTTCGTGTTCTTGCCGCTTAACGGACTTGATACGGGCGTTCAACCTTTGATTAGCCGACTCTACGCCGCAAAGAACGAAAGACATTGCCTGCGGGTAATGAGGTACAACTTCTTCTTGACGGCGATTTTAACGTTTGCGATATATGCGGTGCTGATGATATTCACGGAGGAGTTGACGCGGATTTTCCTAAACAGCAACGAGCCGATAACGCCCGAAATGCTAACCTTCCTGCGGGCGATGTTCGTTTTGCAACCGTTCGTCGGGCTGTATACGTGGCTAAGCGGAATAATGGCGGCTTTGGAGGACGAGTGGCGAAATCTGATAGTCAGTCTGGTTCCGCTGTTTGTGCAAGTGCCGTTAATTTGGCTGTTGCCGAAGTTCTTGCCGATAGAATACGTTTCCCTGAACTATTCAATAAACGACGTGGCGGAAGCCTTAGTTGCGTTTGTGCTGATACGTTCGTTCCTCAAGGAGAAGAAGCTATCGTTTAGGAAAATTTTTTATTCGTGGTGACTAAGGAGATACACTCATAATGACGAGCAACAAAAATCTGCTAATATTCATTCTAATGGTTGGCGTCTTCGGGATATTGAATACGGAGATGGGCTTTATCGGAATTCTGCCGTATATCTCCGAACGCTACGACGTGACGATTGTCCATGCGGGACTTCTAATCAGCTTGTTCGCATTGGGCGTAGCGATAGCCGGTCCGACGATGCCGCTGATTTTCTCAAGGTTCAATCGCAAGCACGTTATGATTCTAGTCTTAGGATTGTTCACAGTCTGCAACGTCATTTCGATTTTCGCTAAGGACTTTGACTTACTGTTGGCGGTTAGGGTCTTGCCGGCGTTCTTCCATCCGGTTTATTGTTCAATGGCATTCACGGTCGCGGCTATGGTTGTTGGAGTTAAGGAAGCCCCCAAGGCAGTTGCCAAGATAAATGTTGGCGTGGCGGCGGGTATGGTCGTCGGCGTGCCTATAAGCAACTTCTTAGCGGAAAGAATATCTTTAACGGCGTCGATGACGTTCTTTGCACTGGTTACCTTCGTGGCACTCCTCGCGACGATTCTTTACGTCCCGTCAATGCCCGTTAAGAAGGTCATGAGTTACGGCAGTCAGCTGAAGATTTTGCACAAGAAAGTTTTATGGGCGTCAATCGTCGCGGTAATCTTCTTGGACGGTTCAATATTCGGTGTCTTCAATTACGCGGCGGAATACTTAGCAAAGGTCTCGATGGTCGCGCCGACTTCGGTCAGTGCAATGCTGTTTGTCTTCGGCGTGTGCAATATCTTTGGAAGTATGCTGGCTGGCAACTTGCTGACGATTCAACCAATGGCGACGGTGAAGTTCTTCCCGTTCGTCTTGGCGGCGGTTTATGTTGCCTTCTTCAACGAGCCGAATTTTTATTTGCTGACGGCGTTAATCATTCTTTGGGGGATATTGGCAGGCATCGCGGCTAATATTTATCAGTTCTGGATATTCCGAGCGGCTCCAGAAGCTCCCGACTTCGCGAACGGAATTTTCTTGACGTCGGCGAATCTCGGTTGCATGGCGGGCACGGCGTTTAGCGGTCTCTTTATCGACGGATTTGGCACGCCTTATGTTATCTTCGGCGGGATAATCTTCGCGATATGTTCAGCGGTCGTGGTTTGGACACAGTCGGCAAGGCGCGAGTTGAATCCTTTGGCGAGGTGACATAATGAAGAAAGTTTTGCTTATGGCAGGTGATACTTGAATGGCAAATGTTAAACTCCTCGACACGAGCACGATAAATAAAATTGCGGCGGGCGAAGTCGTCGAACGTCCAGCGTCTGTCGTCAAAGAACTTGTGGAAAATGCAATTGACGCGGGCGCACGGCGTATCGAAATCGAAATCCAGAACGGCGGCAAGGCTTTGATTCGTGTGACGGACGACGGAACCGGCATGAGCAGAGAGGACGCCGCATTATCAGTCAAACGTCATGCAACGAGTAAGCTTTCAAACGCCGCTGACCTTCAACGAATCACGACGCTTGGTTTTAGGGGCGAGGCTCTTCCGACGATTGCTACTGTGTCGAAGTTCACATTACAGACGCGCCGCGCAGAGGACGAACTCGGTACCAAAATTAAAATCGACGGCGGCAAGTTGCAAGACACGCACGAAATCGGTTGCAAAGTCGGGTCAACGCTTTTGGTTGAGGATTTGTTCTTCAACACGCCGGCTCGGCTAAAGTTCCTAAAGTCCACGCCGACCGAGGCAAATAAAATTCACGACTTCATAGTTAAGCTTGCATTGAGCCGCCCGAACGTCGCCTTCCGATTCATAAACGGCAATAGGACTGCGCTAGCCACGCCTGGCAACGGCAACTTGCTTGACACCCTAAGCGCGATTTACGGCACGGAGCTAACTGACTCACTCTTAACGCTCAAGCATGACGACGACGACTTAAAGCTCGCGGGCTACGTGACTAAGCCGAATATCTTAAAAAGCTATCGCGGCTGGCAAACGTTCATCATCAATGGGCGCGTCGTGGAAAATCGGACGATTTCAAAGGCTGTTGACGAGGCTTACAAGTCGCTGATACCCAAGACGGGTTTTCCGCTTGCAATCGTGATAATCGACGTGCCGCAAAGTTCAATCGACGTGAACGTACACCCGCAGAAGATTGAGCTTAAGTTCGACGACGAGGGCAAAATCTTTAAGGCGGTGTATCATGCGGTAAGGCAAGCCGTCGAGGGCAAGGACGACGCAACCGAACACGACTTAACGAAGGTCGCCGCCGCACCAGAGACGCCGCACTTTGAACAGCTTGACTTAAGCAAGGAATTTCAAGAGCCGCCGCCTAAGAAAACTTCAAAGCCAAAGAAGACGCCTAAGGACGATTTCGACATTGAACAGACTTTGCCGCCCGTCGACAAGTCTAAAGAAGTTCTCAAGCCGCAACCGAAGGTCGAACCGCCGAAGAAATCTTTTGAGTTGGAGCCGATTGGACAAGTTGCCCGCTGTTACATCGTGGCGCAAGGCGGCAATGATTTGTATATCGTCGACCAACACGCCGCGCACGAGAGGATACTTTTCGACAGGTTGAGCAACTACGCTGAACGAATTCCCGCGCAAGGTTTGCTGATTCATCGGGTCATGAAGTTTGATTCGCGGGAGGCGGAGCTGATTGAAAAAAATCTTAGCGTCTTCGCTGAGTTAGGCTTCACGTTGGAGCCGAGCGGCGATAACGAATTCCGCTTGGTTGAAGTTCCACTCGACGCCGCAGACACCGACGCCGAAAACCTTCTACGCGGAATCATCAGCGAGATATTCGACGGCGTGAACGAGGCGGACGACATTGCAAAAAAATTTCGTCAAGCAATGTTGGCTACGACGGCTTGCAAGGCGGCAATCAAGGCGGGGCAAGAGCTTAACTTTAGGCAAATGGAAATCCTGCTGAATGAACTTTCGACGACGACGCACCCGCATACTTGCCCGCACGGACGCCCCACGATTATAAAGTTCACTGCCGACGACCTAGCCAAGATGTTCAAACGAACGTAAAGAAAAACTCCCCGACGTTATGCCGAGGAGTTTTTTTTGTTATCCGCCGAAGTCGCCCCAATCATCGCCGCCGCCGTCGCCGAAATCTTTGTATTCAATGATGAACCCAAAGAGAATAATCCCAAACACTACGACTATCGCCCAGAAGAACGCTTCCAAGAGGCTCATATGGCTCATATCCATTCCCCCTGTCAAAAGAGGGATTAGCCTCAACTAACCCCTCAATGTTTATCTATATTTCATGCGGACAACGGTGATTCTCGGGTCGGAGCCTCTTTCCAAATCCATAACCATGAACGAACCGCGAGTATCATCACGCGGACGCGAGGCACTGCCTGGATTTAAAATAATCGGCGGACCAATTAAGTATTCGACAATGTGCGTATGACCATAGACGGCAATATCCGCGTTCTGCGACTCCGCCGCCTCCATGATATATTCCTGTGTGTAACGCACGCCGTAGTTGTGACCGTGCGTGATAAAAATTCTGTGGTCTGCAACGTCAATGATTCTCTCGTATAAAATATTCGGCGTCGGCCAGTCGCAGTTGCCCGCCACGCTGTAAACTGGGACGTCAAGTAATGATTGCAAGTATTCTGCGTCGGGTGTGCAATCGCCCATGTGAAGCCACATATCCATATTCTGCGCGATACTTAACGCTTGGTCTATCGCCGACCAATTTCCATGAGTGTCGCTGATAAGTCCAATCTTCACGGCAGGTGCCGCGCTCACAATAGGCGCGACTCTCCCCCTTTCTACCTTGTTGCGCCTAAGAAAACTTTTCCTTCAACTTTAGAACCATCTCCTTTAAAGCCTTGCCCCGGTGGCTGATTGAATTCTTATCGTTGGTGGAAAGCTGAGCCATAGTGCGGCAATCGTCAATGTAGAAGTAAGGGTCGTAGCCGAAGCCGCCGCTACCTTGAGGAATAACTTTAATCTTGCCGTCAATCCTTCCCTCCGTCAAAAGTTCGGTGCCGTCAGTGTCCACGAACGCCAACGCGCATCGATAATCCGCCGCCGACTCATCAACGCCAACTCGTTTAAGTTCGTCGAGTAACTTTTGATTATTTGTCGCGTCGTCAGCATGATAGCCCGCGAATCGAGCCGAATGGACGCCGGGCAAACCGCCAAGAACGTCGACTTCAAGACCCGAATCATCAGCCAGACAAGCCAACCCTGTATGCCTGCAGAAGAACCTAGCCTTGATTAGCGCGTTCGCCTCGAAGGTCAAGCCGTCTTCCACAGCGTCGGGTAAGTCTCCGAAGTCAGCAAGCGATAAAATTTCCGTCGGCAAGCTTGAAAGGATAAGGCGCATTTCCTTGACTTTATCCGAGTTCTTCGACGCAAGCACAATCTTTTTCATCAGCCAACCCTCCCAACTCTCCAAACAAGTTCTCTGCCGAGTGCGTCCTTCTGCAGGGAAATCAATTCGTCAATGCCGCCCGCCGCCAAGTCTAACAACTCATTAAGCCCCGCACGGGTGAAAGGCTTCTTCTCGGCGGTTATCTGCACTTCGACGAGTTCGCCCGCGCCAGTCATCACGACATTGCAATCAGCCGCCGCCGTTGAGTCCTCCGCGTAGCAAAGGTCGAGAATCTTATCGCCGTCAGGAGTAATGCCCGCCGAAATCGCCGCGACGAAATCTTTCACGGGGAAGACGCCGCCAACTTGATAAATAGTTTCGCAAGCCTCGACCAACGCGACGAAGGCTCCCGTTATCGACGCAGTGCGCGTGCCGCCGTCCGCCTGCAAAACGTCGCAATCGATTATTATTGAGCGTTCGCCAATCGCCGTCAAGTCAGTCACTGCCCGCAACGCCCGACCGATTAGCCGTTGAATCTCCGCTGTCCTGCCGCCGACTTTGGAACGTTCGCGGGGAATTCTTTCAGTCGACGAACCTGGTAGCATAGAGTATTCCGCGTTGAGCCAACCAGTTCCCGTGCCCTTCAAGAAGGTTGGAACGTGGTCATCAATCGTCGCCGCGCAGAGAACTTTGGTATTGCCGATTTCAATCAGTGCCGAGCCCGCCGGATATTTTTGTGCCCGCCGCTCAATGAAGACTTCGCGCAATTCGTTTGCCTGTCGCCTGTCGCCTCTCAAATTTCCACCTCCTTATTTATGATTCAATAAAGCTAATACATTGTACACAAAAATATTTTGAGCCGCAACGCCTTAAGAAAATTTTGTTGCGGCGCGATTGACGAGTTTTAGCCGCTGTTGTACAATTCCTTGCATAAAATTTGAACAGGACGGTTGATTAAATGCCGATATATGCTTGGGCGTTCGCGGTTGCATTGGTTGTC
>JACXWG010000124.1 GCA_014764605.1 Quinella sp. 1Q5 | reverse complement strand
CCGAGGACTTCTTCACGCCCGATAAAAAAATCCTTGAGATTAATTCAAAGACGGGGCTTTATCCGCTTTACGTCACCCACAAAATTTTTAGGGCGCGGCTCGGCAACGTCAGCGAAGATAAAATCCCTCTCGACGAACTCCGCCGCCTCTGGGATATGACTATCGCCGATAATGTCTTTGTCATCTGCAAAACGCCCATGGCGAAGACTATCACCCGCAGAACTTTGCTCGGCTATCGCGCAGGCTCCGTCAACGCCCATTGCTTCGACGACCTCATTAATCAGCTTAAAAATAAAGCCGCGCAATTCCTCAAGAACGTTACCAATAAAAATTTCTGGAATAAAGGAGCTGGCAAAATGTTTTTCGATGCCGTCGTTGGCAACCCGCCCTATCAAAATGCCACGGCTAACACAAGCGATGAACCCGTCTACAATTACTTCATTGAAACCGCCTTCAAACTCTCCGATAAGGTCTCGTTAGTCCACCCGGCGCGGTGCCTGTTCAATGCGGGCAAAACTCCTAAGGACTTCAATAAAAGACTTCTAACGAACGAACACTTGAAGATTATCCGCTACGAACGCGACAGCAGAAAATTTTTCCCGACCTCTGACATCAAAGGCGGTGTAGCCATCACCCTTTACGATAAGAATCAGACCTTAGAGCCGATTAAACTTTTTATCCCCTTTGACGAGCTGATTGCTATTCATCAAAAAGCTGTCGTCGACAATCCGAACTTCAGCCCGTTTAGCGAGATTATTTACCCGCCCGAAATCTATCACTTCACGCGGCAATTTCACGAGGACAATCCAAACGCCGCTAACGTTCTAAGCGACGGGCACGCCGACGACTTGACGACAAATATTTTTGAAAAGCTCCCGCAAATCTTTTTGAACGTCAAACCCGACGACGGACGCGAATACATTCAAATTCTTGGGCTACTGAAGATGCGCCGCGTCTTTAAATGGATTCGCCGCGACTGGCTGAACTCTCCCGCGCCGCTGACTAAGTTTAAAGTCTTAGTCCCGAAATCCAATGGCAGTGGGGCGTTGGGTGAAGTGGTTAGTACGCCGCTTGTCGGCTCGCCGCTTGTCGGCTCGCCGCTTGTCGGCAGCACCCAGACGTTTATCAGCGTCGGAGCGTTCGATACGCGGGCGGAGGCGGACTCTTGCATAGCCTACATAAGGAGCAAGTTTTGCCGCGTCATGTTGGGCATTCTCAAGGTGACGCAACACAATCCGCCGGCGACTTGGGCAAAAGTACCGCTACAAGACTTCAACCCAGCGACGAGCGACATAGATTGGGGCGGCGACGTTGACGGGCAACTTTATCGCAAATACAAACTGACGGCGGCGGAGATAGCGTTCATTGAAGATAAAGTTCGTGCTATGACTTGAAAAAGATTTGGGCGTAGATTTAGAAGCTACAATGTTGTAATCACGGTGACTGGACACAAAAAGAACCCCGACCTGCAACTCGGGGTTCAAACGTTTTATAACGCTGTTCGTTTTGTAGCTTAACGATAACCACTGTGCTCTATCTCTTATCTATCGAGCCACTTGCAGACGACGTGGGAGATAATATTCCCGACGACCGTCGCTCCGACTGTCACGATAAATGTTAAAGCAAGGGACTTAAACGGCAAATAAAAAAGGCGATCAACTACTCCCCGCCTAAAGGCGAGAGCTTGCAGCTAGACTTTCATCCGCCGCGTTTGGCTGGTTGATTTACAGCCCTGCAAATATTTCTACTTGCAGCATTGAGGTTTCCCAAAATCGGGTGCCTTAGCGGAGTGTTCACGCGAACCGTTTTCCCGATAAAATTTTTTGACGAATCGCCGAAACACCTTATAACCTAATTGACAGAAAAAAGCAAGAGAGGATTGCGCCTTTCCACCCCATGAGGGGCATCTCGGCGCATTTTGGTGAACTCTTCGGAGCTCATCGCCGAATTTTTTTGGTCATAGATACTTCGCGACAATCTCATCAAGAGTAATCGCCGCAGAATAGTAGTTGCCCTGCACGTTGACTATCGGGAAATCCTTCGTCGTCTCACGAATCGCGGCGTTCTCTATGCCCTTCAAGCAAACCTTAGTCCCAAGTTCGGTGGCAAGCTCGGAAAGGTGCCGCACGATTTGCAAGTTGCCGGGCTTGTCCTTTATGTTCAAGATGTAATCGCGTTCAAGCTTAATAAAGGTCGGGGCGAGGTCGCGCAGGAAGTCAATCGACGCCACGCCGCTCCCGAAATCATCAATCAGGCAGAGAATACCCTTGCGCTTAAGGGCGCGGACGATTCGACGTAAAATGCTCGGCTCAATCAAGCGGCAACTCTGCGTCAACTCGAAGCAAAGATTATTTAGCGGGAAGCCAACCGCCTTTTCAATCTTATCAATCTCCTCAAATAAGAAGTCGTCGACGATTTGCGCGGGCGAAATGTTCACGTTCAAAGTTAAATCGGGCTTGCGAGCCAAAACTTTAAGGGCGTCTTTCATTGCTTGCCGGAGAATCCAATAGCCCAACTCCTCAAAGAGAAAGTCGCGCTCAAGGACGGGCACATAAGCCGACGGGGGCACATCGCCGAAGCGTTCACTATGCCAGCAAAGTAAAGCCTCAATGGCGGTAAGCTGTTCGGTCTTGGCATTGAAGACGGGTTGATAACGCAGGGAAAAGTTTCTGCAGTCCATTAAAATATCGTCTCGAACCTCGGCGACAAGCTCAAGTGATTCGTGAGTATTCCTGCCGATTGCGCCGTTGTAATTGACGAGCTTGCCATTGTGATAGAACTTCGACTCGTTGTAAACAAAAGTCATGCTTGCGCTAATCGTGCGTTCGTCATAGGAGCCGCCGTCGAAATGAACCATACCGCCGCTAATCGTTAGGACTTGCCGGACGTTTTCCACGGGCAAACCAGCCAAGGCGGCGCGTCTAAGTTTCTCGTACTTGACGGCGACTTCTTCGGGCGAAAGACTTTCAGTGAGGAACGCGAACTTTGCGCCGTCCATGCGATAAACCGTGCCATCGGAGCCGACTGCCTCTTGAAGGA
>JACXWG010000014.1 GCA_014764605.1 Quinella sp. 1Q5 | reverse complement strand
TTATTGCGGCAACGGGACAGATTGAAATGATATTCTCCCAGTCCTCCGGCTTAGTCTCGTCAAAAAAAATTCGACCGCGCTGATAAGTCACGCCGCCGAATTCAGACTCGCTCACGCAAGCCAAGCACCGTACACAAATATTTTCGTCGTAAGTCATAGCTTAGTAATTAAAATCTTTCCAATGCGCACGCCGTCCATCTCCTTGACTTTGAAGCGGAAGCCGTTCCACTCGTGCACCTCGCCGACCTTCGGGATATATCCAAAGCACGCAGTCACGAAGCCACCCATAGTCTGGAAGTGGTCATGCTCCTCATCGGGCAAAGTCTCAATGCCGAAACGTTCCTTGAATTCGTCAATGTCACAAAGTCCGTCCACCGTCCACGAATTGTCCTTGTTGCGTTTAAAGGTCTCCTCGTCGCCTTCGGTGTCGACAATCTCGCGCAAGATGTCATCAAGCGTAATGAACCCGATAACGCCGCCGTACTCGTCATTAACCATAGCCTCGGTTATGCCGCTCGACCGGAACTTCTCGACGATACGCAACGCCTCCATAGTTCGCGGAACGTAGCTTGCCTTGCGAATCAGCTTGCTTAGGTCAATATCGCGTCCGTTCTTTAACACGGCGTCAAGTAAGTCCTTCGCGTAAATCAGCCCGCGACAATCATCAAGACTGCCATAACCCACAGGGAAGATTGTATGCGGGCTTTCCTGCACTATTTTTAAATTTTTCTCTAAGTCGTCGTCAAGGTCAAGCCAAACAATCATAACCCGCGGCGTCATCAGCGAATAAGCCGTTTCGTCGCCTATGTCAAAGATTCTGTCGACCATCTCTTGTTCGGATTTCTCAATCGTGCCGTCTTCTGTTCCTTGCTCTATTAGGTCTAAAACCTCGTCTTCGGTGACGGCATCGCTTTTGGAAGTGTTTACGCCGAAGACAAACGCCACGCCATTAGCAATAGCCGTAAGCATAGCAACGAACGGATTCATAAGCGCAACGATAATTCGGAACGTCTTGTACCGGCTAAGTAAAAAATGTTCAGGGTCGCGCTTTGCGGCGAGCTTAGGCAAGAATTCTCCTAGAAGTAAAAAAATAAACGTCGTGAGGCACAGCGCGATTACCGCCGCCGGGATTATAGATAAGCTTATCAGCCCAGCAATCGACGGACTAACCAACACGGCGCACACGCCCGCTAGTATTCCCGTGAATGTGATTCCGATTTGCGCGACGCTCAAGGGCGCGGGTGATTCTATCATTGACAGAACCGCCCGTGCGTCCTCGTTGCCGTCGTCGGATAATTTTTCTAGCCGCCCGCGATGACTTTCTATTAACGCCGTCTCCATTAGCGAAAAGTAGCCGCTAACAGCCGCCAATAAGATTATCAGCGCAGGCAGGATTAATCCTGTTTCCAAACTTCACACCTCATCAATTCAAAGCAATTCGCGCATACTCGTCTAGCATGTCAATGAAGGTCATATGCCCGCGCTCACTCGACTTGCCCTTACCGATTGTCTTTAGCGTCGCGGCATAGATGACTGATTCCACGCTACCTGGCACCAAGTTTTCCCAGTTCTTGTAATCGTAAGCTCGCTCGTTTATCGTGTTCTGCGGACGACCAAAAACCTCAAGCTCGCAAAGGAACTGAATCTGATTGGTCTTCGGACGCAGGTAGTAATGTTCTAAGACGTAAGCTTGATGGCTAAGAACCTGCAAATCTTCCGGCGAATACTGATAGCCCTGCTCACGCGCCAAAGCAACTTCCGCATTGAAATTTTCCCTGCCGTAATAAGCCATGTCATCATTTAGCGGAGCGGGGTTGTGCTCCACCATGCGTATCCAAACGTCCGCCATATACTCGCTTGCCATGTAAGGCATCTTCTTCCATTGCACCGACTGTTTATCAAGATAATAAGTGTAAGTGTCGTCGGCGGCTATCTTGATGAACCGCTGCTTGAGCGTCCTTAAGCTTTGTTGCGGCGCAGTAGGACGCACTAGCTCACGGCGGATTGTCGGCTTATCGACGCGCTCGCCCGATATGTTGCTTGGCTGTTGAAACGGTCGCTCGATTTCAATCACTGGCTCCTGCGTTATGCTCGGCGGAACGACTGGTTGCGGCGGGGGCGGTATCAATTTGGGCTGTTCAATGGGTTGCGGTTCTGAAGTCAAATCGTTGGGTCGTTCAATGGGTTGCGGCTCTGGTTTCAAGTCGTTGGGCTGTTCAATGGGTTGCGGCTCTGGTTTCAAGTCGTTGGGCTGTTCAATGGGTTGCGGCTCTGGTTTCAAGTCGTTGGGTTGTTCAATAGGTCGCGGCTCCTTGATGACTTCAGGCTTAGGTTCTTCGATTGGCGGCGGTGGCAGTTCTTTCTTAGGCGCGGGCTTTTCGGCTTTCTTAGTTGATGCCTCGTCCTCGAATTCGCCGCCGAAAATTACAATTTCATCGTCTGCTGAAGCAAGCGGCGCATTCATCAGCAACGCGAGAACCGCCGCGCCTGTCACAAATTTTTTTCTCACGTCAATTCACATCTCCCAACTTAAAACTTCTAATCACACTTTCGCGGCGCGGGAACTTATCGGGCGTCGCTCTTTGTTTGTCGACGTATATCACGGCTCGTTTATTCTCCAGCGTCGGCAAGCTCCCTTCGCGGATAGAAATTCTTCCGCCGCCTAAGATTTTAATCGCCGCTTTTGCCTCGTCAAGCTCCTCACGGAAATTTTTGCCCTTCCACGCCACAAACACTCCGCCAACTTTCACGAACGGCAAGCAATATTCCGCTAAGATGTTCAATCGTGCGACGGCTCGTGCTGTCACCGCGTCGAAACGTTCGCGGAAAGTCTTCTGCCTAGTAAGCTCCTCGGCTCGTCCGTGAATCACTTCCACGCCGTCAAGTTCCAATTCCGCCACGACTCGCCTTAAGAACTCGACGCGCTTGTTTAACGAATCAATCAGCGTAAAGCGTAGCTTAGGGCGGAAAATCTTCAGCGGCACGGCAGGGAATCCCGCGCCCGTCCCAATGTCGGCAACTCTTTCGACGCCGCGCAGTAGTTCATCGTCCCACGCGCTCACCGAGTCGACGATATGTTTTATTGCGAATTCGTGCGGCTCGGTTATCGTCGTCAGGTTCATTACGCGGTTTTGCTCAATCACCAGCCGATAAAATTTTTCCAGCCTGCTAAGTTGTCTATCGTCTAGGTTCAGGCTCGCTAAGTCGGCGCGAATCATTTTCATCATCTCCGCGAACATTTTAGCCTTAGCGCATGAACTTTGCAAGCTCCCGCCGCGTCTGCTATAATCGCCGAAAAAATTCTGTGAGGTTTTGCAAATGCTCAATTACCGCAACGAACTGAATGACATGCCGTCTTATGATGGCGTGGAGAAAACTTACCGCATCAAGGTCAATGCCAATGAATCGACGCTATCTTTGCCGCCGCTTGTTGAAGAGCGCGTGATTAATCGGCTTGGGTTGCTCGCGTTCAATCGCTACCCGAACGAGGAATATTATTCGCTCGTCGAACAGATTGCCCGAAACTTTTCCGTTGACGCGTCGCAGGTTCTATTAGGTAGCGGCTCCAGCGAAATTATAGAAAAGGTCTTCCACGCGTTCGGCGGCGCGGGTCATGCGGTCGTTTATCCTCAGCCTAGCTTTTCTATGTACAAGATTTACGCTAAGGCGGCGGAGGCTGACGGCTTCCCCTTCGACTTGGACGCGCAATTTAATCTTAACGTCGACGAGTTCATAAAGAAAATCCGCGATGTCAACACAAGCTTAGCGGTCGTGTGCAACCCGAATAACCCCACTGGCAACGCCTTGACACCCGCGCAGGTCGAAAAGATTGCCGCGTCGATTGATTGCGCTTTCCTGCTTGACGAGGCTTACGTTGAGTTTTACGGGCGTTCGGCTGTCAATCTGGTCAAACGTTATCCAAATCTAATCGTGGCTCGGACGTTCTCTAAGGCTTACGGCATGGCGGGCGCACGCGTCGGCTACATGATTGCTCAACCCGGCGTCACGCGCATGATTAACAAATGCTTCATGCCCTATCACATGAACGTTTTGACACTGGCAGCGGCGGACGTCGTCTATCAAATGCGCGATGAATTCGTGCCGCGTCTGCAAATGATAATCGCCGAACGCAAGCGCATGGACGAACGTCTTAAGACACTTCGCGGCGTCGAGGTCTTCCCGTCAGAGGCAAACTTCATTTTGATACGCTTGGACGCGGCGCAGGAGCTTAAAGACTATTTAGAGACGCTCGGCATTGGGATAAGATATTTTTCGCCGAACGCGTTCGGGCTTAAGAATTGTCTGCGAATATCAATCGGGACGCGCACCGAGAACGACGAAGTTTTCAGCGCGATTAAATCTTTTCTGGAGGCGGGACAATGAGAGTCGGCAAAGTCAATCGGGCGACGAATGAAACTAAAGTAGACGTGGAAATAAATTTAGACGGCGCGGGCGTGGCGGAGATTGATTCGGGCGTCGGCTTCTTCAATCACATGCTGAACCTTTTCGCTGTGCACGGGCAATTTGATTTGAAAGTCCACTGCGCGGGCGATTTGGACGTTGACGGGCACCACAGCATAGAGGACATCGGGATTGCGTTGGGCGCGGCGTTAAAGGAGGCTCTAGGCGATAAACGCGGCATCGCACGCTACGGAACTTTTTTCTTGCCGATGGACGAATCCCTTGCCTTAGTCAGTCTCGACATCAGCGGGCGACCGTTCCTAGTCTGCGACGTAGGGGAACTTGCACCGACTATCGGAGCCTTCGACACGGAGCTTTTGGAAGAGTTCCTGCGGGCGTTCGCCTTCAACGCGGGAATAACTCTGCATGTCAAAGTTCTCTACGGCAAAAATTCTCATCACAAGGTTGAGGCGATATTCAAGGCTTTGGGACACGCGCTAAGGGCGGCGGTCTCCTTCGACGAAAAAATAAAAGGTGTGCTCTCGTCAAAGGGCACCCTCTGAATTGTCTTGGCGGCGAGTAATCGTCGCTTTTTTTATGTCAAAGCTCGTGTCGGACAAACCGTCTTGCACTTTCCACAGCGCACGCATTCGGCGGAGGCAAATTCTTTCGTCGGGTCGAGGTCAAGAGGACAAACCGCTTTGCATTTCCCGCAACCAACGCACTTATCCGCCGCGCAGGTCAGCTGATAGAAACTGTACTTGTTGAGTAAGCCGTAAATCGCGCCGAGCGGACACATCACGCGGCAAAAAAATCTATTGACGACGACGCAAGCCACTATCACGGCGAGCAAGATTGAAACCTTTAGCGCGAACAGTTTGCCGAGCACGGGGCGGAACTCTTCATGCGTGGCGATAAGCGGTAAGCCGGCTTCAAGGGTTCCGGCGGGGCAAATGTATTCGCAGAAAGTCGGCTCGCCCAAATCCGTCGCGACGGGCAGAATCAGCACGAAGACTATCAGCAGTAAATATTTCACGCTTAGCAGTCGACGCGGCAACTTGAACTTTGGCGACGGGATTTTATTTGCAAGCTCCTGAATCAGTCCGAACGGACATAAGAAAGAGCACACCGCCCGACCGAGTAGCAAGCCGATTAACAGCACGACGCCCGCCGCGTAAAAGCCGAACTTGCCGCCCGTGCCCGCGACCGTCTGCAACGCGCCAATCGGACAACTGAACGCCGCCGCCGGACACGACCAACAGTTCAGACCTGGTGCGCAAAGGTTCTTCAGCTCCCCGCGATAGAGTTTGCCGCTTAGAAAGTTCGTCGCGTATGGATTCGTTAGGAGCGTCGCCGCCAGCTGAATCAATCGCCGTTTCATCAGCCAAGCCCAATGCATTCAAGGCAAATGCGCGTAGCCTTCGCGAAGACCGTAGACAGTTCGCCGCGCCATACGCCAAATCCAATCATGCCCACGCCCGCCAAGAAGATTATCAGCCTACTGCGCCAGAAGTCTTTGGAGCTCATCTTTGTACCCGTCAACGTCCGCACCGATAATCGCCTTGCCGACGACTTCGCCTTTGCTATTTATAAATATCGTCGTCGGAACTGCCTCAACGCCTTCCATAAACCTAAGCAAGTTCTCGTCGGGGATGACGTTCACGAAGTCCGCGCCCGCCTCCTTAGTTATCTGCAAAGCCTTTTGTATTTGTGGAGAACCGTCCGTGGCGTCGCAGACTAGTCCGATAAGTTGTGCTCCTTCGGGCAGGTTGCGTGCCATATCTCCGAGTTCGGGCATTTCAGCGATACACGGCGGGCAGAACGTCCCCCAGATGTTTACTACGGTAATTTTCTTTGCTACGAAAATTTCATTCGTAACCGTCTCGCCAGTGATAGTCTTAGTCGTGAACGCGGGGACACTTTTAGCAACGGGCGACGCCTGCGCGGTGTTAGTCGTGCTTTCGACCTGCGCCGAATCAGAGCAACCGCTAATCATCATAGCCGCACATAGAAGAGCTACGGCAAAAAGTTTCTTAGTCAAAGTAATCAACTCCTTTCGGGCGCAATTCTATCATTCGCGTTGAACGTATGCAAGCAGGGGAATTGCGGCGCGGGAAGAATAGACTAAGGACTAGGAATTAGGAACTAAGGAGCAGATATGAAAATCGTAGTATCCGGCTATTACGGCTCGAAAAACGGCGGCGATGAGGCGATGCTCTCGGCGATGCTTGAAGTCTTGCGCGAAGGTGTCGAAGACTTAAGCGTAACTGTCATCTCCCTCAACCCCGAATACACTAAGCGACGCCATAACGTCGACGCGGTGCCGTGGCTGGACCTTTGGACAATCATAAAGAGAATTCGGGCGGCGGACTTGCTCATATCGGGCGGCGGCTCACTGTTGCAGAACGTGACGAGCGGGCGGAGCCTCTACTACTACCTGACAATAATTTTTTTTGCGCTAGCGTTCGGGCGGCGTGTCATGCTTTACGCCCAAGGCATCGGACCGATTCGCGGCGTGCTTGCTCACAAGCTCACGAACTTTATCCTAAACCGCGTCGACCTAATCACCGTTCGTGACCGCGGCTCGCTGGAAGAACTTTCCCGACTCAAGATAACGCGTCCGAAGATTTATTGCACCGCCGACCCTGTCTTAGCGATTAAACCCGTGCCGCTTGACGTTGGCAGGGAAATCTTATCGCGGCACGTGGACAATCCCAGCGGACGATTTATCGGCGTGGCGATTCGTCATTGGCTTGATTGGGAAAAATTTCAGCGCGAACTAGCCGCCGCCCTCGACCGCATAACAGAAACGCTTGACGCTAAGATTGTCTTTATCCCGATGAAGTTCCCCGAAGACATACGCGCCGCCCAATCAATCGCCACCCTTATGAAAAGCCCGCCCGCCGTCCTAGACGAAGAATTCACCACGCAGGAAATTTTAAGCCTCGTCGGCTGTATGGACGTTCTAATTGGCGTTCGGCTCCACGCGCTGATATTCGCGGGCGTGATGAACGTTCCCATGCTCGGCATCTCCTACGACCCGAAGATTGAACGTTTCCTTGATTCCGTCGGCGAAAAACCGCTCGGCAATCTCTCGGACGTGACGGCGGATAAAATCTTCGACGCGACCTTGCAGAAGCTTTCCGAACACAAGAACGCTTGCGACGATACTTTACTAAAGGAACTCGGCGACCTGGCTCGCAAGAACGCTAAGCTCGCCATTGAACTCGCCCATGTCTGACGCAAAGAAATT
Source organism: Quinella sp. 1Q5 (assembly GCA_014764605.1). GTDB lineage: Bacteria > Bacillota > Negativicutes > Selenomonadales > Selenomonadaceae > Quinella. Next base: position 26,602 of record JACXWG010000014.1, on the reverse strand, counting down.
TCTAGCCTACGCGGCATTGTATTACTACCTCGGCGAAGTCTTTTACATTGACATAGGACAGCCCGCCGCGCCGCAATATTTTTTACCGCCGATACCCGCGACGATTGCTCTGCTGTGGTTGATTCAGTTCGCCGCCCGCGCAGAAATTTTTTCCCGCCCAATGTTGCCGAACCTCTTAACGGGGCTGGCGTGGCTGATAACGTTCCCGCTCTTGTACACGTGGACTTATCAGCGGCAATGGTTCATGTCTTTAATCTATTACGATTTCGCTGTCGGCACGGCGATTTTTATTTTGCTCACGAGCGCGGAAGTCTTGCTTGCAAAGTCGAGATTAGCCGCCGCGTCGATGAGCCTGCTGAACTTATTCTTCTGTCTGATTCCGCTTGTCGAATTAGTTTACTACTGCTTGACGTGGCATTGCCTGTCACCGGCGTCGCTCATGGCAATCTACCTGACTAATTGGCACGAGGCTGGCGAATTCCTCCGCGCTATGATTGGCTTGCCTAACCTGCTGATAATCTTCGCGGTCATAGGCTTGCTCCTGCGGCTGGCGTTCAAAGCCCACGTTAATTTTGGACGACGCTTGCCGACATTGGACACGGAACGGACTGCCGCCGCCGCCATCGCGCTGATTTGTAGTTTCGCCGCATTGATTCACTATGCGCCGCAAACCTCGATGGCTGGGCTGTGGAAGACGGTTACCGACTACGCCGCCCAAACTCAGCTTTACTCTCAAGGACGCGCCGCCCGCTTAGCCGACTTGACCATTGACGCCGAACAAACCTTAGCCGCCAAAGCCAAGGGCACTGTGATTTTTGTTATCGGCGAAAGCGCGAGCCGCGACTACATGCACGCTTATAATCCCGCCTTCCCGTTCGACGACACGCCGTGGCTTGAAAGCAAACTCAACAAACTTTTGCCGACGCCCGCCCTCCCCGACGACGCGAAGATTAATCCCGACTATGAAGCCACGCCCGATAACACTCCGCGCTTGACGCCCGCCGCCGGAAAGTTTATTATTTTCAAAAATGTTTACGCTTCGTGGACGCAGACAGTACCGGTCCTGCAACGAGCTTTGACCGAGCAGAGCCAGTACAACGACAAAGAATTTTTCGAGTCAGTTTCAATCGTCGACGTGGCAAGGAAGGCGGGATATAAAACTTACTGGTTCAGCAATCAAGGACGCTATGGCGAGTTTGACAGCGCGATTACTCTCGTCGCTAAAACTGCTGACGTTTCCGAGTGGACTGACGATACCTTTGACTTCAGCGAGCTTGAAGACGAGGTGCTTTTACGGTTCTTTGAAAATATCGACCCGAACGAGAATAATTTCATCGTCTTTCACTTAATGGGTAGTCACATCTACTACAACAGCCGCTATCCGCGCCGATTTAAAAAGTGGGTGACTGCCAACGGTACGGGAATGATGCTTGCCGCGCCGAGTTACGCAAATTCGATTCTCTACACGGATTATGTTCTGTCGAAGATTTTCGACTATGCCGCGCAGAATTTGAACTTGCAGGCGATGATTTATTTCTCTGACCACGGCGAGGACTTGGAGATTTCCCACAATCCCGATGTGTTCCGCTTTGAAATGTTGCGCGTGCCAATGTTTATCTACCTGTCGCCAGAGTATGAAGCAACCTTCCCCGACCTAACGACGACCCTTGAAAACAATCACGCGAAATATTTTACAAACGATATGTTCTATGATACTTTTTGCGGGCTAATAAATGCGCCGTCAAATCGCTATGACGCGGGGCAAGATTTTTCCTCCGCCACGTATCGTTTCAATCGCGATACCTTGACGACGATGTTGGGTCAGCACAAACTTACAGAAGATAAGGAGTGATTTTATGCACGACAAACAGTCGATTAATCCTACAATTTCGGTGATTATTCCGATGTACAATGCCGAACAATATGTCGGCGAGTGCTTAGACAGCCTCTTAGCGCAGACGTTCCAAGACTTTGAAGTAATCGTCGTTGATGACTGTTCGACGGATAATTCAGTTGAAACCGTCAAAGGCTACCTGCCGAAGTTTAATGGGCGGCTCAAGCTTTCTAAGACGCAAACAAATTCAGGTGGGTGTGCTGTTCCTCGAAATGTAGGATTGCCTTTAGCTAGTGGCAAGTATATTTACTTTATGGATTCGGATGATGCTCTTACCAAAACAGGCCTTGAAGAGATGTACACTCTTGCCAAAGAATATGACGCTGATGTTGTCTATTGCGAAAGATACTACATGTCGACGGGCGTTGGCGAAGACTTCATTGAAAATATTCATGTTGCAACAAGAAGAGTTCAAAAGCCGCCTTATGTCGAAAAGCCCACTCTTGAATCCGAAGATTTATTCGAACGCGTGCAGGGAATATTGAATGAAAGATATTGGGCTGGTGCAGTGTTTAAATTCGTTCGACATGACTTACTTAAAGAGCATAAAATAGTTTTCCCTCATATAAAACCCAGCGAAGACGATATTTGGACTTACGGCTTAGTTTTCTTTGCTAAGAGATGGTTGCGCGTACCAAACATGATATATATCCGCCGCATGAGAGAAGATTCTATAACAGGTACAGTAAGAACATCTCAAGAGGCGCTCAATTTTTGGCTTAATCCCGTTTTGTTAGGGCTAAAAGAGCTAGATAACTTCATGAATCAAATCGAATTCTTTAAAGAGAACCCGCAACAACGCTATGCCGTCTTAGAAAAGCATTTTCAAGGTAAGTTAAACTCAAGTTTTAGAAATGCACGGCAACTTACCCCAGTTGATGTTTACGAAGCAATAAAAAAAGCGTACGGAAAATATTTTGGCGATTACGATGTTTTAATTTCTTCTCTCTGCACGCAAATATTCAATCAGAATCAAACCTTAAATAAGACTCAGCAATACCTTAAACATGCCAAAGACGTTGTTCAACAATCTGAAAAGAACGTTATCACGAAAGATACGGAGATTAGCCGATTAAAAGATTTCATGTCATATATTCTCGAATTTCATACAATCGCCCCGACAATTTCGGTGATTATTCCGCTTTATAACGCAGAAAAATATATCGGCGAATGTCTTGACAGTGTCCTTGCTCAGAGCTTTAAAAATTTTGAGGTTATCGTTGTTGATGATTGTTCCACCGATAATTCAGTTGCCATCGTTGAAAGTTACATACCTAAATTCGATGGGCGACTCAGAATTGCCAAGACAGAAGAAAATACGGGTAGTCCAGGCGACCCAGGCAATTTAGGTGTTTCTTTGTCTCGTGGCAAATATCTAATCATACTGGACAACGATGACACCATTACGCCCGATGCTCTAGAAAAGCTTTACAGTGTTGCCAAAGATTTTAACGCCGATGTCGTCGTTTGTGAAAGATTTTACTGGATACCCGAAGAAAACTGGAACAATGTCGAATTCAGAAAGGAACTTAAACCCGTGAGCTATCAAAAAGGTGGCTTTGTGAGTAAACCGACTTTAGTTCCTTTCGACGTGGCTAGACGAGTGCAGGATTGTTTCGATCATAAGTTTTTGTGGTCTTTGTGGCATAAGCTGATTCGGCGCGATTATCTGATAGAAAATAATATTCGTTTCCAGAACACATTAATTCAAGATATGTTGGCGACGTGTTGCTTAGTTTACACCGCAAAAAGATTTGTCCGCGTGCCATATGTAATTAATCACTATCGCGTTCATAAAACCTCTTTGTATCGTAAAAAACGCGACTCTTTACAGCAACTACAAACATACATGAGCGCGTTAAAAGTAGGTTTTAATTACCTAGATGATTTTTTGAATAAACGCGAGTTCTTCCAGAAAAATCCTAAAGTCAAACAACTCGCCTTTAGCACCTACTTTCACGAAGTTTGGGATAATTATATCCGGATAATTTATGACAAAATCCCAGCAGGCGAACGCGAAGAAGCTTTAAGAAAAGAATTTGCCAATATCGACAATACGGATTTAATGGCATTCCTCTTTAATGTTTTTTCAGACTTCGAAAAGTTAATTGAAACTAAAACACCCTCTCCGGAATTTAAACCTTTTATCACCGCAAGAATAGACCTTGAATTGAGACCTCAATCGAAAAATGCTGATTTTCAAATCTTTACCATAGATGCCGCTGAGGCAGAAGTTTTTAATCCTACTCGCACAACTAACAACGGCATTATTTACCAAGTTTTATCTTATAAAGGGCAGTTAGAAATCGTCGCGAAAGCTACTGTTGACGGGCAATTTCGGATGTGGCTTAGGGGAATGGATATACGTAGCCCAGAGGATAATTCCAAACGCATTCCTTATTGGATTGATTACACCAATTTGACCATAAATGAAAAGACGCTGTTTGATAAACCTATTTCTGTTTGTCACGACAAGCCTTATCGTTACAAAAGAGATGTAAAAGAAGGAGAAGAACTCAAGATACAAGTTAAGTGGTTCCCGCACAGAAGTGACATAACCCAGTTAGAGACAGTGACCGTTCAATCTCCCGAAGAACAGGTGCCGCGCAAATTCAAACCATTTAATGACCTTGGTAAGGAAATTAAGCAACGTAAAGGCAAAGTCTCGGTTATTGTTTTTATGTACAACGCGGAGAAATATATCGGCGAATGTCTGGACAGTCTCCTTGCGCAGACCTTCCAAAATTTTGAAGTAATCGTCGTCGATGACTGCTCCACCGATAAAAGCGTTAAAATTATTGAAGGCTATGTGTCTAAGTTTAATGAGCAACTTACCTTCACTAAAACGGAAACTCATTTAGGCAACGTTTGTGCGCTACTAAATGTCGGATTGAACTTGGCGTGTGGTGAGTATGTTCTTTTTATGGACGCTAATGATTTCATTGATAAAACTGCGCTGGGAGTGCTTTATAAGGTAGCGAGAGAAAGTAAAGCGGATGTTGTCTACACTTCACGTTATCGTTTGATGAACCGTTCCAATGAGAGTTCTCTAAAAAGAGATGGCATTAGCAAGGAGTTACACAAGGGCGGTGCCAAGGATAAAAGGGCTCTGCTCGTTGATGCGTCCGATAAACTTTTGCAAGACGTGCTTTTGAAGAATCAGCATTGTGAGCCGTGGACAAAATTTGTTCGGTACGAATTTTTGACTGAGAATAAAATTGTCTTCCCTGAAGTGATTGGCGGCGAGGAGCTTTGGTCGTTGCTTGTTTGTGCTAATGCAAAAAAATTCCTGCGTCTGCCCACGTCGATTTATTTTATGCGTCAACGTTCAGAATCTAAAGCAAGCCCATCTGACTTTGTGGCGTGGTTTAAGTCGTTCAAGGACATTGTGAACAAAGTTGAGTTCCTTAAAGAAAATTCCGCTCTTTGTTATCAAGCGGCAAAGACTTACTTTGATTCTCTTACTTTGAGTAGCTCGGTTAGACAAGAAGTTTACGATACATTACTCAACGAAGCGACAGATGACTTTACTAAGTCCTTCTGCCATTTGATTGAGCCGTCAACACCGAATGCTAAAGCAGATAATTCGACCGTTGAGCTTATGCTGGAGCCGTCAGCTTTTGATGTGTCTGTCGTTATCCCGTTGTATAATGGCGAACAGTATATCGGCGAGTGTTTGGATAGTCTCCTTGCTCAAACGCTTAAATCCTTTGAAGTAATCGTTGTTGATGATTGCTCCACCGATAATTCAGTCGCCGTCGTCAATAGTTACAGCTCAAAGTTCGGCGGGCGACTCAAGCTCACAAAGACGAGTAGCAATTCAAGTGGCTCTGGCGTGCCGCGCAACAAGGGCTTATTCTTCTGCAAGGGTGAATATGTTTTCTTCATGGACGTCTATGATACTCTTACACAGACAGGATTGGAAACGATGTACAACGCTGCTAAAAAGTTCGGTGCGGATACGGTTTATTGCGAGAATTTCTTGACGCTGGAGACTACTGCTCCCGAAGTTGACGACACCCATGAGCCTACGCTTGAGACGAACGACTTAACAGCACGTTTCGATAAAGCCCTTAAGCAAAATTATGCGTTGATGCCGTGGCTAAGGTTGGTGTCGAGGCATTTGCTAATCGAGAACAACATAAACTTTTCTAGCGGGTCAAACAATGTTGGCTGGGCGTTTGCAGTTCTTTTATATTCTAAAAAGTTTTTGCGAATCCCGAATGCTTGTTACATTAAGCGAACTCACGACACACAGTCCAGCGACGTTCATAAATGGATGAGCCAAATGATTGTCGGATTAAAAGAAATGAATGACTTTATGGATAGCATCGGCTTCTTTAAAGACAATCCTTACTACCGCTATGACCTACTAAATCTTTTTATAAAGACGGAGCTTAGACGCGTCTTGAAGCAAAGCGATAACTTGTCGACGTTCAAGCTGTATGATCTCTTGCGCGAACACTTCGGCGAGTATTTGGGCGAACATGTTGACTTAGTCTCTTGTCTTTTTAGCATGATAATTTCACAGCAGAAGGAAATTAATCAGCTTAAAACTAAGGAGTGATTCTTTGAAAAACAATCCGGCGGTCTCAGTGATTATCCCCATGTACAACGCGGGAAAATATATCGGCGACTGTCTCAATAGTCTCTTAGGGCAGACGTTCCAAGATTTTGAACTTATTGTCGTTGATGATTGCTCAACAGATGACAGCGTTGCTATCGTCGAAGGTTATATGCCGAAGTTTAATGGGCGGCTCAAGCTTTCTAAGACGCAAACAAATTCTGGCGGCGGCGGTTATGTTCCACGCAATATCGGATTTAATCTTTCGTGCGGTGAATATATTTTTTTTGTGGACGCCGACGATTTCATTGTTGAGCGTGCGTTGGAGCTTCTGTACACGGCGGCGACGCAAACTCAAGCCGAGGTGGTTTATACCTCCGCTTATTACACTCGCGACGGTAGCGGCGAACTCATGCAAATGTTGGATTTGGAGAATGCGCTTGCCAAAGAAAAAGACGCAAGTGACGAGCCGACTTTGACAATCAATGACCCGAATAAAAATCTTCAGCGGCTCTTGTTTAGGGGAAATTTCCCTAATCCGTGGACGAAGTTTATAAGGCGCGACTTCCTTATCGAAAACGCAATCACCTTCCCGGCGATAATTTCTGGCGGCGACTTCATCTGGGTTATTAACGTTTACTGCTATGCAAAGAGATTGCTGACGCTCCCCATCCCGCTTTACTTCTACCGGAGCCATAATGCCGAGTCGGTTTCGCACAAGAAACGCACGCCGCCCGAACAAGTTTCCCACTGGGTCTCGGCGTTTGTCCTTTGGCTTGAGGCTTTTGACGAACTCTTAAAGAAGACGGCAATCCTTAAGCAGAATCCGCTTTATTATTGTCAAGCGTTGAGCCTTCATTTTAATTATTGCCTCGGCTGTTGTTCAGAAGAGAGGATGCGCCTTGACACGCAAGACATTTATGAGGCTTTGTATCGTAAGTTCGATGGCTCTTCGGCGGTGCCGTTCTTCTTCAGCATGATTGACGCGCAACAAAAAGAATTGTCACGGGCGCAACGGCGCATTGCCGAGTTAGAGGACAAGTTAAAAGCTAAGGAGTGATTATTGAATGGTATCAAGCAAGATGTATGAGCTTGGGACGAAGAAATCGACAATCCGCACAATATTTGAATTTGGACGCAAGAGGGCGACTCAAGTCGGCGAGGAAAATATTTTCGACTTCAGCCTAGGCAATCCCAACGTGCCGACTCCCGACTTTGTACGCGACGCCGCGATTGAGATTCTGCAGACTTACGAGCCGGCAAAGGTTCATGGCTACACCGTCGCGCCCGGCAATCCACAAGTCCGCGAGACATTAGCGCAGAGCATTAACGCACGTTTCGGAACGAACTTCGCTGGGAAAAATCTTTTCGTCACGAGCGGAGCGGCGGCAGCGATTACAATCTGCTTTAAGGCGTTGGCGGAGCCTGGCGATGAGTTCATAACCTTTGCACCGTATTTCCCTGAATATAAAGTTTTCGTCGAGTCGGTCGGAGCAACGCTTAAAGTCGTCAAGCCGCGCCCCGCTGATTGGCAGATTGACTTCGACGACTTCCAAAGGCTTTTATCGCCAAAGACCAAAGCAGTTATCATCAATTCCCCGAACAATCCTAGCGGCGCGGTCTACTCAAAAGAAACGATTGCTAAGCTCACAGACATTCTTAAGGCTCAAGGGCGGAACATCTTCTTGATATGTGATGAACCCTATCGTGAACTTGCTTACGGCGTCGCGGTGCCTTGGGTGCCGAATTTCTACAAAAATACTCTCGTTTGCTACTCCTACAGCAAAAGCTTTTCCCTACCCGGCGAGCGCATTGGCTATATCGTCGTGCCCGATGAGGTTACGGACTTCGATAAGATTTTCGGAGCAGTGGCAGGGGCGGCGCGTGTCCTAACTCATGTTAATGCGCCGAGCTTGTGGCAGTTAGTCGTTGCTAAGTGTGCGGGCAAGTCGGTCGACATCACGCCCTATGAACTAAATGGCAAGCTCCTTTATGACGGACTGATTGCGGCGGGCTTCGAGTGCGTTAAACCTCAAGGTGCATTCTATCTGTTCCCTAAGGCTCTGGAGGAGGACGATTATGCTTTCTGCGAACGTGCTAAGAAATATGACTTGCTGTTGGTGCCTGGCGCGGACTTTGGAGCCCCTGGTTATTTCCGTGCGGCTTACTGCATAAAGACTGAGACTATTGAACGTTCCTTGCCACTGTTCAAGAAGCTCGCCGCGGAGTATCGAAGTTGATGTCATGGACAAAGAATGGGTTCAATGGTTGTTTGCTGTCTTTGGAGTAAGCGGTATAGTCCTTTTGATTATCATGGTTATTGCCTTACTCACCAGCTGACGATTGATTTAAGGAGTTTAATATGAAGAAAATTTTTTGCCTCGCGCTGATTATGCTGACATTCGCGCTTATGGGTTGCGGCTCCGATAAGAAAGACAACGGCAACTTAAAAATCGTCACGTCGTTTTATCCAATGTATTTGGAAGTGATGAACATAACTCGCGGCGTTGACGGCGTGGAGGTCGTGAACCTGACGCCGCCGCAGACTGGTTGCTTGCACGATTACCAGTTGACGCCCGAAGACATGAAGATTTTGGAGAAAGCTGACATCTTCGTAGTCAACGGGCTGGGAATGGAAAGCTTTATGGATAAGGTCATTGAGGCGCACCCGAATCTTAAAATCATCGACGCGAGCGACACGCCCAAAATTGTCCCGATAATGGAAAACAGCAAGCCCAATCCGCATGTGTGGCTGAGTATAACCTACACGATTGAGCAGGTAAAAAATATTTCGTCTAAGCTGTGCGAACTCGACCCCAGGCACGTCGAAGCTTATAAACGACATACGCTTGATTACGTCGACGAGCTAACGACCTTGCGCGACGAGTTGCAACTATCGCTTGCCATGCTACCAAACAAAGATATTGTCACGTTCCACGAGGCGTTCCCTTACTTAGCAAAGGAACTTGGGCTTAACGTCGTGGCAGTCATCGAACGCGAACCCGGCACCGAGCCGACGCCGCAGGAGCTTGCAGACACGATTGACAAGATAAACGCTCTGCCCGTTAAAGTCATTTTCACGGAGCCGCAATACTCACCAAAGGCGGCAGAGACGATTGCCCACGAAACCGGCGCACAACTCTTTGAACTTGACCCAATAGTAACGGGCGAGGCTAAGCCAGAAAACTTGCTCGACTACGTGGAAAGAATGCTTAACAATGTCGTGACTCTCGCGAAGGCTCTGCAGTAAAAAAAGCCTTGCAATTTAAAAGGCAAGGTGCTATAATCCGAAACGTTTTCGGGACGTAGCTCAGTTTGGTAGAGCGCTTCCTTGGGGTGGAAGAGGTCGTGAGTTCAAGTCTCGTCGTTCCGACCAATAAAGAAAATCCCAAAACCCTCGACAAGTTCGGGGGTTTTTTCCGTGCAATAAAAAATCCCGCCTTGTTGACGGGATAATTTATTTTCGTGGGAACTTCGGCAGTTCCGCTAGGTTGAATTGCAAATCGGAAAGGGCACGTTTGATTATCGTGGGCGTGAGCTTGTCGGGCGGAAGTCTCTTCTCTAGCATAACCAACTTTAACGCGTCGGGGGAGTTGTCATCGCCATAACGGACATGACTAGCAATGCGTTGGATTAGTGACGTTCGCGCCGATTCGACTGCTTCGGGCAAACATTCCCTGCGCATATGCGGCATTCGCTCTAACAAAATCTTTTGCGCGTCCCATGTTTTCAGCCACGGCTCGTCGTAAAAGATTCTAAAAAGCTCCTCAATCATCGAGTCCCGTTCCTTTATCCTGCAGACTTCGCAAAACGTTTCCTGCGGCTGACAAAGCGTGGAGCACTTAGCGCATTTATGCCAACCGTTAGCGAGCCGAAACTTTTTAAGCCGCGCCTGCGTCAGCAACGTCATCAAGACTGTCTGCCGCAACTTTTCGTCGGAAACTCTTTGCGCTTGCTCCTCGCAATGTTTAGTCTCCGCGTCCGTCAAAGTTATCTGCTCCAAGTCAATTTCTTCGACTTGCACGGGTTCGGAAATTTTCTTCGGCTTGAGCTTGTCGACAATTTGAAAGCCCTTAGCAATTCTTATTTCCTTAACAAGCGGTTCGCCTCGTCCGAAGTTCTCGTTAATCGTGTCGATGATTTCCTCGGCGAAGAACTTCAGCTGGTCTTTAACGGCGGAGCTTTGCGCGTCGACAAACAAAACGCCGTGTTCAATCGTGACGGGCACAATCTGCGCGGCGATACTCTCATCGACAAGCTTGCTCCAGTTGCGAATTACTTCACTGCAGAGAAATTTTTTGTAAGCCGCCGTGCCGAGTGCGCGAATCTGTTCATGCAGTGTCAAGTCAAAGTCAATCACTCAAACAGCCTCCCCGCCTTGACTAGGAAAGTTTTGCCAAAGCTCCTCGACGGGAAGTAAGCGCGGTCGGTTGCCGTTATCAGCGTCTGAATTCGTTCACGGCTAAGAAACTCAAGCAACAACTCGCGGCGTTCGGCGTCAAGTTCGCTCATCACGTCATCAAGCAGAAGCAACGGATATTCGCCAGTCTCCGCCCTCAAGAACTGTAACTCGGACAGTTTCAAGGAAAGTGCCGCCGTGCGAAGTTGTCCTTGCGAACCGAAGACTTTAAGCTCCCGACGATTAATATAAAACTTCAAGTCGTCGCGATGAGGTCCCTTGCTCGTCGAACCGTTGCGCACGTCGTCAGTCCGTTTTGCCCTTAGCAGTTCAAAGAAATTTTCCGCAATGTCCTTATCAGAATCAATCCCGCGCATATCGTAAGCGACGGATAGATTTTCCTTGCCCGCTGAAATTGTCTTATGTATGGAGCCTGTCAGGCGATTGAGCTTGTCAACGGAACTTAGACGCTTGCTTAAAATTTTCTCGGCGGCAAAAGCAAGTTGCGCGTCCCAAAGGTCGAGTTCGGATGCCTTAGCGTCGTCGTCGCGGATTTTCTTCAGCAGGATATTTCTTTGCTCGACGATGCGATTGTACTTGAGCAGGTCTAGGAAATAGACGGGCGAGGCTTGCGAGATTTGCGCGTCCAGAAACTTGCGGCGACCCATTGGCGACCCCTTAAACATGAATAAATCTTCGGGCGAGAAGAACACCGAATTTAACTTGCCGATAAGTTCTCGTGGGCGGATTGGGTTGGCGTCTAGGATGATTCTTCGCCGCCGGTCTTGGGAAATTTCAATCGCTAGCTCGTGTGAAACGCCCGCTTTATAAAATTTTATTCGGACGAACGCAATCGATTGTCCCCAACGAATCAGCTCTGCTTCCCTGCCGGCTCTGCTACGCAACAGCGACGCATAGTTAATCGCCTCAAGGATATTGGTTTTGCCCTGCGCGTTTTGCCCTAGGAAAATATTTATCGTATCGTTGGGACAAAAGCTCATCTCAGCAAGGTTGCGCCAGTCCTTTAAAGAAATTTCTGCCGCGTGCATCTCAAGCTCTAACTGGGGTGGCAACGTAGATATAGTTGTCGTTATCAGGCTCGGTGAAGGCGGCGGGGCTATACTTGTCGTTTAGTGCGATATTAATCTGCTTGCTATTGATGACCTTAAGCACATCTATGATATAGTCTGCGTTGAAGGAGATGTCCAAGTCTTCGCCGTCAATGTCCGCCTCGACGTTTTTAACTGCGCCGCCGACTTCAGGGGAAGTGGAAGAAATTTCAATGCCGCCGTTGCCTAAGGAGAACTTGACCGTATTGTATTGGGTCTCCTTGCTCATCAATCCGACGAACTCAACAGCGTTTTTGAACTCCACGGCGTCAACTTTAACATGCGTGGTGCTAGAGGAGGGGATAACTCTATCATAGGGCGGGAATTGTCCTTCGATAAGTCGCGCCGTCATGAAGACATTATCGAAACTAAACGTAAGGTAGCGCGTGGAATAGTTAATCGTGACATAGTTATCAATGTCCTTAGGGTCGATACGCAACATAAGCCCACGAAGAGAATCAGCCGGCACGACGAAACTTGAATCGGGGTAACTCTCGGAAAGTTGTTCGCTAGCAAGTGCAAGGCGGTGCGTGTTCGTGGCGACGAGCGTAATCTTATCGCCTTTAATCTCAAAGCTCCCGCCCGTGAAAATCGGTCGGTCGTTGTCCTTAGCGGCAGCAAAGGCGGTCTTGCGAATCAAATCCCTAAGCGCGGTCGTGCGAATCTTAAATGATTTGTCGGTTTCTGGCGTCTTGACCTTCGGGAAATCGCTGGCAGTCATGGTGAGCAGTTCGACAGCCGCGCCGCCCGATTCAATCGTTAAGAGGTTGCTCCTATCTTCGTCGGAGAAAGTGATAGTATCGTCGGGCATGTTCTTAACGAAATCTTGGAAACGCTTGCCGCTGACGACGGTTTCGCCCGCAACCTCGGTATTAACAGGTATTCGCGTGATTATCCCAGTAGAAAAGTTATTCGACTGCACCTCAAGCATTGAACCTTCCGCCTTGAGATAAATGCCCGCTAGTATCGGCGTCATGGGTTTGACGGCGACCGCCCTAATCACAAACTGTAAAGCCTCGGTTAAATCTGATTTATAACAGCTGAATTTCATTTAAGCTTACCTCCTTTAAATTACCGCCGCATTTTATATCATTTGGAACCGTTTGACAAATTTTTTCCTTGTGCTAGGATAACCGCGGACTCCTCAGCAAGAGATGTATGAGCAAGCAAAGAAAAATATTTAAGGAGGAGTATCAAATGAAATCCTGGAAAAAACTTTTGGCGGTTGGTGTGGCGTGTTCTAGTTTGTTCTTCGCGCACGCCGAAGCCGCTTACACGCTCAATGAAGAGGTAGCTAACCCGCCCGCCGCCCTGCAAATGGCAACTCAAATCGGCGTCCTAAGCTACAAGAACCCTGACATGCAAAGCCGCGCTAATAAGGATGCTATCGTTGTTTTGAGTTTCGGCACGACGTTTAAAGACCAGCGCACGAAATCAATCGACGCGACAGCCAAAGCAATTCAAGCCGCACACCCAAACGTTAAAGTCTTCACGGCGTTTACAAGCCATATCGTCATCAAGCACATTGCCGAGGCGGAAGGCTCCTGCGATTACATGACGCCCGAAGACACGCTAAAGCACCTCATGCGCGAAGGCTATACGCGGGTTGCGCTCGTCTCGCTTAGCGTAGTCCCCGGCATGGAGTACAAATACGACGTGGCACTTTTCCACGAGTACAAGACGCAGTTTAAAGCAATGTCGCTCGGAACGCCGCTAATGTATTGGCAAGGACAGGAAAATCAGCCCGATGACGTTATGCAGGTTATGCAGTCGCTCCACTTGCCCGCGTACAAGAAGGGCACAGCGATACTTTTAATGGCGCACGGCACGCCCGACCCGTCGAACGCTTATTACTCGGTTATGCAAGAAAAACTTAGGGCAATGAAGCGCAACGACGTACACATTTACACCGTAGAAGGTTGGCCGCGTCTTGAGGATTGGGCTGGCAAGATGAAAATGCACAAGGTCGAGAAGATTATCTTAATGCCGCTGATGATGGTTGCGGGCGACCACGCTAATAACGACATGGCGGGCGATGAGGAAGACTCGCACAAGATGATTCTTCAGAAGATGGGCTTCAAGGTCGAAACGCGCCTGCAAGGTCTCGGCGAAAGCAAAAAGATTCGTTCCATCTTCGTTGAACACGCAAACGAGGCTTGGGACGCCTTGATTAAATAAGATTGTTAGCTTAGACGTAGTAGCAGAAGGAGCCGCCAAGGACGGCGGCTCCCCTGCGTTTGAAACATGGATGTTTCATAGCGGGTCGACGCCCCTGCGAGGCGTCCTTTTCTTTTGTAACTTTTCTTTTGGACGAGCAAAAGAAAAGTTTGTTAACATGGCGGTGGGAAAAATCCTAGCCGTCAACTTTTTTTGAAAATCCTAGACTTCAAGCCGCGCATTATGCTATCATAACGCGGATTGATTCATGCGCTTGCAAGACGGCGCAAATAATTTGACATTCCTTTTTCGTTGCACTACAATCGACAAGTTTAAAAGAACTAAGCGGAAAGGGACGCTTGCGGGAGGGGGCACAATATAGAGCAATTATCCTGTAAGTTTTTAACTACCGCACGAACGACGGAAGGTCAAGCCCGATAACGCGGGAAACGTTCGCAAATTGAAATGGCGGTTCCAAACCGCAGGAAAGGGAGGAAAAGTTTTTATGTCTTGGTTAAACAACATGCGAGTCGCGTATAAGCTATTATTGCTTAATGTTATCGCGCTCGTCGGTATGATTGTCATCGGGATGGTTGGCTACTTCGCTGTCATGACGGCGCAAGAAGATTTGAACACAATCAGCCAAACCTACTTGAAAGGTATCTTTGAAATCGGTCGTTGCCGTCATGCCGTCCGCTATACTCAGGTTCAAGCGGTTTTGGCTCCTTTGACTGTTGACGCTGGCTTATATCAGTCGCGCCTCGATAAGTACAATGAAGGCGTCAAAGAGTTGGAAGAGTCCTTGAAGCTTTACGAAGAGATTGTTAAGGACGATGCCCAAGCACGTGCGCAAGTCGACGCTGCCGAACGCGAATGGAGTAAGTTCAAATCTGGCGCGGATAAGATGTTCCAGATGAAGTCCCCAATAGGCGACACATCAGCTATTGCCGCGCACCGCAACGCATCTTTGGAATTCTATCAGAATGAAGTTATGCCTTATGCAGTCTCCTGCGGCGACGCTATCCTCGTTATCCAGCAGAAGGCTTACGAAGACTCCGACAAGACTATCGAACGTAGCAACGAAGGCATTGCCTCTTCCGTCCGCAACCTGTTTATCGCGCTCGGCGGCACGTTCGTTATCTTGATTTTCATCAGCATTTCGATTACCAAAGCCGTCACCAATCCGCTTAGCAACATGGTTCAGGCTCTGCACCTTCTCAAGAGTGGCGACTTCCGCCGCACCGATTTGCTTGACGCTGACCGCGGCGACGAGTTCGGAGCTATGGCTCTTGCCGTTCGCGAAATGCGCCAGGCGATTAGCAAGCTGATTCATCAAACCAGCGATTCTTCCAGTCAATTCGCGGCGTCTTCTCAAGAGTTGACCGCTAGTGCTCACCAAGCCGCGCAAGCGTCCGAACAGGTCGCGCAATCCGTCACCAATTCGGCGGGCGCAGTCGTCGAGCAGCAAACCTTTGTCAATGACGCTATGGACTCCATTAATCGTGCGTTGGGTTCAATCGAAACTCTTACTAAGACTGCTGACCTTGTCGCTAGCCACGTTGCAAAAGCTAATGACGAGGCTGACGCAGGTATCGAAGCCGTCGAAACTGCAGTTAATCAGATTATCAGCGTTGAGAAAATCGTTAATGACTCCGCTTTGACGGTCGACAAGCTCGGCAAACGTTCGCAAGAAATCGGACAAATCGTCGAAGCTATCAGCGGCATTGCTGAACAAACTAACTTGCTTGCATTGAACGCAGCTATTGAGGCGGCTCGCGCTGGCGAACACGGTCGCGGATTCGCGGTCGTTTCCGAAGAAGTCCGCAAGCTCGCCGAAGAGTCTCAAGAGGCGGCGCAGAAGATTGGAACGCTCATTGGCGATATTCAATCCGATACCACCGCTGCTGTTGACTCCATGCAGAAAGGTAACGCGGCTGTCCGTACCGGTACTCAATCGGTCGAGAGACTGCGCTCCACCTTCGACAGCATCCAGAACGCTTCGCAGAACGTCGAGAAGGAAGCAAAGAATATGGTTCGCGAACTCAAGGAAGTCGAGACTGCGACCTTTACTATCCGCGACCGCTCCGAGAAGATTTTGGATAAGGGCGTTCAAGTTTCTAAGGAAATGGAGAGTGTCTCCGCCGCCGCCGAGCAACAATCCGCCTCCGCCGAGGAAATCTCCTCCGCAGCAGACGAACTCGCTCGCCTCGCGCAAGACCTCCAGAACTCCTTGCAGATGTTCCAATACTAAGCATAGTCATTACCTTATAAAAGTTTCAAGCCTCGACTGCGGTCGGGGCTTTTTCTTTGCAGGGATTAAGGAACGTCGCGGCGAATAAGCAGGGAAAATTTTTGGATGGAGGCGAATTACTTTGTTGACTTACAATTATTACGGACACGCTTGCTTTCAGCTCGACGACGGCACGACTAAGGTTTTAGTCGACCCGTTCTTGACTGGCAATCCGCAGGCGTCGATTGACGAAAAGAACGTTAAGGCGGATTATATCTTGGTGACGCACGCGCACGGCGACCATATCGGCGACGCTCCTAACATTGCAGTTCGGACGGGCGCAACGGTCATAGGCATTCCAGAGATTATGGACTTCGGCGGGCAACGCGTTAAAACAATCGGCATGAATTTAGGCGGCACCGTTAAGACGGACTTTGGCTTTGTGCGAATGGTTCCCGCGTTTCACAGCTCCGGCATAGGCGGCGGCGTTGCTTGCGGCTACGTTATCGGCATGGGCGGCAAAATCGTTTACTTCGCGGGCGACACGGCTCTTTTCTCTGACATGAAGTTAATCGGCGAACGCGACAAGATTGATTACGCTATCCTTCCGATTGGCGGGCATTACACTATGGACCCCGTTGACGCGGCTAAGGCGGTGAGTTTCCTCGACGCGGCGAACGTCATCCCCTTGCACTACGACACGTGGGACATCATCAAGCAGAACGCCGAAGACTTGGTTAAGCTCGTTGAGTTCGCTAAGGTTCACATCGTCAAGCCGGGGCAATCCCTTGAGTTACTTTAACAAAGTAACCAAACAGCGTAATGCGTTCACGTCTCCAATAATCAGCGTCACTTGCCGCGCACATGGAGATAAATTGCCATGAGAAACTTAGTTAAAAATTTCAACGCCACGCCCCTTGACTTGACAAAAGTTTTTGATTCGGTAAAATCATTGCGCTTAGTTAATTCGCAGAAAGAAAAGCTCGTAATCATCTTAGGGGCAACTTCCACGGGCAAGAGTTCATTGGCATTAAAGCTTGCAGAAAAGTTCGGAACGGAGATAATCTCGGCTGACTCGATGGCGGTTTACAAAAATTTCAACGTCGGGACGGCTAAGCCCAAGCAAGCAGAGTTGGAACGAGTGCCGCATCATCTGATAAACATTTTGGACGCGGAGGAAAAGTTCAGCGTCGGAAAGTTCGTCAGGCTTGCGCGACCGATAATCACACAGCTCAACCAGTTAGGAAAGATTCCAATCGTAGCGGGCGGCACAGGGCTTTATATCCAAGCACTAGTCGAAGGTTACGAACTGAGCGGGGGCAAAAGCTTAATCAGTCACTACAAGCGGACGGGCGAACTTCTCTACACCGCACGGATTTACGGCTTAACAAGTGGACGCGCCGAACTTTACGACAGGATTAATCAGCGGACGGAGAAAATGTTCGCGGACGGCTTGATTGACGAGGTCAAAGAACTGCTAGCCAGCGGCATAAGTCCCAAAGCTCAAGCAATGCGCGGTATCGGATATAAGGAGGCAGTCGAATACCTTCAGGGCGGCGCGACACTCGACGAAACGATTTCAAAAGTAGCACAGGCCACGCGGAATTTCGCCAAACGCCAGCTCACGTGGTACCGGCGAATGAATTACATAACGTGGTTAGAAATATAAAGCTTTGCAAAGGAGAGAAATTTAAATGGCATCAGTAAAACCTATCAATCTGCAGGAAAACTTCTTGAATCAGGCGCGCAAGGAAAGCGTCCCCGTGACGATTCACCTTGTCAACGGCTTCCAAATCAAGGGCATGATTCGTGGCTTCGACCAGTTCACGGTTGTTATCGACGCAATGGGGCGTCAGCAGATGGTCTTCAAGCACGCAATCTCGACAATCACCCCGGCAAGACCACTTGGAGCAAAACCAGCAGTCGCAGAGGAAAAGCCCGCTGAGGACGCAGCACAGGAAGCAACAGCAGAGGTTAAGGCGGAGTAAATTCTTTTCGGCGAGGCAAATAAAATGATTCGAGGCTTTGAGATTCTCGAAGGGTACAGTGGAATTCACCTACCGACACGCAAAACGGCTTTCAGTGCGGGTTACGACCTGGAGGCGGCGAAAGATGTTCGCGTGACGGATAAAAAGATTTCGCTTGTGCCCACGGGTCTCAAGGCCTTTTTTCCTGCCGACGAGGTCTTACTAATTTATCTGCGTTCAAGTCTTGCCGTCAAACACAATCTGATTCTTGCCAATGGCGTGGGCGTGATTGACGCGGATTATCGCGGGCATATCATCTTGCCGGTTATCAGTCTTAGCGGCGAGTTCGAGATTAAACGCGGAATGAGGATTGCTCAGGGACTCTTCCAAAAGTATCTGACAGTCGACGGAGATATAATCGGGGTTGGCGAGACTAGGCGCGGAAGATTTGGTTCCACAGGCGATTTTTGATTGGAGATATTAAAATGAGTAATTATGACGATATATGCAGAAAAATTAACGCACTAAAAAGAAAATATCCGTCGCTTCGTTCACGGACAGACGATTACATTTTTTCAGTTCTATGCATCAAAGTTCACTTCTTTAAAAATTCAAATCAACCGCTGAATGAAAACGACATAGCAGAAATTATTGTTGACAGCCCCAATGACGGCGGCGTAGATATTCTTTTAAGTGACCCGAACTCCGAAGCCGCCGATTTAGTTATCGGGCAGTCGAAATTTTATAAGACCATTTCTTCTGAAACAGTGCTTAACGCAATGCTTAAAATGGCGCGGTTCTACAAAGATATGACGACAGGACACTATGAAAACTTTAATTCGCAAGTAAAAAGTCGTTTTCTTACCTTGTATTCCGAAGTTGGCGAAGAATCAAAAATTCATTTTGTTTTCTACACGAGTGCGCCAAAGAGAAAAAGTATCAGCTCGACTGACATTGAAAAGAAATTTCTAGAACAATTTATCGATTCAAGCGCGATTGACATTTCCATACTTTTTGTTGACGATATAGTCGATGAAATTAGTGCTGCCGAATCTGTAGTGCAAATCGTGCCCAAAGGAAAAATTCGTATAGACGACAAAGATAATTATTTGCTCTACAAAGATTACGCGGCGATTGTCAATGTTTCTGCTCGTTCCATTAAAGACCTTTACAACGAACATGGTAAAACTTTGCTTGCTCGCAACCTTCGTTATTACATTAAAGGCAGTAACGAAAAAAAAGTTGACGATGCCATCTCTGAAACAATTGAATACAATTCCGAATCTTTTTGGCTCAAAAATAACGGCATTACGATAGTTTGCGATGATTTTCGCCTTGATGGGCGTGAAGTTCACTTAAGCAACTTTTCAATCGTTAACGGCGGGCAGACCACATATCAAATTTCAATAAGCAAAAATATCAATGACACTAATGACTTTTATCTTACGTGCAAAATCATAAAAATTGTAAGAGAATCCGAAAAGGATAAAGATGATTTTATCTTGGAAATAGCTGAAGCTACAAATTCTCAAAAAGCAATCAAAAATTCGGATTTAATATCTAATGCTCCGGAACAACGACGTTTCAAACAAGTTTTGCTTGAGGAAGCCGGAATTTTTTATCAAACCAAACGTGGCGATAATGTTCCCAAAAAATATAACTTCTCTTATCTGCACACCAAATTGGACGTAGTCGGCAAGTTGTGTTTAGCGGCGATTTTTCAAGAGCCTTGTAAAAGCAGAAATAATCCCTCTGTGTCATATAAAAAAGATAAGCCGTATTATAATACGATTTTCAACGGAGACCGAGGGCACCAAGCGCAGGTTGCCAAAATTTGCAGAGAATTGCTTTACATTGACTATTATTTTATAAAAAAATTTCTTCCTAAGTTTAAACGAGATAACGAAAATGAACTCGACAGCAATGACTTAATTTCTTTTGCAAGTATTTCAAGGAGAACATGTGTTGCGTTCGTCGCTCTTGCCGCAAGATATTATCAAGGCAATATTACTCATGAAGATTTGGTAGCATTAACCTCCGAGCAGTCCGATTCAAATGATTTGTATAAGGTATTTCGTAAACTTGGTGATATGAAATCTCTTTTGCCGATAAAACTTTACACGGACGCTTACGACGTAGCATTGGATAAACTCTTTGCGGCGTTTATATATAATGGAACGGATATTTATTCAGAATCACGCGAAGCTTCTCCAAAACCTGTATCAGAGACCAATTTTTTTAAGGACGACAAAAATTATTATAAAATCATAAAAAAGAAATGGCGGACGTTCAAAGTAAAAATCAATGAAGCTTTTGCTAACGTGTAGGAGGACAAATGGACTTATTCGACAACATTAACGACGACAAGATTTATCAGCCGCTAGCCGAGAGAATGCGACCGCAGACTTTATCGGACTTCGCGGGGCAAGAAAAGATTTTACGCGGCGCACTCGGCAAGATGATTGCCCAAGGTCAAACGCCGTCTTTAATCTTCTTCGGCGAACCCGGCACCGGCAAGACGACGCTAGCCAAAATCATCGCTAACACCACGGCTAGCAATTTCGTCAAAGTCAATGCGGCTCTGTCGGGTATCAGCGAGCTACGCGGCATTGTCAAAGAGGCGGACGACCAACGCAAATTCTATCGCAAGGGGACGATTCTTTTTATTGATGAGATTCACCGCTTTAACAAAGGTCAACAGGATTTCCTTCTGCCATACGTCGAGGACGGGCGCATAACCCTAATCGGGGCGACGACTGAAAACCCTTTCTTTGAAGTCAACGCCGCACTTCTAAGCCGCGTTAAGATTGTTCGCCTGTCGAAGCTCACGACCGACGACATAAAAAAAATTCTCCGCCGCGCAGTCGACGCTGAAGGCTTTAACGTCGAGGAACGCGCCTTGGAGATTATCGCGGACTTCGCGGACGGTGATGCTCGTATGGCTTTGAACCTCTTGGAGCAAGCGACTTTCGCGGGCAAGGTGACTGTCGAGAGCTTACGAGACTTGCTCGGCGAACGAATCAGACGCTACGACAAGAAGGGCGATAACCACTACGACACGGCGAGCGCGTTTATAAAGAGTATGCGCGGCTCCGACCCCGACGCGGCGATTTTCTATCTGGCTAAGATGATTGACGGCGGCGAGGACTTAACGTTCATTGCGCGACGGATTGTCATATGCGCGGCGGAGGACGTTGGCAACGCCGACCCTCAAGCTTTGATTCTTGCGAACGCGGCGGCGCAGGCGGCTCAATTCGTCGGCTTACCAGAGGCGCGAATTATCCTTGCGCAAGCCGTAACCTATATTGCGGCGGCTCCCAAGTCAAATGCGGCGTATCTTGCCATTGATAAGGCATTGGCTGACACTCAAGGCGACGTTCCAAAACATCTGCGCGACACTCACTACAAAGGCGCGAAGGCGTTCGGGCACGGCATCGGCTATAAATATCCGCACGACTTCCCAAATCACTTTGTCCACCAACAATACTTGCCCGATAAAAAAATCTCCGCACGCTACTACGAACCGACGACGCAGGGCGCAGAGGTTAAGATTAAACAGCGGCTTGAAAGTCTTTGGAAAAACTAAAAGCGACCGACGATAAGTCAGCCGCTTAATTTTTTTGCTTAACGTGTCAGATATTTTCTTTGGCAATGGCGACGAGCTTTTCAAATGCCGCCGCGTCATTTACTGCAAGGTCAGCCATCATCTTTCTATCGACGGCGACGCCCGCCTTAGTCAAGCCGCAGATGAGCTTGCTGTAGGAAATGCCGTTGATACGAGCCGCCGCATTGATACGGGCAATCCACAGGCGACGGAACTCGCGCTTTTTGACTCGGCGGTCGCGGTGTGCATATTGTCCCGCCTTCATGATTGATTCGTTTGCTTTTTTAAACTGCTTGCTCCTCGCGCCGCGATAACCTTTGGCGAGCTTGAGGATTTTTTTATGGCGTCTGTGGGCTGTGACGCCCGTCTTTACTCTTGGCAAGATAATCTCCTCCGTTCGATTGAATTATGCGTAAGGAAGCATTTCCTTGACGCGTGCACGATCTGCCGCTGAAGCGAGCGTCGCTTTGCGGAGATTTCTCTTGCGCTTGCGATTCTTCTTTTCCAAGATGTGGCTCTTGTATGCTTTATTGCGTTTGAATTCGCCGCTACCAGTCACATGAAAGCGTTTAGCTGTCGCTCTGTGGGTTTTGATTTTGGGCAACATTGTCCCCTCCTTTTGTCGATTGTTTCTTAGTCTTTTGCGCCTTTTGTGCCTTAGGAGAGAGAATCATCGTCATGTTCTTACCTTCAAGCTTGGCGGCTCGCTCAACGGTCACAACCTCTTCGAGAGCTTTGGCGAGTTTGTCTAAGATCTCTCCGCCCAGTTCCGGATGCGATAACTCACGCCCGCGGAACATTATCGTTAGCTTGACTTTGTTGCCCTCTTCGATAAAGCGTTGCGCACTCTTTAGCTTAACTTCAAAGTCATGTTGCTCAATGTTCGGGCGGAGCTTGACTTCCTTAATCGTGATGATCTTTTGCTTCTTGCGAACTTCCTTCTCGCGCTTCTGCTGTTCATAACGATACTTGCCGAAATCCACAATCCGGCAGACAGGCGGTCTTGCCTTGGGCGCGACCTCAACCAAGTCTAAATGTTTTTCTTCGGCGAGACGCAATGCCTCCCGCGTGGGCATGATGCCGAGTGATTCGCCGTTCGCGTCAGTCACTCTCACCTCACGAATACGAATCTCATCATTGATTCTCAAACTGTCTCTGCTAATTTGAAATACACCTCCTGCGGCGCGTCGGAAAAAATTAAAGGCGGCCTGTAAGCCACCCGCGTTTCTCACCAAAAAACTTTCTTGCAACCGCGTCAACTCATTCAAGGTCGACGGGTGAGAAGCACAGGCTCCTGCTTAACGCGGCAAAGTTTATCATAGCGGCTAGCCTCTGTCAAGGCGGCAACCTTGCAACGAAAATGATTTAGTGTTACAATCGCGGAAAGTTTTTTATCGGAGGCTGTGCGATGAACGGAAGTGAGAATTGCTACGCGGGCGCGTTGTTTTTCGCCTTGATAAGCTTGGGTGCTATCTTGAAGGTCGATGACGTCTTCGGTTGGCTAATCGGTGCGGGCAGTGCGCTCCTAGCGGCGATAAGTCTGCGGCGGGCTTTTGTCAAGGCGGCGCAAGCGGGCGAAGAAGATCATCAGCGTCTGGAGATTCAGTTTCAACAGCTCCGTAGCAAAGTTATCGAGACTTCCAAGGCGAATATCACAGCAATGACTTCCGTAAACGACGCCGCCAAACTCATTCAAGAGAACATGGAAGTAATCCGCGTGCGGCTCGCCGAGCTTGACAACTTAACACAGCTGACCGAGTGCGCCAAAGATATTCAATCGTCTGCCGCTAGCCTCGAAGAAAATTCTTCCGCTCTGAACGTGACGCTTGAAAAAGAATTCGAGACGATTAACACATTAGCCGAGACGAACAAGGATAGCCTCCAAAACATCTTGAAGCTTTTGCAACTGATTAGGCAGATATTGGAGAACCCCGCTTACGTCAATGACTTGGAGAAGATTAATTCGATGTTCGCGAGACTGTTGGAGCGGCTTGAAACTCAACAAGATAACGCCGCATTGAGCCGACAAGACTTGAGCACGTTGAAGAAGATTGCCGCGAAGATAAAATAAAACGCGCCGACGAGGACGCGTAGCAAAGGAGCAAGTAAGATGATTCATACCGTGGAAGTATTCGGCGTCATTGAGGAGAACGCCCATTTTTTTATCGACGACGAGACGCGGCACGGATTCCTAATCGACCCCGGCGCACAGGCTGACGAACTCTTGAAGGTCATCAGCGAACGCGATTGGACGATAGAAAAGATTTTGCTGACGCATGGGCACTTCGACCATATCGGAGCCGTCAACGACATTCAACGCGCTTTGAAAATTCCCGTGTGCATGAGCAAGGGCGGCGACTATTACGCCAAAGACCCCGCGATAAATTGTTCAGCGTTCGTCGGTGAGTCGATTGTCCTTGACGATGTGACTTGCCTTGACGACGGTAGCGAAATTTCTTTGACTGCCAACCCAGACTTTAGCGTCAAGCTCCTTCCCGCGAAAGGTCACACCCTCGACGGCGCGATTTACTACAGCGCAAGGGCGGGCGTCGCGTTCGTCGGCGATACGATTTTTTGCGGGAGCTATGGACGGACGGATTTGCCCGGCGGCAGTTATCGTGACTTGATGACGACGATTAGGGATGTGGTATTCGCCCTGCCCGATGAAACTGTTTTATACACGGGGCACGGAGAGCCGACGACAGTCGCCGCCGAGAAGGCTTTGTACTAAATATCCGCCTCGACGCCGTGACTATCGAAGACACCGAGAATTTCACGGAGCTTAGTTTTAGCCGGATTGTAGTCAATGGTCGTTTCGCCGTCGTGCGCGTGAATATGAACGTAAAGCACGCCCGCCAAGCCAAGCAAAGTCTTTTCGACAGCCGCCGCACTCTCAGCAGTGTAACCTTTAGCAACAAACTGCAAACGGGTATTGCCGCCGCCCGAACCGCAACCGCATTCCTGACACATAATCAAACACCTCACAGAAAAATTTTACTGCCGCATTATACCGCTTGACGGAACTGACAACAAGCCCCGCGCAGGGTTAGGAGGAATCATGACGAAACTTATACTCGTATTCATCGGCGGCGGATTCGGAGCAATATCGCGGTTCCTCGTGACTACGGCACTAGCAGGTAAGCTCGGCAACTTCCCACTAGGAACGCTCGCGGCTAATTTCTTCGGTAGCTTACTTATGGGATTAGTCGTCGGACTTTTGGCGGGGCGTTATGAATCCGTGCGCTTGTTCGTCGCGGTAGGGTTCTTAGGAGGTTTCACGACCTTTTCTAGTTTCTCCGCCGAGACGTTAGCTTTGATTCAGAGTGGGCAAATTTTTTCAGCGGCGGCAAATATAATCGTCAGCGTCGGAACAGGCTTGATTGCTTGTGCCGTTGGATTAAAATTAGGAGGTTAGATTAATGGCAAAAGCTTTGATAATCATCGACATGCAAAACGATTTCGTGACGGGGGAACTCGGCACGGACGAGGCAAGGGCAATGCTCCCGCGGCTCGTGAAGAAGTTGGAAGCAATAGTCGAGGAAGGCGCGGTCGATTTAATCTTCACGCAGGACACGCACGCCGATAACTACCTTGACACGCAGGAGGGCAGGAACTTGCCCGTTAAGCACTGCATAAAGAAGACGGAGGGCTGGCAGATTGTCCCCGAACTGCAAAAGTTCACGGCGCGAGCCAAGGCAGTCATCGAGAAGAAAGCTTTTGGGTCGACGCGTCTGCCATCACTTATTAAGCCCTATGAAGTCGTCGAGTTCGCGGGCGTGTGCACTGATATTTGCGTCGTGTCGAACGCGCTTTTGGTTAAGGCGTTCTATCCCGAACAGCGCGTTCAAGTCGACGCCGCCTGTTGTGCAGGTTCAACGCCCGAAGCTCATCAAAAAGCCCTCGACGTCATGCGCAACTGTCAATGCAAAATCATCAACGAATAAACTTTAGGAGGTCTCTCTATGGAAATCAAATTCGTCGAAACCAAAAAGCTCAAGGCTAAACCTGACGTTAGCAAAATCGGATTCGGCACGCACTTTAGCGATTATATGTTCGTCATGGACTACGACGCCGCGCAGGGTTGGCACGACGCCCGCATTGTTCCGCACGAAAAAATTTTGCTTGACCCCGCCAACGCCACGCTCCATTATGGGCAAGCAATCTTTGAGGGTCTCAAGGCTTATCGTCAGGGCAATAAAGCTGTCACCTTCCGTGCGAAGGATCATCTTAACCGCCTTAACCGCTCGGCTAAAATCCTCGACATTCCCGAATTGCCCTTCGACGTGATTCACGCGGGCTTACTGAAGCTTATCGACATTGAAAAGGATTGGATACCTAAGGAGAAGGGGCAGAGTCTTTATATTCGTCCGTTCGTCTTCGCGACTGATGAAGTCTTAGGCGTGAGCGTCAGCAAGAAGTATAAGTTTATGATAATCTTATCTCCGGTTGCCGCTTATTATGCTCATGGCTTTGCACCCGTCAAAATTCTCGTTGAGGATAAATACGTTCGTGCGGTGCGTGGCGGTCTTGGTGCGGCTAAAACTCCTGCGATGACTTGCTCCTTAGCCAACGACTTAAAGACGATAATATCATCAATGCGGTTGAGGAACTCCGGACGGAAGTAATCCTTAAGCAGGTTCTTGATAATGCTTTCTGCCTCCGCGAACGCTTTGCTCGT
>JACXWG010000067.1 GCA_014764605.1 Quinella sp. 1Q5 | reverse complement strand
CAATCCTGCGCGGCATAAAGGAACGTTACGAAGTTCATCACGGCGTTAGGATTCGTGACGCAGCTTTAGTCAGTGCGGCGACGCTTTCCGACCGTTATATCAGCGACCGATTCTTGCCCGATAAGGCGATTGACTTAGTCGACGAGGCGGCGGCTAAACTTCGCACGGAAATTGAATCACTGCCCGCGCCAATCGACGAGACTCGCCGCAAGATTATGCAACTGGAGATTGAGGAACAAGCCCTTAACAAAGAATCGGACGCGGCGTCCCAAGAAAAGCTTAAAGCGATTGCGGAAGAGATAACCCAGCTCAAGGACAAAGAAAAAGTTCTTCGCGACAAGTGGGAGGCGGAAAAGGAAGCTATCTTGCGCGTTCGTGCTATTAAAAAGGAAATCGATAGCGTGAACGGCGAGATTGAGGAAGCTCAACGGGCGTACAACTTGCAGAAGGCGTCCGAGCTTAAATACGGCAAGTTGCCCGAACTAATGACCACGCTAAAGCAGGCGGAAGAAGACATTGCCGCGCAGGACAAGGATAATCGCATGTTAAAGGAGGAAGTCGGCGAGGAAGATATTGCCCGCGTCGTCAGCCGGTGGACGGGTATCCCCCTTGCCAAAATGTTGACGGGCGAACGCGAAAAGCTCTTGCACTTGGAAGATACTTTGCATGAACGCGTTGTCGGGCAAGATGAAGCCGTTAAAGCCGTAAGCGAGGCTATCCTCCGCGCCCGTGCAGGCATCAAAGACCCTAATCGCCCAATCGGTTCGTTCATCTTCTTGGGTCCGACAGGCGTCGGCAAAACGGAGCTGGCTAAGGCATTGGCGGAAGCACTCTTCGACGACGAGCGCAGTATTGTCCGCGTCGACATGTCCGAATACATGGAAAAGCACACGGTCGCTAGGTTAATCGGTGCTCCTCCTGGTTACGTCGGCTACGACGAGGGCGGGCAATTAACAGAACAGATTCGCCGCAAACCCTACAGCGTGATTCTGCTTGACGAGATTGAGAAGGCTCATCGCGACGTATTCAACGTCTTACTGCAAATCCTAGACGACGGCAGATTGACTGACGGCAAAGGGCGCGTCGTGAACTTCAAGAACACCGTTATCATCATGACGAGCAATCTTGGTTCGCAGGAAATTCTTCAGCGGGCGAAAATTGGATTCATCACGAACAAGGCGTTCGCGGAGGCTGAAAGCATTATCAAGAATTTGCTTAAGGATTACTTCCGTCCCGAATTCCTCAACCGCATTGATGATATTATCGTCTTCAAGTCGTTGGCTAAGGAGCAAGTCAAAGCTATCGCGGAGATTCTGCTTAAGACTTTGGGCGAACGGCTCGCTAAGCAGGCAAATATCAATCTCACGTGGACGCAAGGCGCAGTTGATACGCTGGCTGATAAAGGCTTTGACGCTAACTACGGCGCACGACCGCTTAAACGGCTTTTGACACACACGGTCGAGACGGAGCTAAGCAAGAAAATTATCGCGGGCGAAGTCAAGGACGGCGACACGGTCGAGATTGACTTTGACGGCGACTTTACCTTTAACGTTAAGGAGACGCCAGCCGTTAAACTCGATAAATAAACAACGTTTTATCCCCGATGAAAAAGTCGGGGATTTTTTTTGTAACAAATCAGCTCGGCTTGCGTATAAGGGACAGAAAACAAAATCCCAAACAAAAACAAAAAGGAGATTGATAAAAATGAAAAACATCAACATCATCAACGAGGAAATCCTCAACATGGAGCAACTCGACAACATCAGCGGCGGCACGGTGGACGAATTCAACGAAATCTACAGCGCGATGGAAAAGAAGATGGGCGTTGTTGGAGACATTTCAAACGGAATCCGCAAAATCGGCGGCGCAATCCCCGTAGCCGGTCAAATCGGAACCGCGGCCTGGAACAATGCAGGGTCTCGGATCGCCGAACGGATTCTAAAGGACAGCTTCGGAATCAAAGCGAACATAAGCATTGGTTGGGGTGGAACGGGCTTCCGCGAGAGCGACAACTACTACAGCAAAGGCGGCAAGAGCTTAACTCATGGGCAAGTTCTCGACATCATCAAAGCGGCTTAACTTAACGGCATAAAAAAATCCCTCGTCGAAAGTTTGACGGGGGATTTTAATTTAGTGTCCAGACTTCTTGAAGCGACCGCCGACAATATCATTGACGGGATAAATCGTAACAAAGGCGTGCTCGTCCTTCTCAAGAACAATCTTCTTTAGCTTGTCGACCTCAAGGCGCGTGACGACGCAGTAGAGAATTTCTTTGCTCTGGTGGGTGTAGCCGCCTTCGCCGTGCAGGAGCGTGACGCCGCGTCCGAGTTTGGCGTTAAGCTCGTCAGTCAATTCATAGGGCATATTCGAGACAATCATCACCGCGTACATCTCGTCAAGCCCCTTAATCACAACGTCAATCATCTTGGAGATAACGAAGTAAGCAAACAGCGAATACATTGCCTTATCCCAACCGAAGAGCAAGCCCGCGCCGCTCAAGATAAACAGGTTAATAAACATGACAACTTCGCCGACCGACCAGATTGTTTTCTTGTCTACGATTATGGCGACAATTTCCGTGCCGTCGAGGGAACCGCCTGCCCGCATAATCAAGCCGACGCCTAAGCCATCAATTATTCCGCCGAATATCGCCGCTAAGAACGGGTCATTCGTCACCTTGGGATATTCGCCGACGACCTCAGACCATATACTAAGGAAAATTATCGCTACAATCGTCGCGATGACGAAATCTTTGCCAATCTGCTTATATGCCAGCCACAGGAACGGGATATTGAACAAGATAAGGAATGTTCCTAGCGGCAAGCCCGATAGATACTGCGCCATAATCGACAAACCGACAACGCCGCCGTCAATGACCTCGTTTGGAATCAGGAAGAGTTCGAGACCTAGTGCCGCAATCACTGCACCGATACAAAGCTGGAGATACTTCTTCACGTAAGCCGAAACGTTGCTCCTTGGAATTTTTTTATCAGTCAATGAAATCACCTCGCCACGATTATAAACTATCAGCGAAATTTGTAAACAACGCAGGAATTTTCTTCGACGCGGCAAATAGCAACCTTGAATTCAATCAAGGGGGAGATGGAATGCTCAGATCCTACGACGTGACAGAACTGCGAGTGGGCATGACAGTCGGACGCGCCGTGAAAGACTTCGACGGCAAGACGCTTATAAAAGCGGGCGTCAAGCTTACGTCAGAGATGCTAGATAGCCTACGCGGCAAAAATATTTTCTCCGTCTATATCGACGTGACGCCCGAAGACTACAAACCCACGGGGGCAAGCTTAGAACACTTGCTCGACGATGATTATATTACCTGCTATAAGAAATGTTTTGCCCTTACGCAAAATCTTTATTACGGCTTCGCCAACACTGGCAAGCTTGACCGGGCGGAACTGGTGGAAATCGTTCGTGCGGATAATATTTCCGAGCTTTGCGACGACGGCATTAAGGCGATAACTCAAATCCACAACATGAAACGCGACGGCGATTATATAATCCACCACGCGCTGAACGTCGGAATTTTGGCGGGGATTATGGCTCATTGGCTCGACTATCGGGCGATGCAGGTCGGCGAACTGGTTATTGCAGGTCTTCTAAGCGAAATTGGCAAGATGAAGATTTCAAAGGGCATTCTCAACAAGACGGACAAGCTTGACGACGAGGAACTTGCCGAGGTTCGCAAACATGTCGTCTTCGGTTATGCGTTGCTAATGGAGTCGCCGATTAGGAGCTTAAAAAATGTTTTGCTCGGCGTCTTGCATCATCACGAACGTTGCGACGGGTCAGGCTACCCTAGCAAGCTCAAGGGCAACAAGATTAGCGACTTTGGCAAAATTATCGCGATACTCGACATATATGACGCTATGGCGACTCATCGTTCCTACGCAAAGAGGAATTCGCCCTTCGACATCATCAAAGTTTTGTATGGCGACGCTTTGGCGGGCAAACTCGATACGCATTTTGTCGTTGTCTTCATGAAGAAGCTTTTGCAGGCGATTAACGGCTCTTGGGTCGGCTTGAGTGACGGGCAACGCGCTAAGATTGTTTACCTCGACGATTCGCGGATTACGTCTCTTCCCGTCGTGCAGACGACTAAGGGTGAGTTCATTGATTTAAATCGCCGTTCGGATTTGAAGGTTGCCGCCCTGCTTACTGCTCAAGAAGCTACTTGAAAACTTTTCTTTTGCTTGTCCAAAAGAAAAGTTACAAAAGAAAAAGACACCTCGCGGGGGCGTGCCGCTATGAATCATCCATGATTCAAACGCGGCTGAGCCGCCGTCCTTGGCGGCTCAGTTCCTTCGATTTAGTTAGGAGTGAATCTTTTGCTTAATAAAAAGTTCAAGGTTGTTTCAAACTTTCAGCCGACTGGCGACCAACCTCAAGCGATTGAATCACTGACGGAGGGCATTGACGGCGGTTTAAAGGCTCAAGTCCTTTTAGGGGCGACGGGCACGGGCAAAACATTTACGATTGCCAAAGTTATTGAACAGGTTCAGTTGCCAACGCTCGTTATCGCGCACAACAAGACCCTTGCCGCACAACTCGCTGCCGAGTTTAAAGCTTTTTTCCCAGATAACCACGTTGGCTACTTCGTCAGCTACTACGATTACTATCAACCCGAAGCCTACATTGCCGCCACTGATACTTACATTGAGAAGGACGCCTCCATTAATGACGAGATTGATCAAATGCGCCACTCTGCTACGTGTAGTCTCTTCGAGCGACGCGACGTTATCATTGTGGCTAGCGTGAGTTGTATTTATGGCTTAGGCTCCCCAGAGAATTATTCCAAAATGCTTTTGCATGTTAAAGTTGGGCAAGTGATTCCGCGTGATAAAATTCTGCGTCGGCTGATTGAGATTCGCTACAACCGCAATGACATGATTATTGAGCGTGGCAACTTTCGAGTTCGTGGCGACACAATCGAAGTCACGCCGGCTGGTTACAATGGTCGGGCACTGCGCATTGAACTTTTCGGCGACGAGGTCGATAAGATTAGCGAGTTCGAGATTTTGACGGGCAAGGTTATCGGGCGTCGTGATGAAGTCTTTATTTTCCCTGCGTCGCATTACGTTACGGATGTTGAAGACTTGGAGCGGGCGGAGAAAAATATTCGTGACGAGTTATCCGTACAAGTCGAGATGTTCACGGCGGCGGGCAAGCTAATCGAGGCGCAACGCATTGAGCAACGCACGCGCTTTGATTTGGAAATGATTCACGAAATGGGCTTTTGCTCCGGCATAGAAAATTATTCGCGGCATTTGACTGGACGCAACGTAGGCGAGCCACCGTTCACGCTGATTGATTACTTCTCAAAGAATTTCTTAACGGTCGTCGATGAATCCCATGTGACCCTACCACAACTTAGGGCGATGTATGCGGGCGACAGGTCTAGAAAGTCTTCTCTGATAGAAAACGGCTTCAGACTTCCTAGCGCATTGGATAATCGCCCGCTGACCTTCGACGAGTTCAACGACAAGATTAATCAGATAATCTACGTCTCAGCTACGCCCGCCGATTATGAGCTTGCCGAATCGCAAAACACCGTCGAACAAATCATACGCCCAACGGGACTTCTTGACCCTATTGTAGAGGTGCGCCCGATTGAAAACCAAATTGACGACCTCATTGCCGAAATCAATCAACGCGTCCAAATGAACGAACGAGTACTAATCACGACGCTAACAAAGAAATTCGCCGAGGAGCTGACCGATTACCTAAGCGGCGTAAAAATCCGCGTGAAGTATCTTCATTCGGACGTCGTGACTTTGGAGCGGGCGGAGATAATCCACGACCTTAGGGCGGGCGTGTTTGATGTGCTCGTCGGGATAAACCTACTGCGCGAAGGTTTGGACATGCCGGAGGTCTCGTTGATTGCAATCCTAGACGCGGATAAGGAAGGTTTCTTGCGTTCGGACACATCGCTAATTCAGACAATCGGGCGGGCGGCTAGAAATGTTCATGGCAAAGTAATCCTTTACGCGGACAAGGTAACGGACTCAATGCGGCGGGCAATAGACGAAACCTCACGGCGGCGGACGATTCAGGAGGCTTATAACACAAAATTTCACGTGACCCCCAAGACGATTCAAAAGCCGATAACCCCGCTGATTGAACTGCCGCTTAAGAAGTCTACTAAGAAACCGAAGTCACCGAGCGAGCTGATAAAAAAATTAAGCCCCGTCCAGAAACGGAACTTAGTAAAGAGTTTAACGGCTCAAATGCGGGAGGCGTCGCGGGCTTTGGAATTTGAACGAGCCGCCGAGCTTCGCGACATAATCTTAAAACTTGAAGAGCACTTATAAACAGAATAGCCCCGACCGTATGCCGAGGCTGTTTTTATTTCTGCTAAGTCATTCAACCCACTTTATAGCGGTCAAGTCCTGCCGAGAACCGAATTCTTCTGCCTGTATCGATGTAAAGTCATAGTCAAAGACGAATTCCTTGTCCTTTATCGACTTCAGCGGGAGATGGAAGCCAAATTCCTCTGCCAGCTGTTTTTTCGTGATGTCTTTAACGGTAAGCTTCTTTCGATCCTGATACATTTGTGTAATATCTCTATTGTTAGTCCGAATGGCATGTGCGTTTTCGTGCCTAAAATATATATAAGCAAGTGTGGTCGTATTTTGTTGGAACATATTCTCAGAGAATTCAACGCCATTATGTTCAAGAAATCTTTTAAGCTCTGTTTTTAATATATGATGATCGAAGTTCTCCACGCTCAACCTAAAAACGGGATTTTGTTTAGCAAAAGAGGATTTCAAGATAAGAGATTGTGCAATACCAAGATGTCCATTTCCTACCCATAGACTTTGACGATAATACAAATCACCGAGGCTATATTCATAGCCAAGACAATATCCGTATCCTAATACACTGTCACATTCTTTAATCTTGCTTTGCGTGTCTGCAACAGCATCTTTGTATATAAAATCATCATAATCTATTCTTGTCGTTATAACGTAATCATAATTCTTTGTTGCATCTTCAAGAAACTTGGCTACTTCAGGGTTTGAATTTGGACTGAATAAATAAGAACCACCATCGTTTCTCATAAATTTAATCGGCAACGTGGTGTATTCTTCCAAAGTAGAGAAAATGAAACTGTATTCCAAATCATCAAAGAATCTGGGATGTAAAACAAAAATCAGCTCAAAATTTTTATTCGTTTGATTCTCTAGTGAGTTTAAAACATTTCTAGCTAAAGGTAACTGCTTCAATAAAAAATCTACGTCGAAAATGTCATGTGGATATTTAGCATCATGAAATGAAAAGAAGCGTACAAAAATGAAATGCTTAATTGTATCGTTCGCCATTATCTTCCCTCCTAAAGATTTGTAAATTGTTCGCCTTGATTGTGTGGAATGTAGACACACACAGACGAAAACTTTTTTTATTTTAATCGTCTCTATCGCTTTGTCAAGGTTAGTTATTAAAATACCGAACTACCAATTTAAAAATTTCTTTGTACAAAATTGACAAGCTGTGTTATTATGGCAAAAAAATTTTCAGTGCAGGGGAGACGATATGGGAAGAACGAGTTTTTTAGGCAAGAAGCATCTGTACGAGGTCTTGCCGATGTTAAAATGGGTTGCCGAGCAAGTTCCAGGCGGCTTCTTCGTCTACTCTGCCAAAGAGCCTTACGAACTTTTCTACGCCAACAACGAAGTCTTGGATATTTACGGGTGCAAGAATCTCGACGAGTTCAAGGAGCTGACAGGTTACACTTTCCGCGGAATGGTTTATCCTGATGACTTCGCCGAGATTCAGGAGTCAATCGAAGAACAAATCGCCGACCCCGACAACGACCGACTAGACCACGTGGAATATCGAATCACGCGCAAGGATGGTCAAATTCGTTGGATTGATGACTACGGGCACTTCGCGACGTTTCCTGAACACGGCGACGCCTTTTATGTTTTTATCAGTGACATTACGGAACGACGGCTTATTCAGGAGGAGAAACTACGCATGGAAATGGAATTGGACAAAGAAAAGCAAGCTAACGAAATCAAAGCGGCGTTTCTTTTCAGCATTTCGCACGACATCTTGACGCCGTTAAATTCAATCAGAGGCTTCACAGAATTGGCGCGGCGGCATATCAACGAACCTGACCTCTTGAAGAATTATCTGGAGAAGGTCGACGAAAGTAGTATGCAAATGCTTAACCTCGTCAATGACCTCTTAGACATGAGCAAAATAACCTACGGCAAGACGCAGCTGCGCTCCGAGATTTGCGACTTGGAAGAACAAGTTATGGTCGTGGTGCACGCCTTCAAGAGTCGGGCGGAAGTTAAAAACATTTCGTTGGAAAGTGTCATTAACTTGCCGCGTGAAATGGTTTATACCGACGACGTGAACTTCAGGAAGATACTATCCGCTCTGCTTGACAATGCTATTAAGTTCACGCAACCGGGCGGGCACGTCAAACTTTCTGCTAGGAAGAAGAAGACTTCCGAGGACTCAAATTATATTCGTTGCGAGTTCGCGATTACTGATGACGGCGTCGGCATGAGAGAAGACTTTATGAAGCGCATGTACGAGACTTTTGAACGCGAAGAGACTTCGACTAAGACGGGGCATATCAGCGCGGGGCTGGGGCTTTCGATAACTAAAAAGCTCGTGGACGCAATGGGCGGTTCAATCGAGGCAGTAAGCAAGAAGGGCGAGGGCACGACCTTTACTGTTGGCTTGCCGTTCAAGATTTATCGCGAGAAGGACGAGAAGACTTTTATTGATGAGGTTAAGTCTATAGTCGTCGACGACAACTACAATCATCGAATCCTTTTGGTCGACGACATTGAACTTAATCGAATGCTCGCCGAGACGATTTTGGAGGAGTCGGGTTTTTCGGTTGAAACCGTCGCTGACGGTGTGGAGGCTGTGGAAGTTTTTACTAAGCACCCACCCGGTTATTATGACTTAGTGTTAATGGATATACAGATGCCGATAATGAACGGCTACGAGGCGACGCGGGCAATTCGTGCGCTCGACCGCCCCGACGCAAAAGTTTTGCCGATAATCGCTTTGAGCGCAAATTCACGCGATGAGGATAAACGCATGAGCATGGAAAGCGGCATGAACTATCACATTGCTAAACCCTTTGACGTGGCGCAACTTATCGCTTCTGTCAATAAGTACATTGCCGCAAGAAAAGAGTTATAAACATAAAAAAAGTAGTCCCGACTAAATGCCGGGGCCACTTTTTATTTTTACCTCGTCATTCAACCCACGTTATAGACATTAAGTCAAAATTTAAACCAAATTCTTCTAGTTGCATAGACTTCAAGTCATAGTAAAAGTTAGATTCTTCTTCCGGTATAGATTTCAAGTCATAATGAAAGTTGAACTCTTCTTCCAACTGCTTTTTCGTGATGTCTTTAACGGTAAGCTTCTTTTTCCCTCTTACTCTAGGCGGTAAGTTAGTTTTGGTATATGCTATTCCTTTATTGGAACTAGTGGCATCATGACGGAAGAAAATAAAAGCATTATCGGAGTCATTGTACTGAAACATTTTTTCGGAGAATTCAACACCATTTTTTTCAAGGAAAGCTTTTAAAAGGGATTTGACTTTTGCGTGACCGAAACTGTACGCATTCACATAAGGCAAATTTTTTGCAAAGGAAGATTCTAATATAAGAGACTGAAAAATTGAAGCGTGCGCCATACCGTTTTTTTCATATAAATCATAAAAAGGATATAATTCCTTGTCGAAATACACATATCCTTTGTTATATCCATATGACAATATGCGATCGCACTCTTCGACTTTGTTCTGCGTGTCTGCGACAGCATTTTTATAGGCGAAATCATCATAATCTATTTTTGTCGAAATGACGAAATCATAACTATTGTACGCGCCTTGAATTAATTCGCGCAAGGTGTTACTTCTCATGAATCTAATCGGTAGGGTAATTCCGCTCTTCAATTCTGTGAAAATAAATCCATACTTCTCTTCAGATAGATACTTGTCATTTACAAGAAAAATAATCTCAAAGTTTTTGTTCGTTTGGTTTTCAAGAGATTTCAAAACATTATTTTTCGCTAAAAGAACCTGTTCGGACACGAAGTTTACATCAAAAATGTCATGTATGTATCCCTCAACTTTACGTTCAAAAAAACGAGTGATGACAAAATGTTTTATCGTCTTATTTGACATTCTTTTACCTCCTAAATTAGTTTAGTAACTGCTCGCCCTGACTGCGCGGAATGTAGACGCGCCCATAGACGAAAAAATTTCTACTTAGTATGTCCCCCCTCATATCGTTTGTCAAGCTTTTCTATGAAAATTTTTGAGCAGACATATTCTCCAAAAAATTTTTTGTACAAAATTGACAGTCTGTGATATCATTATAAAAATTCATATATCTGAAGCTCTATAAGAAGGAGATTGTAAAATGGAAATTAAGAAGGAACAAAACGGCAATGCATTGACAATCAAAGTTATCGGACGACTGGACGCAGGTTCCGCGCCTGAGCTGTCCAAGGAACTGACGACCGCACTTAACGACGTGACGGATTTAACCTTTGACTTTGCCGAGCTTAAGTACATTGCCTCGGCGGGGCTCAGGGTTTTGCTCGTTGCCCAAAAACGCATGAACAAGCAAGGCTCAATGAAACTCATCAACGTCAGTGAAGCGGTTATGGAAGTCTTGGACATGACGGGCTTTGCGAGCCTTATGACGATCGTTTAATGGTGACTTCTCATGGAAAAGATTACAGTTGAGGCGGCACTCGACAATCTGCAAACGGTCGTTGACTTCGCGACGGAAAAGCTTGAGGCTCGCGATTGCTCAATGAAAACCATAATGCAGACCGAGCTTGTCATTGAAGAAATCTTCGTCAACATTGCCAGCTACGCCTATCACCCTGAAACGGGACCGGCGACTTTTTGCATGGAGTTTGAAGAAAATCCAAACGCCATGTTGATGACTTTCATTGACGGCGGCAAACCTTACAACCCGCTCGAACAAGAAGCACCCGATACGACTCTTAGCGTTGACGAACGCGGCGTTGGCGGCTTAGGAATCTTCCTTGTCAAAAAAAATGTCGATGAGCTTGCTTACGAATACACAGATGGGAAAAATATTTTGCGCATGAAAAAATTCTTCTGAGGTTGTTTCGATGAAATGGAACATACAAAAAAGGCTGCTCGTCCTCGTCTTGGCTGCGGGGATATTGTCATTCCTGACTTTGAGCGGTCTTTCTTTTTACGGCTTATTGACCGTGCGCAACGAAATGGAAGAAATGGGCGACGACCTGAGTAAGGCGGGCGCGAACTTCACGGAAAGTTTAGTGACGTATCAACTTAAGAAAACGCTTGAAGATTTAGCTAAGGCTCGTGCAGAGTTCATTGACCGCGAAACAGAAACAATTCGTTCCGACGTGAAAATCTTGTCAAGGACAATGACGCAAATCGCCTCCCATCCCGAAGATTATAAACCCGTCAAACTCATTAACCCGCAGTTTGAACCAGTTTATAACACGCAAACTTATCTGACTTACGGTCCGGACGTAAAGCGCGACGGTTTAACACCCGAACTGGAATATGAGATTGGTATCGCTAGCAACATTCGTACCTCACTCACTCCGCTTGCAGGGACTTTTATTGATTATAAATCCTCATGCTATGTCGGCTCCAAAGACGGCTGGTTCATATGCAGTAGCGTCTTTCCTGACAATAATGGTCCGTTGCCATTCGAGGAGAGCGAGTTTTTCGATTACGATCCTCGCGAGCGTCCTTGGTACAAGGCGGCGATTGCGACTAATGCTCCTGTCTTTTCTGACCTTTATGCCCATGTCAACATTAGCAAGTATCAGCTTATCGGTTGCTCTGCGCCCTATTACGATGCGTCAGGCA
>JACXWG010000123.1 GCA_014764605.1 Quinella sp. 1Q5 | reverse complement strand
CTGCGAGACAAACACGTCGAGCAGGTGCGAAAGCAGGGCTTAGTGATCCGGTGGTTGAAAGTGGAATTGCCATCGCTCAACGGATAAAAGCTACCCTGGGGATAACAGGCTTATCTCTCCCAAGAGTCCATATCGACGGGGAGGTTTGGCACCTCGATGTCGGCTCATCACATCCCGGGGCTGGAGCAGGTCCCAAGGGTTCGGCTGTTCGCCGATTAAAGTGGTACGTGAGCTGGGTTCAGAACGTCGTGAGACAGTTCGGTCCATATCCATCGCGGGCGTCAGATATTTGAGAGGAGTTGCTCTTAGTACGAGAGGACCGGAGTGGACGAACCTACGGTGTATCTGTTGTCGCGCCAGCGGCATTGCAGAGTAGCTGCGTTCGGAAAGGATAAACGCTGAAAGCATCTAAGCGTGAAACCTGCCTCAAGATGAGATATCTTTTAAGACACCTTGCATATTACAAGGTTGATAGGTCGGGAGTGTAAGCGCGGCAACGCGTTCAGCTGACCGATACTAATATGTCGTTTGCTTTTCTTTACACAACCTAGTGTGTTGATCCTGTGCGATTTTCAGGGAACTTTTCCCTAAGCGGTGAAGTTAGCTGAGTGGTTCCACCCGTTCCCATTCCGAACACGGCAGTTAAGCACTCATACGCCGATTGTACTTGGGTGGCGACGCCCCGGGAGATTAGGTATTTGCCGCTAAAAACCATCAGCCTTGGGTCTGAAAAGATTCAAGGCTTAATTTGAAAATGGCGGCTCTGGTGAAGTGGTTAACACGTCGGATTGTGGCTCCGATATGCGTGGGTTCGATTCCCACGAGTCGCCCCATAGGGGTATAGCTCAATTGGTAGAGCAACGGTCTCCAAAACCGTAGGCTGAGGGTTCAAGTCCTTCTGCCCCTGCCACAAAGAAATTTAAGCCCGTCTCATGGAGGCGGGCTTTTTCGTTGCCATTATCCGAGCTGAATTGTCCGTTTAACTTGTTCGGCAACCTTTTTCATCGTGTCGGCGGTCTGTACTAATGCCATTCTTACAAAGCCTTCGCCGCTTGGACCAAAAGCACTGCCAGGCGTCATGAGCACATTGGATTTATCAAGCAAAGTTTTAACGAACTCTTCCGACGTGCTGAAACCTTTTGGGACGGGTGCCCAGACGAACATCGTCGCCTTAGGTTTATCGATATGCCAGCTCGCTGAGTTCAAGCCGTCGACCAGAGTATCACGCCGCAAAATGTAAGCCTCGCGTGTTTTGTCTATGACTTCTTGCGGACTCCTCAACGCCGCAATCGCCGCTCTTTGAATCGGCAAGAACAATCCATAATCCATGTTGCTCTTTAGGAGTTTGACGCGCTTGACGACTTCACGATTGCCCAAACAAAAGCCGACACGCGCACCCGCAATGCCGTAAGTCTTCGACAGCGAATTAAACTCAACGCCGACATCTTTAGCCCCGTCAAAGCTCAGGAAACTCAAGCCGCGTGTCCCGTCGAAAATCAATTCGCTGTATGCGTTATCGTGCAGGACAACAATATCATTGCGTTTGGCGAAGTGAATCAGCCGTTCGTAGAAGTCGGCGGGCGCAGTGGCTGTCGTCGGGTTGTTCGGGTAGGAGACAACCATAAACTTTGCGCGGGCGGCGACGTCTGCGGGAATCTTATCAAGCTGGATAATGTAATCGTGCTCACGGAGTTGCGGCATAAAAAAAATCTTTGAGCCAGCAATCCTCGGACCATCAGCGAAGATGGGGTAGCATGGGTCAGGAACCAAAGTTAAATCGCCGTCATCAATCAAAGTCAAGGCAATGTGCGACAAGCCCTCTTGCGAACCATACAGCGAACAAACTTCCGACGCAGGGTCAAGCTCCACGCCGTAGCGGCGACGATACCAATCAGCCGCCTCGTTCAAAAGCTCGCGGGTGTCGGTCACCGCGTAAACGTAATTCTCCGGCTTGAGTGCCTCCTCCGATAAAACTTTCATGACGTGCGCGGGCGGCGGTATGTTTGGTGCGCCGATTGATAAATCTATGACTTCCTCGCCCGCTGAAATTTTTTGTTGTTTAAGGGCGGCTAGCCTCGCGAAGACTCCCTCGCCAAAATTTTCCATGCGCCTTGCAAATCTCAAAGTCTCAACCTCCCAAAAGTTTTTTAATCGTTCCAAAGATAATCAAGCGTTCCAAAGTTAATCATGTCGTCCGCCGTGATAGGTTGCGTGCCTTGAGGTTTCACAGCTGAAGAATTTTCTTTGGGTTTGGGCGGAAGGAAAATCCCGTCGTCGAGTGCGGAGATAATCTTAACGTCCGTATTCCAAAGATAATCCAGAGCCTCAAGCGTTTCAATCTCGCGGGTCGTGATAAAGTGTGTGCCGAGCCTAAGTGCCGTCGGTGAAAAATTTTTCTCGTGCTTGAATGTCAGGATATTCTTGTTGGAGCCGATAGCCGCCGTTAAAGCTTTGGCGTCCTCGTCGGTCGTATTCTTGCCGAGCCAAATGACAAGCACGGCGTCCAACTTTGCTTGCGTGAAGTCTTTGACGACCTTAGACCACAGCGGCTGAGTTGCTTGGAAGTCGGGGATAAATTGATAAATCGTCTTGAACCCTTTAAGTTGGCGGCTGAAATCGTCTTCGGGGAATTCCTCCAGGTCGGGCGAGTAGTGAGCCTCCAAAAACTTTTCGGGGTCATT
Source organism: Quinella sp. 1Q5 (assembly GCA_014764605.1). GTDB lineage: Bacteria > Bacillota > Negativicutes > Selenomonadales > Selenomonadaceae > Quinella. The sequence continues at coordinate 447 of JACXWG010000123.1, read as the reverse complement.
CATGAGCGGAAAGTTGTCGGCGTTTGTAAAGAAGCGCTATCCGGACGGGAAAGCGGATTTGTTCGCGTGTTTCATCGAACGCTGTCTGCAATTCGCAACGGAACGCGGCTATGTCGCTATGATTACGCAACATTCTTGGATGTTCTTGACCAGTTTTGAGAAAATGCGTCAACACATTTTCCACAATGATATAGTGAATATGGCTCATCAGGGTGCAAGGGCATTTGAGGAAATTAGTGGTGAAGTAGTGCAAACAGTCGCTTTTGTTTTACGCAGAAGCAATATTTTACATTACTATGCGCGTTATTTGCGTCTCGTCCATTTCGGAACACAGGCTGAAAAACAGAATGCTTTTCTCGAGGGAAGAAATATCTATACTGTGCAGAAGTCTGTCTTTTCGGTTATTCCCTATTCGGAATTGATTTATTGGGTAAAACCGCACGTATT
>JACXWG010000013.1 GCA_014764605.1 Quinella sp. 1Q5 | reverse complement strand
GAAGAATCACTTGACGCTAAGGAACCTTCAACACTTGACGAATCACTTGACGTTAAGGAACCTGCGACTGCTGAAGAATCACTTGACGTTAAGGAACCTGCGACTGCTGAAGAATCACTTGACGTTAAGGAACCTGCGACTGCTGAAGAATCACTTGACGTTAAAGAACCTGCGACTGCTGAAGAATCCCTAGACGTTAAAGAACCTGCGACGTCTGAAGAATCACTTGACGCTAAGGAACCTGCAACGACTGCTGATACAGACTTGGAGCCAGTAGAAAATTTCCCGCTCGAAAGGGTCTTTGAACCGTTGCCCGAAATAAAATCGGAGAACGCCGACAAGCCAATCAAGCTCGAAGAGAATAAGGAACCCGACGAGGAGTTCCCACTACAAGAAGTTTTCAAGCCATTATCGACTGTAAAATCTGAAGAAGTCAAGAGGCGCAAGAAACCACCAGCCAAAACAAAAGAAGTCAAGCGCACAGAGTTTTTCCCGTTACAAGAAGTCTTCAAACCGCTCTCGACATTAAATTTAGACAAGCTCGAAGAATCTTCTAAAGAAGAAAAACTCGAAGACGAGCCGAAGTCCATTGACAATGATACGCTTGACGACATCCTAGATAAGGCGTATAACGAGCGCGACAAAGGGCACGTCTGGCAGGCGATTGACCTTTATAAGAAGGCTCTGGAGCGTTATCGTAGCGATGAGTACGCGCCGTTCGTGGCGATTGACTTGGGTAATCTTTACAAGGAGCAAGCTCTTTACTCTAAGGCGATAAAAATTTATGAGGAAGCGTTGACGTTGCCGGCAGTCAAGCGCAATGCGTCGACCAAAAAAGAATTCGCCAACAATCTTGGGTACTTGCGAATCGTGCGGGACGTTTTGTTAAAGCATCACATGCTGTCGACGCCGTTTGACAAATTATCAAGGGAGACTCTGCAGGAGGTTGACACCGAGTTTAAAAAGGTGCAAATTAACTCCGCGCAGTCGAAATAAATCAAAGGTAAAGTTTTGGAGGTATCAGAATGAAAAAGAGTGTTGAGATTCTGGGCTTGCCGATTATCAGCATAACTGAGGGGCGCGAATTGGGCGTCAGCAAGACACTGCTAATCGATGCCAAGAACGGTGCAGTAGCGGCGATAACGATAGAGGATGATGATTGGTATCGCGGCGTGAAGCTCATCCCCTACGAATCGATTATTGCTATCGGTGAAGACGCCGTGACAATCACGCACAGCGAAAACATTTTGACTTTGGACGAGGCGGGCGATTATGAACGCTTGCTCGACGAAAATATCCGCGTCATAGGCACCAAGGCGATAACTAGGAATGGACGCATTCAAGGCAAGGTCACGGAAGTTTTCATCGGCGACGGCGGCAAGATTGAAAGATGCGAAATCACCGCGCCTGATGGTTCAGTCAATGATGTTGGCTCCGAACAAATTTCTATATTCGGCAAGCAAGTCACGGTTGTAGACGTTGACGAGGAAAAAAAAAATAGTTTAACAGAGAAGCCAGCCTTTGAACCAGTCTTTGAAACGTTCAAAGAGCCAGTGCAAGAAACGTGGACGCCAGCAGTTGAGGAGCCGCCGATTGAAGAACTTCAACACGAGTTGCCGCCGCCCGAAGTGAATACCACTTCGCCGGAGGAACAAGCAGCTTTAGAAGAAGTCATGACTCCTGAACCTGTCGTTGAAGAAGTCGCAGAACCTGTCGTTGAAGAAGTCGCAGAACCTGTCGTTGAAGAAGTCGCGGAACCTGTCGTTGAAGAAGTCGCAGAACCTGTCGTTGAAGAAGTCGCAGAACCTGTTGCACCTGTCGTTGAAGAGAAGCCTTCCGAAGAGGACAAGAAAATCGCGGCGATGACTCAACAGGCGGAAGATTTAAAAGCGGCACTGCAAAAGGCGCGGGCAAGTCAGCAAGTCGCGTCTTCGGAACAACAAGCCCCGAGGCTTTCACAGAGGAGACAAGTTGAAAAAGCCGTTGACGAACGCCGCCGCAGAGTATTGCTCGGCAAGCACGCCACGAAGACGATCACGACGGACAGCGGGACATTAGTCGTCGAGATGGGCGCGGAGGTTACGGAAGAAGTCCTGCAGCGTGCGCGGCTCTCGAATAAATTTATCGAACTGTCGATGAACGTAAAGTAAGAACAAAAAAATTTCCCACTCGGTTGCGTGCCGTGTGGGAATTTTTTATAAGACGATGCCCGCCGCCTGTGCTAACTTCCTCAAGCGATAGACTGGAAGCCCTACGACGTTTGACCAATCGCCGTGAATTTTTTCTATGAACTTAGTTGCGCCGCCCTGCAAAGCATAGGAGCCAGACTTATCAAGCGGCTCACCCGTGGCAACGTATTCACGAATTTCTTCGGGCGTCATCTCTCCGAAATAAACTTCAGTGACCTCCGCCGCCGTGAAAATCTTTCCGTCCGCGCAGATTGCTAAGCCAGTGATGACTTCATGTCGCTTGCCCGAAAGACGAGCCAACATTTTTTCCGCGCCTTCGACGCCGTCGGGTTTACCGAAGATTTCTCCGTCAAGTACAACGATTGTATCCGCGCCGATAACAATTGCGCTAGGATTGTTCGCGGCAACGGAACTGGCTTTGAGCTTTGCATTTTTCACTGCTAAACTTTTCGGGATGTCGGCTTGCTGAACTTCCTTAGCGTCGCTGACTTCGATGACGAAATCCTTACAGAGCTTGCGCAAAAGTTCATGTCTGCGCGGCGAACCCGAAGCTAGAATTATCATTGCGTCACCTCCTTAACTTGCCGCATTCTAGCACGGGCGAAGAAAAATTCAAAGCTACTTCCCTTTAACGGCTAAATTGGGTATAATCGGCGGTGGCATCAAAATTTTGTAAAGGAGTTCTTATGTTATGGCAAAACCTGGAAAAGTTTTTATCTTCTTCAACTGCGACGCCGACAAAAGCGAAGCGTCCATGAATATTTTTTACAATAGAGCCGTTTACAAGGATACAAAGACTTCGCGCAAGAACCTGTGGAAGAAAGTTAAAGAGGAATACGGCGCGGAACGAATTCAAATTGCGGCGGAAAATCTCAAGACCGTCGAGCTTGCGATAACCGAGGGCGACCCCGTCGAGGCAAGCAATTTTATCCAGTTCGGCGCGATTCGTGAGATTGAATGCTACTGAGGCTCTTTAATGGCGGCAAAAAAAATCGCGCTCTTCATCGACGCAGACAACATCTCAGCTAAATTCGGCAAGCAGATTATCGACACGCTAGAAAGTCGCGGAGAAATTTTTATCCGTCGAATCTACGGAAACTGGGAAAAGATTTCTTTGCACGGTTGGAACGAATGCATTCTAAACTTTTCTCTGCGAGCGGTTCAGCAACCCGACTTCGCGGCGGGCAAGAACGCAACCGATATGTCCTTGACGATTGACGCAATGGACGTGCTCTATGGCGGGCACGCAGAGATTTTCGCGCTCGTCTCAAATGACAGCGACTTCACGCCTTTGGTTATTCGTCTTCGCGAGGGCGGCATGAACGTTATCGGCATGGGCAATGATAATGCGTCCATTTCTTTCCTCAACGCTTGCAACGAGTTTATACATCTCGATAAAGCTATTGAGCCTCCAAAGCCTGCTCCGCCACCTACGCCCAAAGTTGAACCGCTGACCCCGCCGCCCGCTAAAGTTTCCAAAAAAGAACAAAGGCAAGCTCAAAGTCAACGCGACAAGGCAGAGCACAATAAAAGGCTTCAGCAACTGCATAGTATCTTGCGCGAGACGGCTAAAGCTCACGGCGGCGCAGACGGTTTTGTTTACCTAAGCCGAGCAACCGATGCCTTTGTCAAAAAGAAGTTGGGCTTCGAGATAAAGAACGTCGGTTACACTTCGTTGCAGAAATTTGTTTCGGCGTTCCCAAAACTTTACGCTTGCAAGGGAATGGGCGCGACGTTCTCTTATCGTTGTTTGACAGCTGAACAGAAAAACTCCGGCGATAAGCTACAACCGATTCATGACGTCTTGCGCGAAGTGGCAAAGGCTCACGGCGATACAAACGGGCTTGTACATTTGAGTTGGGCTGGTGACGCAATCAGCCAAAAAAATCTCAGCATAAAAGGTTCGGGACACAGCACTTTGAGTAAGTTTATTTCAGCCTTCCCGCAACTTTATGAAGTAAAAAGAAACGGCGGAGCTTTTTACTATCGTTGCCGTTAGCGCAAAATATTTTAAAACAATCGATAGACAAATGGGCGGGCGTCGTATATAATTCTAAAAATATTTTTGCAAGAGGAGGAGGCTCGATTAAGGGTTATCCTCCTTTTGCAGGAAGGGGCTATTCAATCTTGGCTCCAAAAATAAAAATAAATGGGAAGGAGAAAGTTTCACCAAGAGCGGCGGTTGGCAGAAAAAACGTTCTGCCGTAAAAACCAACGTATCGGGCAAACGGTTAGTGCTGAAACACCAAGGCACCCGATTAGTCGTAAGACTTCAATGCTGTAAGGAAACTTGCAGGGCTGTAGTCAACCAGCCGAACGCGGCGGATTTCAGTCCAGCTGCAAGCTCTTGGCTTTAGTCATAGGGCAGTTGACTCGGAAGACATTTTGGTTAAAGGTTAAGGAGGTTATAACATGAGTGAAGGAGGAAGTTCGGCATTTGCGGTAGCGCAACAAATCGGTAAATCGTTGTTCCTGCCGATTGCCGTATTGCCGTTCGCGGGCGTCCTGTTGGGTATCGGTGCCTCGTTCTCGAACCCGACGACTATCGCGGCTTACGGCTTGGAAAGTGCCCTTCATCCGGGCAGTGCGCTATTCAGTTTTATGCTGATTCTCTCAAACGTCGGCGGAGCTATCTTCGGAAATTTGCCGTTGATATTCGCGCTGGCAGTTGCCTTGGGCATGGCGAAGAAGGAAAAAGGTATCGCCGTCCTTGGCGCAGCAATTTTTTATCTGGTTATGCTTACAACAATTCACGTCTTCTTGGGTCTTGATAACTCCATTCATGCTGACGGCTCGATTGACCCCAGCGTTAAAGAAGGCGCGATAACCACAGTCCTCGGTATTACTACTTTGCAAATGGGTGTTTTCGCGGGTATCGTCACGGGCTTAGTTGCAGCTGAGCTTTGCAATCGTTATTATAAAATGCAACTCCCGCCTGCGTTCTCGTTCTTCGGCGGCACTCGCTTTGTCCCGATTGTTTGTATGATTTTCGGTATCATCGTCGGCGTCATTATGTATTTCGTCTGGCCGTTTATCCAGACTGGTATCTTTGCTCTCGGCGGCGTCGTTCAAGCGTCGGGCTACTTCGGTACTTTCTTCTTCGGTTGTTGCGAACGTGCTCTGATTCCGTTTGGTTTGCATCATATCTTCTACCTGCCCTTCTGGCAGACAGGTCTTGGCGGTACTGCAGTTATCGACGGTCAAACGGTTATGGGTGCGCAGAACATTTTCTTCGCTGAACTCGCTTCCCCGAATACGGAGCATTTTTCGGTTGACGCGGCTCGTTTCTTAATGGGCAAGTTCCCCTTCATGATGGCTGGTCTTCCGGCGGCGGCGTTCGCTATGTACACTTGCGCACGTCCTGAAAAGAAAAAGGCGGCAGGTTCTCTGCTCTTCTCGGTTGGCTTAACGTCCTTCCTCACTGGTATCACTGAGCCTATCGAGTTCACGTTCCTCTTCCTTGCTAAAGAACTTTTCGCAATTCACGTCTTCTACGCTGGCTTGTCCTTTGCAACCTGTCATATCTTAGGCATTGCAATGGGTACAACGTTCTCCGATGGTTTAATTGACTTTATCCTCTACGGCGTCTTGCCCGGTCAAGCAAAGACTAACTGGATGATGATGTTGCCGGTCTTCGCAGTCTATGCCGTGTTGTACTTCGTCACGTTTAAGTTCTTCATTATGAAATGGGATTTGAAGACTCCTGGTCGTGAAGCTGACGATGAAGAAATTAAGATGATGTCCAAAGCCGACTACCAGAAAGCTACTGGCGTTGGTGTGGCTGGCGGCGGCGCAGGTTCTGCGGCTCTTGCAAGCCTCACTCCTGACCAGCAGAAATCCGCGACTATTCTTAGCGGTGTCGGCGGCGTCGATAACGTCACGGAAATTGACTGCTGTGCAACTCGTCTGCGCTTGACGTTGGTTGACGGCTCCAAAGTCAATGAAGCTATCCTCAAGTCCACGGGCGCGGGTGGCGTCGTCATCAAAGGCAACGCAATTCAAGTTATCTACGGTCCTAGCGTCACGATTGTCAAGGCGAACTTTGAAGAATTCGTCGAAGATATTCGCGCAGGCAAGATTGACCGCTCTATCCTCGAAGGCGCAAGCGGCGGTTCCACTGCGGCGGCTGAGGAAGAAAAGCCCAAGATGCAAGACGCGACCTTTGGCGCACACCTTACCGGTCGTATGATGCTCATGAACGAAGTCCCCGACGATGGCTTTGCCTCTCGTGCTATGGGCGACGGCGTTGCGGTTGAGCCGACTGAAGGCAAGCTCGTTGCTCCGGCTGACGGCACGATTACTCTTATCTTCCCGACCAAACACGCTATCGGCATGGTCACCCCCGAAGGCGCAGAACTTCTCATGCATATTGGCATTGATACCGTCAAGCTTAACGGCGAGAACTTTGAAGTTCACGTAACCGACGGTCAAGAAGTCAAACGCGGCGACTTGCTCGTCACCTTCGACATTGATGCTATTCACAAGGCTGGCTATCCTGTTACCACGCCGCTTATCGTCACCAACTCTTCCGCTTATGGCACGGTTCGTCCGCTCAAGACTGGCGACGTTAAGGCTGGCACCGATGACTTGCTTGAGGTTCTCGGCTAAGTCATTCAACGTTTGAAATTCGAGTGAACATATCCTTCCATAGCTTAAGCCCGTCGACTGTTGGCGGGCTATTTTCTTTTGTGAGGTGACAGATGCTTTGACGACTTACATAAAGACTGCGGCGATGATTACGCTTCTGATTTTCCTTCCACCGCTCGGCTGGCTGTTCATGTACAAGTACTCGACCTTCGACAAGAAAACCAACCTTGCGCTTGCCGCCGTGTGTATGGTGTTCTTTATCTACGCGAATATCTCCGCCGGCAACCTAGAAAACATCTTCGGCAGTAGCAAAGGCTTTGAACAGAGTTTGACGCCCAAAGAGTTCCAAGAGAAGTTCAACGCCTCCGCCCGAAGGCTCGCCCCGAACTTGAACTTGACGATTGACGAGCCGTTGACGGGGACGGATAAAACTTTCCGCTACGAATTCTCCCCAACGCTTACTCTTGAAGGCACGGTCACGGGCGAACAGATTACCGCCCTGAAACTTTTCGCCGAACCTAAGAATCAAGATGAGTCCTTCCAAGTGATAAACGTTTTGGGACTTCTAATCGCCACGCTCAATCCCGAACTTGACACAGAGGACAGAGGCGAAGTTATGCGCGATTTGCGTATGCTAAAAGAGGTCTCAACCGAAGGAACCTACGATTGGACGACGACTCGCGGACGGGTGACTTATTCCGTTCACGCCGATAAAGGCAAGTCGACATTCACCGCCGCCCTTAGTCAATAAAAAATTTTTTCCCGCGTCCTGCCTTGCGTTGAAAAATTTTTCGCGCCGCGACGCCATTTATCAGCTGTTCACAACGTCGGTAGCAAGTGGTATAATCGCGGCACTTATCTTGAAAGGAGGGATTTGCATGAGGCTGGCAAAAGTTTGGAAGCGTTCGGGGCAAAGGGTGAACTACGACCGCGAGAAAATCTTCAATGCGATAGCCGGCGCGAACCGGGATGCCTCGACACCTTCCGACAAACTTTCTGCACACGACGTGGAACGCGTGACTGATTCGGTTGAGCAGGCGATTGCCGAGAACGAGATTATCGGAGTGGAGGCGATTCAAGACCAAGTGGAAAAATCGCTTATGGCTCATGGCTTTTACGACGTGGCGAAGCAGTTCATAGTTTATCGGCAAAAACATGCTCAACGCCGCATTGCTCAGAAAAAGTTGATGGACACCTACCGCGATATTTTCTTCGCCGATTCCGTGGACATCGACCTAAAACGCGACAACGCCAACATCAACACCGATGCTTCAATGGGGATTATGCTAAAGCTCGGCGCGGAAAGTTCCAAGTACTTCGTCGACAACTACGTTTTGCCAGAAGAGTTTGTGCGGGCGGATAAGGAAAATTGGATTCACATTCACGACAAAGACTTCAGCTTGATAACGTTCAACTGTTGCCAAATCGATTTGCTGAAACTCTTCCGCGGCGGGTTTTCGACGGGGCATGGCTTTCTTCGTGAGCCTAACTCAATTCGGTCTTATGCGTCACTCGCGTGCATTGCCATTCAAAGCAATCAAAACGATATGTTCGGCGGGCAATCGATTAACGCCTTTGATTATGCGATGGCTGAAGGTGTAAGAAAATCTTTCAGGAGGGCGATACACGACGAGATTAAACGCGCCAGTGAATTATGCGACATTCAGGCGGCGGGCGAGATTGATTTTAACATCTGCACTTATTCGGAGGGAGACAATCCTACCGTCATCGAGAACCTAGCGCAAGTCGTCGGCTCGGCTAAGCTAGCGGAAAAGATTTATAAGCTTGCCTGCGCGGACGTGGAAGAGGAAACTCATCAGGCGATGGAGGCTTTGATTCACAACTTCAATACGTTGCACAGTCGGGCGGGGGCGCAGGTGCCATTCAGCTCAATTAATTACGGTATGGACACTTCGCCCGAAGGTCGCCTGGTGATTCGCGAAGTTCTAAACGCAATCGACGCGGGGCTTGGCAATGGTGAAACTCCAATCTTCCCAATAAGCGTCTTCCAACTCAAAAGCGGTGTCAATTACAACGTCAACGATCCGAACTATGATTTATTCCGCAAGGCGTGCAAGGTCAGTGCTAAACGGCTCTTCCCAAACTTCGTGAACATTGACGCACCCTATAACCTGCAGTATTACAAGCCCGGCGATTACAATAGTTGCGTGGCGACGATGGGTTGTGCTGACGGCGATGAGATTGTCATTTACCGATATAAAGGGCAAATTTATTGCGAGGGTTTGAAACGACTATGGCAACGTGTCGATACTGAGACTTTTCAACAAAGCTTAAGCGAATACAAAATTGCTTCGGAGCTTGAAGTTTGGAACGGTGAAAACGGTTTTGTTGAAGTTAAAACGGTTGTAAAAAATCCTGATATGGGAAATTGGACTCGCATTAAGTTTGACAACGGACGCAGTCTTCTTGTTACTGCCGACCACCCACTCTACACAGAAAGTCGAGGACGAATTCACGTCAACGACCTGCAAATCGGCGACACGATTAAAACCTATTACACTTTTCCAGAATGTCAATTAGATACTTCATTTATTGACGAAAATCTTGCTTATGTTTTGGGGCTTATCATTACTGACGGCAATTATTCTCATGACATTTGCGTAGCTCTTGATGGAAATACGGAGGCGGATATTGAAGCTAAATTTATTGAAAGCATCAAAAAAGCTTGGAATTGTGATTGCCACGTTCAAAACTACAATCGCGGCGTCAAAGGTTGCTATGATTTAATCAGAGTCTGCGGCGAACAAAAGAAAATTAGCGCATATCTTAAAAATATTTTCGGTGGCGAACTCAAGGCTGAACGTTCTGTGCCGAATGAAATTTTTTCTTCACCGCGTGAAGTTCGTTTAGCTTTCTTGGCAGGAATGATTGATGGCGACGGTCATATCAGTAAAAAGTCGAAAGTCCAGCTTGGCTCAACGAATAAAGAACTTGCCCTTCAACAGTTGGCTTTAGCTCAATCGCTAGGCTATCCTGCGAAACTCTATCTTAATCATTATGACGCCGAAGAGATTACGAAAATTCGTTACCGTGTGGAATTTTCTATGAGTAGCGAAATCGCGGCTAAGCTAGGCAGTGGCAAAAAAAATTACTCACAGTGGAACGGCATTGAATCGTTGACTAAAACTCCAGAAATTGTTGCAGTTACTTCGATTGAAATGCTCGGCAGTCTCGATAAATGCAGTTATGACCTTGAGACAACAACAGATAAATTCACTCTGTCGTTTATTAACTCTGGTAATTGTCGAACTCGTGTCATGTCGAACGTCAACGGGCGCGAGGAGTCGGGTAGCCGCGGGAACTTCGCCTTCGTGACGATTAACCTTCCGAAGCTTGCATTGGAGGCTAAAGGCGACGTTGAGGAGTTCTTCAGGCTTTACGATAAGCACATCACGCTTTGTCATGATTATCTGCTGTGCCGGCTCAAGACGATTGAGGAAAAGCACGTTTATAACTTCCCGTTCTTAATGGGGCAGGGCGTGTGGATGGATTCGGATAAGCTTAAGCCGACGGACAAGATTAAAGAAGTCCTCAAGCACGCTAGCTACTCCATCGGCTTTTGCGGATTGGCGGAATGTCTGGTTGCGCTCACGGGCAAGCACCACGGACAAAGCGACGAGGCTCAACAGCTCGGCTTAAAAATTGTCGGACATTTGCGCGAACGTACAGACGATTATACAAAGCACGAGAAACGGAATTGGACGACGTTTGGGACGCCAGCAGAGTCGACAGCCGGACAGTTTCAGCGGGCAAATCGCAAAACATACGGCATGATAAAGGGTGTGACTGACCGCCCGTATATGACGAACTCAAGCCACGTGCCCGTTTACTTTCCGATATGTGCGGGCGATAAGATTCGTATCGAGGCACCCTATCACGCCCTGTGCAACGCGGGACATATCGCTTATATCGAAATGGACGGCGACCCGACGAAGAACCTTTCCGCGTTCGAGGCTCTAGTTAGGGCAATGCATGATGCCGATATGGGCTACTTCTCAATCAATCACCCCGTCGACCGCGACCCAGTTTGCGGCTACACTGGCATTATCGCTAACGAGTGTCCGCATTGTCATCGCAAGGAAGTCGAGACTGGGACTTTTCACATTGCGCGGCTAAGGTGAGCATCATGACAGAAAAGCTTTTGACGGAACTCCTGCGCGAGTACAAAGCCGGACGCATGACGGAAGAGGCGACACTTGCTAGGCTGAAGAACCTTCCACTGCAGGTAGAGAACTTCGGCTTCGCATCGATAGACCACGGACGCGAACTCCGGCAGGGTTTTCCCGAAGTCGTCTATTCGCCGGGCAAGACTAAGGAGCAACTCAAGATTATCTTTAAAAACCTCTACGAACGGAGCACGGGCAATTTGATAGCGTCGCGGGCGAGTCGTGAACAATTCGACTTCCTGCAAAATGAGATACCAGAGGCGACCTTCGACGAAACGGCGCGAATGATTTACGTTGACCGCGATAAAACTTTACAACGCGACGAGGGCAGAAAGATTTTAATCGTGACGGCGGGGACAAGTGATATTCCCGTTGCTGAAGAGGCGAGATTGACTGCGTACCTTTGGGGCAATGCGGTCGGGACGTGTTATGATTGCGGCGTGGCGGGAATTCATCGGCTATTCGCGCACATGGACGAGATAACCTCGGCTAACGTGATAATCGTCGTGGCGGGCATGGAAGGAGCATTGGCAAGCGTGGTTGGCGGGCTGACAAATCGTCCTGTTATCGCCGTACCTACGAGTATTGGCTACGGTGCTTCGTTCAAGGGGCTTGCGGCTCTCTTGGCAATGCTAAACAGTTGCGCGTCGGGCGTGGGCGTCATCAATATAGATAACGGTTTCGGGGCGGGCGTGCTTGCCTCTAAAATCAACGCGAGATAAAAAAATCCTCCGATTGAATGTCGGAGGTTAATTTTTTTGCTCAAGTTTATTTAAGCTTAGTGCCGCTTATGGTGTATGTCTTTCTGTTGATTTTGATGGTGTCGCCTGCGCTGACGTTCTCGAAGATGACAGAGCCGCCGCCAGAAATTGTAAGTGTGAGGACGCCACCGCTGAATTTTGATTTGCTGAACGTGCCCGCCGAGCCGTCCGCCTTTAAAATCTTTAGCACGTCGTCGCTTGTGTAGTCGAAGATGGTATCGGTGCCTTCGCCGGGCTTATAAATGAACGTGTCCTTGCCGTCGCCGCCATAGAGAGAATCATCACCTGCGCCGCCCCACAGCGAATCATTGCCAGCGTTGCCGCTCAGATTATCATTACCCTTGTCGCCGTAGAGTTTATCCTTGCCTGAGCTACCGTAGAGAGAATCAGCACCATCACCGCCCTTAAGTGTCACTCTATCGGCTCCTGAATAGTTGCTGTCAATGTAATCGTTGCCAGTGCCTCCATTGATTGAAACGTTGCCGCCAGCATTTCTTATGGTGTCATTTCCTGCGTAACCCAAGACTGTGACCTTGTCGCCGCCGTTTTTAAGAAACTCTCTGCTTGCCGTGCCGCTGACTAAAGTGCTGTCCACGCCGTTATAGAGGTTGTCGACCATTTTAAGCGAAAAATTCAATGCTTTGTCCTTCGAGTTGACGATTTTAACTTTGTTCTTTGAAGCGACAAAACTTAACCGGATTGTATTATCGCCGACGCTTATAAAATAATCCGTGCCGTTCGTGGCGATAACAGAATTAAACTTACCCGACGCAATCTGGAGCGTGCTTGTCTCGTTGAAGCCGTCAATAGTGTCATTGCCGCCGCTGTAGACGTAAACAGTACCAGTACTCCTAAAACTTTCGACGAAATCGTTGCCTTTGCCGCCTGAAAGTGTGACGTTGTTGCCTCTACTCATAATATCATCGTCGCCTGCGCCCGCGTTGATTGAAACTTTATCGCCGTCGTAATTTGAAATGTGATCGTTGCCGCCGAGTGCGCTGATTGTGACTTTCGAGCCGTAGTTGGTGATGTCGTCCGCCGAGGACGTTCCCTTTACAAGTTTTCCGTCATCGTAGTTAGTTTTCGTCGACATAAGAATCATCTCCTTAAAAAACAATAATTTCCCACCTATTATCCCCCCACCCCCATGCCCCGTTGTCAAGCTTTTTAGTAAAAATTTTTGTTTGACTTAGCGGCGGGTTTATGTTTTATTCTGTAGCAGGAGGTTGCGTCATGAAGAAGATTTTTATGCTGATAATCTGCGCGGCGTTCTTGAATCTGTTCGGGGCGTGTGGCGCACAAAAGGAGGTTCCTCAAGTGGCTAAAGACTTTGTGACTTTGAATAGCGGATACAACATGCCGCGCTTAGGATTGGGCACGTGGACGCTTAATGACTCTTCGGCGGAGGCTTGCGTCTATCACGCGCTGAAGGTCGGCTATCGACTGATTGACACGGCTCGTTACTACGGCAATGAAGTCGGCGTCGGTCGTGGAATTCGTCGGGCTATTCAGGACGGAATCGCCACCCGCGAAGAAATTTTCATCACGTCGAAAATTATGCCAAGCAATTACAACTCACCTGACGCCGCCATTGACAATTCCCTTAACGCGCTCGGCTTAGACTATATCGACTTGATGTTGATTCATCAGCCCGGTTACAATGACGAGGAAGTTTATCGGGCACTGGAGCGGGGCGTTAAGGCGGGCAAGCTCCGTTCAATCGGCATATCGAACTACTACACGCCGCGAGACTTCGACAGGATTAGGAACGCCGCTGAGATTATTCCCGCCGTCATTCAGAACGAGAATCACCCCTTCTATCAGAACGAAGACCTTCAAGCTTACGTTGCAAAGTTCGGTACGGTCGTGGAGAGTTGGTATCCCTTCGGCGGACGCGGCAACACTCAAAAGATTTTCGGCAACGAGACTATCCAAAGCCTTGCTAAGAAGTATTCAAAAACGCCCGCCCAGATTATCTTGCGTTGGCACTTGCAAGCGGGCTATGTCGTGATTCCTGGTTCGTCGAATCCTAAGCACATCGCGGAGAACTTTGACGTATTTGACTTCAGCTTGACGACGGAGGATATGGAACTTATGCGCGGCTTGGATAAGGGTCGTCGCTTTGAGAACTGGTGATTATCATGGAAAAAAAGATTTGCGAGATATGCCCACACCATTGCCGCTTATCGGTCGGCGAGGTCGGAAAGTGTCGGGCACGAATCAACGACGGCGAGAAGATTACCGCCCTAAACTACGGCGCGATAACTTCGATTGCCCTTGACCCGATTGAGAAGAAGCCGCTTTATAGATTTTTCCCCGGCAATTGGATTCTGTCAGTTGGTAGCTACGGTTGCAATTTGAACTGTCCCTTCTGCCAGAACTTTGAAATCTCGATGGCGGATTCGACCTTCCCCACGCGCAAGATTACTCCCGAACAACTTGCCGCTCTTGCCGCTGAACTCGTTCCCAAAAAAAATATCGGCGTCGCGTTCACATACAACGAGCCGCTTATCAGTTATGAATTCGTCCGCGACACGTCGGCTTTGCTTAGGGCGTCGGGCTTAAAGAGTGTGCTTGTTACCAATGGGACGGTTGCACCCGCCGCTCTGAAGAAAATCCTGCCGCTGATTGACGCAATGAATATCGACCTTAAAGGATTCAGCCAAGAGATTTACTCCAAACTCGGCGGCGACTTCGAAACGGTTAAGCGTACGATTGAACTTGCCGCAAAGACCTGTCATGTTGAAGTTACGTCGCTGATTGTACCGACGATGAATGATTCGCCTGAAGACATGGACAAGGAGGCGGCGTGGATTGCGAGTATTTCCAAAGACCTGCCGTTGCATATCAGCCGATTCTTTCCGCGTTATAAAGTCCTTGACCGACCGCCCACGCCCGTTAAGACGATTTATGAGCTAGTCGACGTGGCAAAGCGTCATTTAAATTTCGTCTACGCGGGCAATGTCTGAAGTCATTTGCTTAGATAGTCGCGGAGCTTATCGCCCAAAAGATTGAACGTCGCGACGGTGATAAAAATCGCTGTGCCTGGCGCGAGGATTACCCAAGGCGCAGTTTGTAGCATTGAGCGACCGTTATTCATCATCGCGCCCCATTCGGCGGTTGGCGGCATGGCTCCCAGTCCTAGGAACGATAAGCTGGCAAGCTCCATGATGATTGTCCCGATATCGAGTGTCGCAGTTACGAGGATTGTTCCGGCAATATTCGGCAAGACGTGTACAAATAAAATCTTCGCCGAACTGGAACCTGCCATTTTCGCCGCGTCGAAGTAAGGCATTGACTTAATCGCTAAAACTAGCCCGCGGGCAATGCGTGCGTATTTTGGCCAACCGATTACTGCCAATGCCGCCGCCGCGTTCAGAAGTCCTCCGCCGAGTGCACCTGCCACCGCGATTGCAAAGACCATTTGCGGGAAAGCAAGGAAGACATCAGACAGCCTCATCAAGAACACGTCGAGCCGCCCACCACGATAACCGCATAATGCGCCGATTAAACTGCCGACAGTCGCAATCGTAGCCAAGAGAAGCAAAGCCGCGCAGATTGTCGTTTGCGAGCCGACGATAACCCGCGATAATACGTCGCGACCGTAGCGGTCAGTGCCCAGCAAGTTAATCAAGTTCGGCGGCGTCAATGCTCCTTCCAAATCTTGCGCGTAAGGGTCATAGGGCGTCAAGTGTTCCGCGAAGACCGCAATAAAAATTAAAGCTCCTGCCGCCGCGAGGTAAGGGGCTAATTTTTTCATGACGCTTCACCATAACGGACACGCGGGTCGAGCCAATGATAAAGCAAATCCGCCGCAAGATTCACCAGCACATAGATTATCGCCATCCACACGACGTAAGCTTGAATCAGCGGATAATCGCGCATCAGTATCGCGTCGACTGCCAACTTGCCGACGCCGTCCCACATGAAGATAGTTTCGACAATCGCCGTGCCGCCGAGCAGTGAACCTATACTCAACGCCAGCAATGTGATAATCATGATGAGCGTCGACCTCAAAACGCTTTTAATTAGGATTGTGACTTCATCAACGCCGCGACTCCTTGCGCCCATGACGTAAGGTTTGTCGAGTTCTTCAAGGACGACGGCGCGGATTTGTCTTGTGTACTTCGCGCCCATTGCAATCGTCAAGGTAAGGGCGGGCATGATGACGCTTTGACCGAGTATCGGCAGGAGGTGCAACTTCAGCGCGAGGAAGTAAATCAGGAGCAATCCGCAGAAAAAATTCGGCATGGAGTTTCCGATAAAGCTAAGTGTGCGTACCAAGTAATCAAGCGGGCGATTTTGATTGACGGCGGCGATGATTCCCAGCGGCGTCGCGATAAAGATTGTCAGCAGGATTGAGACGAGCATAAGTTCAATTGTCGCGGGGAGCTTGTCAGCGAACGTCGCGAAGACTTCCTTGCCGCTTATGAATGAACGCCCCATATCACCAGTTAGCACACCGCCGAGCCAACGACCGTATTGCACAAGGAACGGTTGGTCTAGTCCGAGTTCAGCGCGTTTGGCGGCTTTGATTTCTTCGGCAACCGTGCCCGACTGCTCATAGATTATGTCAACGGCGTCATCTGCTGTGAATTGCATCATGCCGAAGGTTAGGAACGTTATCCCAAAGAGTATCGGCACCAGTTGCACGAGCCTAGATAAAAAATATTTTTTCATGCGCCGAATTTTAAATCAGCCCCGCAAAAAAAATAAGCCCCGCTTGGGGATTGGGGGCTTAAAAAATTTTAGCGGTCTATCATTTTTTCTCGTTGATGTCGATTGTAAGTTCTTCGGGCTTCTTTGCTTCGGGAGCGGGGGCAGGTTCGGTGGCGGGCATGGCTTGTGCTTCGCGATATTCCTCAAGATTCTTATCCTTCTGAAGGACTTCATCGCCTTTGGTCTGAACCTTTTCAATCGGGAACGTGATGACCTTCAAAGCCTGAATCGTCTTCCACGCGCCAGCCTCCAAAAGCGTATAGTCGCGCAACTCACTTTCGTTAGCGCACTTGTGCCATTTGCCCTCTTCGTCGCGGAAGTACATCTCGAATTCAAGCTGGAAATGTTTTCCGTCAGCGTACTTGATATGAAATTTGCCCGCGCTGTAGGTAAGCCCGCGTTCCTCATACTTCTTAATCATATCGTCAAGCCGCGGCGAAACAACTTCGGAGATTTTCTCAAGCGTCATGTCTGGGCGGAACAGGTCAATAAAGAATTTTTTAGCTGCCTCGATTAAATCGGAGACCATCTCAATTTTATTTTCCAATGCCATATAAATTCACCTCGCTAATTAGACGTATTCTTTTCGATAGGAAACATGACAACCCTTAACGTTTTAACCGTCGTCCACGTGTTCTTTTCCAAAAGCTCGGCGTCGCGCAACTCACTTTCACTGGAGCACTCGTGCCACAAGCCGTCAGCGTCCTTGAAATACATCTCGAATTCAAACTGGAAATGTTGCTTATCGACGTACTTAACGGTGAATCTTCCGTTGCTGTAGGTAAGCCCGCGTTCCTCATGCTTTTTTATTAAATCGTTAAGGAGCGGCGTTTCCATTTCCTTAATTATCTCAAATGTCATTTCGGGGCGGAGCTTATCGGCAACGAAGCCTTTAATCTTTTCGGCAAAGTCAACGACCATTCCAATTTTGTTTTCTAAGCTCATGTTGATTCACCATACTTAAACGCTAAGCTCAAGTTCTTTTTCGTAGCGGGCGGTAACGTCGCTTTCTTTGTTGCTCAAGCCTTCCTTAGCCCAGGCGGGCACTTCGGATTCATCAATCTCGCGGACGGTGGTTCTTTCGACCCATTTGCCATTTTCCTTGTAATAAAGTTTATGGACGAGGCGCATGACGTTGCCTTCAATGCTGGAGAAAAGTTTCGCCGCGTAATCGTAAATGCCAGCCTCTTTAAGCACGTCTTGGACTTTCGGCAGGAAGTCTTTAAGCCAGCCTTCAATCTCTTTCCAATTTGTCACGACTAGATAGGCAACACCCAATCCAATTAAAACCGGAATCATTTTATCAACCTCCTAATTTAAAACTGCGCGTATTTTAATCGAAGCCATGAACTTTTTCAAGGCTCAATCCTTCAAAGGGTCTTTGCCGTATTGATTCCAACCGACTTGACCAGGCGCGAAGAACAGATAAATCGAGAAGATAAAGCCTATAGCCGGAATAATCGCAATCAACGCAAACCAGCCGCTCTTGCCTAGGTCGTGCAGGCGGCGAATCATCAGCATGACATTTCCGACGCCCGCCACGAGTCCCCAGATAGCTGTTATCGCGTTGACTAAAAAGCCCGTCGGGTTGCCCGTCAAGAACGTTGCCATAGAAGACATAACGAACGTTGACAAGCCCGCGACTATCGCCAACATTATCATGTATTTCAGGTAGCGTAGCCGATTCAATCTGCCTTCCGTCGTGTAGATTTCGCTTAGTATCGTCATATACATTACCTCCTAACTATTGCGCTTCCAACCGCCGCCGTCAGCATTGCGCATGACTGACGAAAAAAATTGACTGTAAGGCTTATTCGAGTTAGTTTCCACCTGCATGACGTTGTTGGCGTCGGGCGAGAGCTTGTAATAATAAGTACCTTCTTTGTCAGAGTAAGTCACGCGCAAATCATTGCCCGTCCTCTTAACCGTAATATTCTGTTCGTCGCGGGAGTAATTGGATTGATAATTGTTGCTGGCTTTGGTGTTATCTATCATGGACAAAAAGTTTTCCCAATCCTTAGTGCCGTCCTCCGGCTTAGTCGATGCCAAATATCCGTCAACCGCCGAGAAGAGCGTATTAAAGAAACCTATCTCCGAGCTAAGGGACTTATCGACCGTGTCACTGTTCACTATGGTGTTGTAAGTCATATCCGCAAACGGTTTTACATCTATCTGCCAATTCAAAGTCTTATAGGTTGGCGGCGAGGTCTCTCCTGTTTCGTAGTCAAAAGAAGGTTCTTCTTCTCCACCTAAACTGAAATTTACCGATGACAAGTTGTCGCCCGCGTTCCCGAAAAGACTTTCTATCGAGTGTTTGAAGCCGCCGTTAAGCATAACAAGAAGCATAATCGCTCCAGCGAATCCTAAAAGTAAAGCGTATTCGATGTGCCCTTGCCCTTTTTGATTGAATGCTTTCATGACTGCTCCTTTACTAGAGTTTCTTTGACTTTTCCATAGCCGCAAGCACTGCCTCAATCAGAGAACTTCTAAAGCCGCCTCGTTCAAGGACTCTTATGCCTTCAATCGTCGTGCCTGCTGGACTAGTGACTTTATCTCGCAAGGCGTCGGGGTGTTCTCCAGATTGCAGAACCATCTTCGCCGCACCGAGCAAAGTTTGAGCCGCTAACTCAATAGCCTGTGCACGTGGCAAGCCTGCCGCTACTCCACCGTCAGAAAGGGCGTCAATCATCAAGAACGCATAAGCCGGACCCGAACCGCTCAAACCCGTAACAGCGTCCATTAATCGTTCCTCGACTTCGACCGCACGTCCCAACGTCAACCAGAAATTTTTTATCGTCTCGCCAACCTGCATGGCTCGTTCGTTTAGTGTGTAAGCCGTCATACTCTCTGCGACTGAAACTGCGACGTTTGGCATAATACGTGCGATTTTATTCGACGGGAAAAATTTTTCGACGCACGCAAGCTTGAGACCCGCAACAGTGTAAGTGACAATCGTCGACGTGGGAACCTTACCTTGCAACGCGGCAAAAGTTTTCTCGGCGTCCTTGGGTTTGACGGCTACAATCAGCATATCAATCGCGTCAAGAAAATCCGCCTGCGTCGAGACGTTGACGCCGTAACGTTTAAGTTCCTCGCAACGTTCAGGGCGAACCTCAGCAATAAAAATATCGTTCGGAGCAAAGAACTTGCCGCATATGCCGCGAACGATTGATTCAGCAAGCGCGCCGCCGCCGATAAAGCCAATCTTATTCATTTCTTAACCTCCACATCAACGAATTCTATCCTATCGAGTAAGCTAGTCACTTGCCCGCGTATCGCCGCCAGATAAACTTTGTAAAGCTCCTTCTGCTCGGCAAGCTCTTCTTCCGTCAAGCCGATTGTGCGTTTCTTGCGTGCCAGTGTGTTTATCCTTGCTAACAGTTCGGGTGTTATCGTGTTGTCCATTGGAAGCCTCCTCCTTTCGGGCGTATTCTATCACACACTCAATATAAAGCAAACTTGACGGGCTAATCAGCGGCAAATATAATCTGATAAAGTTTACATAAGCAAGGATGATGAATCATGGACGAGAGAACCACTCCGACGAGTGTCGCGCCGCAGAAGAAAGCAGTAGCTCTCAAATACGAGGCAGAACGAGACCTTGCGCCAAAGGTCATTGCAAAGGGGCGCGGGCATGTCGCCGAACACATCTTGGAGACCGCGCAGAAAAATGCCGTGCCCGTCTATCAGGACAAGACGCTTGTCAATATGCTCATGGCTTTGGAAATTGACAGAGAGATACCGCCCGAACTTTACAAGGCGATTGCTGAGGTCATGGCTTACGTTTACAAAATGGATAAGTCGCACGGGCAAGCCGCCGCCGCCGCTCGTCTCGCCGCCCAAAGACGCCGCTCTAGTCTCTTCTAAAAAAATATTTAAGTCGCCGCCGTCAACTGCCGATATAGTTAGCGAAGTTAGGCAAGAGCTTAACAAGCATATTGAAAATATCAGGTCAGACGGTTAGGAAATCTTGAAGACAAGGAACAGTCAAAATAGTTCTGACCTTCAAAGCAAAAGGAGAAGTGATTATTATGATGCGTTCCCTGTTCTCCGGTGTTTCCGGATTGAAAGTTCATCAAACGCGCATGGACGTTATCGGCAACAATATCGCAAACGTCAACACAATCGGCTTTAAGTCAAGTCGCACGACGTTTTCAGATATGCTCTCGCAAATCCAACGCAGTGCGTCAGCTCCCACGGACGGACGCGGCGGTACGAACCCCCGCCAAATCGGTCTTGGCGTCGACGTTGAGAGTATCGACCTCGTCTTTACTGATTCCTCGCCGCAACAGACTGGTAAGAATACAGACCTTGCGCTTTCGGGCAATGGATTGTTCGTCCTGCGCGACGGCAACCAATCTTTCTACACTCGTAATGGCGCGTTCATGTTCGACGAGGCGGGCTACTATGTCATGCCTGGTAATGGTATGCGCGTGCAAGGCTGGAATGCTACTTCCGACGGAATTATAAATACCAACGGCACGGCAACTGATATTATCGTTCCCGTCGGTAAGACAATGGAAGCAACTGCCACTACCAATATTGATTACACTGGCAACCTTAATAAAGAATCTCTGTTAATTAGTAAAATTACCTATGTTAAAGCTACAGGCATTACTGATGAGGATGTATTTAATAACGTAGCCACGGGTACGATGGGCAATACTCAAAGTATTAACGTCGATGGCAAAAATGTCATTGCGGCCACTCTCACTATGAAAGACGGCTCTACTATGAATGTCACCAGCGGTTACTATGAAGTCGGCAGAAGTGTCCCAATCACGACGCTCGCCACGATTTATGACTCACTCGGAGGCAGACATGAAGTCACAGTATTGATTGATAAGGACCCC
Organism: Quinella sp. 1Q5; assembly: GCA_014764605.1. Classification (GTDB taxonomy): domain Bacteria; phylum Bacillota; class Negativicutes; order Selenomonadales; family Selenomonadaceae; genus Quinella. Next base: position 13,570 of record JACXWG010000013.1, on the reverse strand, counting down.
ACCACCGCAGATGCGGCCGCCAACGCCGAAGCACAGGAAACCAGCACTGACATCGCCGCTTTCTATACAGACGATAACGGTATTGAATATAGATTGACTGCAAACACGGAAAATGTCTATCAATATACGCCTACTGGCGCAACAGCTCCAGTTTACGTCCCTGAAAGTAAGGTAACTTTCCATACTACCGTCGGCGGCAATGATCAAGTTGTAACGAAAAATACCGCAACGATTTATCAAGCCAACGGAAATTATTATACGGCAAACCAAGTAACGATCAATGACGCAGGGGCATATGTTCTTAAATCTGACCCCACCGTAACTGTAACGCAAGCTCCCGCCGCTGACGTTGCTTACAAATACACCGATGCCAACAATGTCACACGATATGTCGCGGAAGCCAATGTAACTTTTACCACGGACGTTAATGGCACTGAAACTCCTGTAACGCAAGTCGCTGCCGAAAACGTTGCTTATAAATACACCGATGTCAATAATGCCACGCAATATGTCTCAACTAACAATGCAACGACACGTAGTGTTTATGACAGTCGCTGGAGAGCTTATCTCGCTCCAGAAGCTGGAAAAAAAGGTCCCGCCGCTGGTGCTGACTTCAATAACGAAATTACAACCACTGAAATTGATGGCTCTACTGTCAATGCCGTAATGAATGATGGTAGCACAGTTTCTTATCTTTACTTCAACGATAGAGGACAATTTGTCACCAACGGCAGAGATCAGAATGCGCAGATCACTTTTAATTATGGTAATGGTAATGGTGCTTCAGAAAATATCGGCGTTGTTAGCTTTATTGGCTTAACACAATACGCTAACTCAACGACCTCTTTCCCGATAACTAATGGTAATGCAGCGGGTATTCTCCAAAGCCTCGCAGTCGACGGTAGCGGCGTTATCACTGGCACTTATACAAATGGCTTGATCCGCTCCGAAGCTCAAATCGCCGTCGCTCAGTTCAACAATGCCGCTGGTTTAACCAAAGTTGGCACGACGATTTATGCAGAGTCCAATAACTCTGGCGCGGCAAACGTTAAGACAATCTCTGACTTCGGCTTGAACGTCATCTCCTCTGCCCTTGAAATGTCGAACGTCGATTTGGCAACAGAATTCTCCGATATGATTATCACGCAACGCGGTTTCCAGGCTAACTCGAAGGTTGCCACCACTTCCGACGAAATGCTTGAGACTCTCGTAAACATGAAGAGATAAACCTAGCGGCATAAAATAAAAACGGCTCGCTCCTTCAGGAACGGGTCGATTTTTTCGTTTGTGTTCTACTTTCTTTTGCTCACCCAAAAGAAAGTAGCAAAGAAAAGGGAGCCTCGCAGGGGCGTGCCGCTATGAATCATCCATGATTCAAACGCGGCTGAGCCGCCGTCCTTGGCGGCTCCTAATTATGTGGCGTTATAGATTTTATAAATCTCGTCAGTGTAGGAGCCGTCATCATTGTGCACGATTAGTGGCGGCAGAATCTTTAAGTTGCCGAGGTTCGCTCCGACGATTGCCTCAAGCAGTATCAAGTTTGCCTCGCGCCCCGCCTTTGGTTGAATCATGCGCAGTCGTTTCAGTTCCATTTGATGCCGATGTAAAGCGTCAATTATCTCACACAGCCGCGACGCCAAGTGAATCATATAAAACGCGCCGTGGAACTTCAGAACGTAACGCGCCGCCGTCACCACATCTTCAAGCGTCGCCGTGAACTCATGCCGCGCCCGTGCCACGCCGGAAAGTTTGTTAGCCTCGCCCTTGCTTATCGGCGTATATGGCGGGTTCGCTATTGCCGCGTCGAAGCTTTCCGCCTTGAATAGTTCCCGATGCTTGCGATAGTCGCCCTCCATTACGGAAATTTTTTCTGCTAAGCCGTTTAGTTCCACGTTGCGCCGTGCAAGCTCTGCCATTCGCGAATTCAATTCCACCGCGCATATCGTTTTAACTGCGTCGGCGATTAACAGCGGAATTACTCCCGTGCCCGTGCCCAAGTCTATGACGCGGGCATTTTTTTTGAAGCGCGGGAAGTGAGCAATAAGCACCGAGTCCATTGAGAAGCAGAATTCGTTTTCGTTCTGAATGATGACGCGTCCCGACCGCATTAAGTCATCGAGCCGTTCGCCCTCTTGCAAAGTCATTTTCATTTCCTATAGTCTCGTCGTGGTTGACGGCGTATTTTGTCGCCTCGTTGCCTCTTCTGACGTTCGGGGCGATTTTCACGCTCAGCAGTCTCATTGCGTTTGTAACGACGATTATAAGTCTCCGTCTTGCGTGGGCGTTCAGGGCGTGGCTTTCGTTCTGGTTTAGGCGGCGGCACTTCCATGGGCTTGACCTCTTCGACCTGCGCGGATTCGTCGACGGCTTCAAAGTCCTCAGCGTTGACTGGTAGAATGTCTTCCCAACCCGCGACGACGGTTTTATTGGTGTCAAGAAGAATGGTTGCGTTCCTGCGAGAAAAGCTCACTGCGACGACTTTTCCTTCACCGTCCGCCACGACAACTCGGCTACCGACTTTGGGCTTGAGCATAATATTTTGCTTTGGACATTCTCCGCAATATAAATCGTTCTCGTACTTTAAGCAACACATCAGCCGCCCGCACACGCCGCTTATCTTCGTCGGGTTGAGCGATAAGTTTTGCTCCTTAGCCATGCGAATCGATACAGGGATAAAGTCGCCAAGGAACGTCGCACAACACAGCGGACGACCACAGCCGCCTAAGCCGCCCAAAAGTTTAGCCTCGTCGCGAACGCCTACTTGCCGCAGTTCAATGCGCGTTCGGAATATCGATGCCAAATCCCTCACTAAGTCGCGGAAGTCAACTCGCCCGTCCGCCGTAAAGAAGAATGTTATTTTGTTTATGTCGAAGGTGCACTCCACGTTGATTAACTTCATAGGCAAGCCATGTTCGATTATCTTTTGCCGGCAAAGGTCAAAGGCGTACTTCTCCTCTGCATGATTCTGTTCGAGTTGCTTTAAATCGTCCGCCGTTGCTTTCCTGTAAATCTTCCTAAGCGGTATGCCTGGTTCCGATTCGACGTTCCCTTCAGCGGACAGTTCACGCGGTGCCATGACGACTTTGCCGCACTCCAAACCCCGCGACGTTTCCGCAAGAACCCAATCGCCTAAGACAATTGTTTCCTCGTTTGGCTCAAAGAACAACAGCTTGCCCGCCTTCTTTATTCTGATTCCAATAATCTGCATTCGTCGTTCCTCAGCTAATAATCGTTTCAAGGGCGATATTAATCATGTCGTTGAAGGAAGACTGCCGCTCCTCTGGCGTGCAACGTTCGCCGCGCCAAAGGTCGTCGCTTACCGTGAAGATTGCCAAGGCTTGAACCTTAGCCGCCGCCGCATGAAGATAAAGTGCGGCACTCTCCATTTCCACAGCCAAGACGCCATAGCGGCGAAGTTTATCGTTGAAAGTATTTTTCCCGTCGCCGAAGGTGCCGTTCGGGTCGTCGTAGTCGTTGTAGAATAAATCGGTGCAGATGACGGTTCCAACTTTGACGGGCAGATTTAAATTCTTCGCGACGCTGACGGCTCGGCTCAGCAATTCAAAGTCCGCAAGCAATGAGAAATTCACCGCGCCGCCGAAGACTTGATTGACGATTGATGAATCCGTCGAGGAGCCTTGAGCAATCAGCACGTCACGCAATCTAATATCTTCGTTCATGCCGCCGCAGGTGCCCACGCGGATTAATTTCTTTGCGCCGAAGACTTCAATCAGCTCGTGCAGATAAATCGAGATTGACGGAATGCCCATGCCAGTTGCCTGAATCGACACGGGAACACCCTTATACTTGCCCGTGAAGCCGAAGATATTCCTAATAGCCGTGTATTGATGAACGTCGCTTAAAAAGTTCTCGGCGATGATTTTGGCGCGGACGGGGTCGCCAGGCAATAAGACGCGTTCGGCAACTTCGCCGACTTCCGCCGCTATGTGTATGCTTGCCATAAAATTTTCCTCCTTACAATAAAAAAGCCCGCCGACTTGCACGGGCTGAAAAGTTTCAAATCCTTTGCTTGCTGAAAACGAATTTATCAAGCAAGTCTATGAGTTGCCCTATCTCCGGCTTAGAAATCTGTGCACTTGCGCCGAGCTCCTCGCCCTTCAGTCGCATTTCCTCGTTGATTAGGGAAGAGAACAGCACAAACGGCACGTCGCGGAGCCTTTCCGAATTGCGCACGAGCTTTAAAAGTCTGTGCCCGTCCATCATCGGCATTTCGACATCGGAAACGATAATGCTGAGGTGCTCTGCAATGTTGCCTTCCTTCTTCGCAAGCCCCTGCAGATATTCCCAAGCGTCCTGCCCGTTGCCAAAGTCGCGAACGAAGCGATAGCCTGAATCATGAAGCGTCGAGACCAACAAATCACGGAGCATAGGCGAATCTTCCGCAACGACGACATGAGCAAGAGCACGCCCCGCCCGCACATCAGAATCAGCATCCGCCACCGTGGTTAGCTTAGCATTGATTTCGGGGTTAATCTCGGCAATTATCGTTTCAAAGTCAAGGAGCAGAACAATTCTATCAGGCATTTTGATTATCCCAACGACGCGGCTTTGGTCTCCGACTTCGGGCGAAGGCTCCATGTCCTTCCACGATATGCGATGAATGCGCGAGACGTTCTCCACAAGGAACCCGATGTCGTAGTTGTTAATCTCCGTAACGATGATATTTTTTGCCTCATCGCCGTTGGTTACGTTCAAGCAACGCGGCAGATTTACCAGCGGGATTGCCTTGCCGCGAAGAGTGAATAGCCCGTCAATATAGGGGTGCGCCTGGGGCATTGCCGTAACGGGGATGCGCTGAATGACTTCACGAACCTTGGCTACGTTTATCCCGTAGTTTACGCCGCCTATGTTAAACTCCACTATCTCAAATTCATTCGTGCCGCTCTCAAGCAAAATCCCTTTGTCGTCGCCGAGCTTAGCTACTCCCCGGCGTGCTTTATCTTTCGCCATCAAATACGCCTCCATTTATTTATTAGCTCAACGAAATTTCGCCGCCAACATTTTTTATCCTTCAACCAAGACAAAATCATTTAACCAGATTGTCGAAGTCGGCTTGCGGAACGAGTGTAACCAGCCCCATTATCGCCAGAATCTGTTCCAAGGCAACGCGAGCCGTCGAAGTGTTCTTAACGACAAAATCAACGTCGCGCCAGTGTTCAAATTCGCCCGTCTCATCAGCGGTCTCCACGTAGTATCTTATCTCGTCGTTTGAGCAGCCCGCCCGCAACATTCTATCGACAAAGACTTCATCATCAATCATAAGAAAAATCGTTACGAGGTCTTGATTGATAAACTTCTGCAACTGCTTAATGCCAGCAACGTCATGCATAATCGTCACGCTGACTTTGTGCCTTTGGTAAGCGTCAAGCACTTCGGACTTGCGCAAACCGTAGGAGTGAGCCTGATAGCTGTTGTTGACGATAAACTTTTCCCGATTGTATACGTCGCTTTTAACGGTCTGATAAATCTTGCGCTTGTAGGCGTAGCGGTCATCAAATACGCGGGTCGTGACGGTCGGGATATAGTGAATGCCCATAGACAACAGCTGAGAAACCATCGTGGACTTGCCTGACGTGTGCGGACCTAAGAAAGCGTAAATCTTGTTATTTGCCATGCGAATTCCTCCTTAACGTTTTTGTTTTGCGATAACGCGTACTGTGTCTTCGTCCTCGTCAATCTCCGCGCCGCAACGGGGGCAACAGTTGTATTCGGTGCCGTCGGGCAGAGTGCGCTTGCCTTTGCATTTTTGGCAGAAAATCAGACTGCAACGCTTACATTCCAGAATCTCGCCAAAGTCCTTACGTCCGCATTTCGGACAGCTGTTGTAAGTCGTCATGATGAAACCTCCTCAATAATGCGGGTGAGCCTTGACATAATCAACGGGGCGGCTCCAATCCACATGAACGCCCGTTGCCTCCCAAAGCCGAGTCAAAACAATTTTCAAAGCCTGTGCGCTCGCGTTCGGGTCGATGTCCTCTTCCGTGAAGTCCAATAGCGTTTCATGCGGAATCTTTATCTTGTACGGCGTCGTCAAAAATTTTTCGGCAAGTGTTCTGCCCTCGTCGTCGCTCAAAGTGACTTTGACCTTGTGCGCCGCCTCGTCGTATTCGACCCAACCCAGACTGCCTTTGAAACTTATCGCCACGCTGAAATTCTCCAATAAACTCATCTCCTTGACCGAACATAATCTGCCGCTAATTTTAGCAAAAAATTTCCGTCCGTCAAATAAAAACCCTCCGACTGTCCGCCGAAGGGTCTTTGGTTCCGAGATTGTTAATTATTTGCCATCAACGATTTTCCAAGCTTGCTCGCGAGTGATTTGTTTGCCTTGATAGGTATAAACGTTGGCTTCCAAGAATTTTCCGTTGTATTTCATGGTGATTCCGTGCGAAGCGAAGACTGCGCCTACCTTATCAACGTATTGCTGACGCAATTTATTGTCGCCAATCATCTTGATGAGGTCACTATTTGGGTCAAAGAGATTGAGATTTTCAAAGCCTGGAATGCCGCGTTTTTGCGCGTCGAGCATATCGGCTGTGAATTCCAACCACGAGCCGCCCGCCACTTGGTCGAGTTCCGCGTCGCTCAAGATTTCGTCCTTAAGTATTTCCTTTGCCATTGTTATCAACCTCCAAATCGTTTTCTAGCCCTTATACGTTCCAAATCCAATTTCGTTACAATTTTCTGCTGTCAAACTTCTATATCAGAGAAGTAAACGCTTGCATACATGACTGGCAAGACTAGTAGCGTTAAGACTGTCGCCACGAGCAAGCCGCCCGCGATTGCAACTGCCATTGGACCCCAGAAGACACTTACCATTAGCGGGAGCATTCCGAGTATCGCCGCCGCCGCCGTCAGCATTATCGGACGGAACCTAAGCACGGCTGAATCAATTATCGCGTCGAAGGGTTCTTCGCCCGCTCGCAGGTGCTGTTGTATCTGGTCGATTAGGATTACGGAGTTGCGGATTATCATGCCCGACAAAGCGATTACTCCCAGCTCCGCCACGAAACCCAGCGGCTTAGACAAGATTATCAGCGCGAAGACGACTCCGATTAAACCGAGCGGCGCAGTCAGCAAAGTAAGAATCATTGCCTTAGCGTCATTGAGTTGGAACATTAATAGCGTCATGATTACGAACACGACTAGCGGCAACATTGAAAGCAAATCCCCCGTCGACTTATCGGACTCTTCGAGGTCGCCGTCTGGTTCGATTGAATAGCCCAGCGGTAAATCTTTGCGCAAGTCTTCCGTCGCGTCGAAGGCTTTAATTGCCGCGTCGTTAGCCGTGCCCGATAAAATGTTGGCTTGTACAGTTACTGTCGGCTTGAGGTTGCGTCGCCTAATCAATCCATATTCCGCGTCATAGGAGAGCTTAGCAATCTGTTCAAGGGGAACATAGCCCGCCGCGCCGAGATAGATAGGCAACGACTTCAACGCCGCAAGATTATTTCTGTCCGCCGCCGCTAGCCGCAAATCTATGTCAATCGTCCTGTCGCCCGTGTAGAATTCAGAAGCCTTCGCGCCAGTTATCTCGGTGTAAAGCATAGACTTAACCTCCTGACTGGTAACGCCCAACGCACGAAGTTTATCTTGGTCAAGGTCAATGCGCACAATTTTAGATTTCTCGTTCCAGTCAAGGTGAATGTTCGTAGCGTTTGGGTCTTGAGCAACACGGTCGGCGACTTCCTCAGCGAGCGATTGGACTTTATCAATATCGGTACCAGAGACGCGTAGCATAATCGGATAGTCAGCGGGTGGTCCCGTCTGAATCAGTTGGATATTCGCACGCACCAAAGGAAAGTTATCATCAAGCTCCGTGTCAATTATCTCAATCAACTCGTCGCGGATGTCTTCGTTAGCCGTGACGACGAACTTAGCCATATTATCAACGTCATCACCTGGGGAAATGGTTAGCACGAAACGCGGCGTATCCTGCCCAACGTAGTAAGCGTAATTCTTCAGGTGGTCTCGTTTGCTGTCTAGGAACTTTGCAAAGCGTTCAGCCTCGGTTTGAGTCGCCGCCATTGATGAGCCTTCGGGCAAGCGAAGTTCGATTAAAATTTCCGGACGAATTGACGGAGGGAAAAATTCCTGTTGCACCAAGTCCGCTACAAAGATTGTCGCCGCGAACGTTCCGATTGTCCCGCTTAGCACTAAGATTTTATTCCGCAGAAAAGTTTCGAGCACGCGGCGGAAGATTTTATAGAAGCGGCTGTTGTAAAGTTCCGTGTCCGATTTCTTTTCCGTCTTGATGATGTAGTAGCCGAACAGCGGTGCGACCATGACTGAAACTATCCACGACAAGATAAGCGCGATACTCACGACCCAGAACATGTCGCGGCAGAATTCGCTTGCAATGCCTTTAGCGAACGCAACCGGGATAAAGCCCGCGCAAGTTATTAGCGTGCCCGTAAGCATCGGTTTAGCCGTCACGTTGAAGGCATGACACGCCGCATCGAATCGACTAAGCCCGCGTTCAAGTTGGACGCTCATCATCTCGACGGCAATGATTGCGTCGTCGACGAGCAAGCCCAGCGCGATTATCAGCGAGCCGAGGGAAACTTTATGCAGGTCAATGCCCAGCGCGTACATAAAACAGAACGTCCCAGCTAGGACAAGCGGTATACAACCGGCAACGACTATCCCCGTCCGCAATCCTAAGCTTGCAAAGCTCACGGCAAGGACAATCACGATTGCAAGTATCAAAGTCTCCACGAACTCGCCGATTGACTTTTCCACGACTTTGGGTTGGTCGCTTACCTGATGAAGTTCCATGCCTAAAGGTAGCTCCGATTGTATTCGTGCCTTCATGCGGTCAAGGTCTTCGCCGAGCTTTAGGATATTCCCGCCGTCATTCATGGCAACTGCAATTCCAATCGCGGGCTTGCCGTCAAAGAACATTTTTGGTTCGGGCGGGTCGACAAATCGCCTTTCAATCGTTGCAATGTCCCCTAGCCGAATGATTCTGCCCTCCGCGTTGAGTGGCAGATTTCTTATCGCCTCCACGTCGTCGAAGATTCCAGTCACACGCAGATAAACGTTGTCGCTTGAAGTCTCGACCATGCCGGCGGGCGTCATTGCATTTTGTGCGGCTAGCGTGTCCGAAATGACTTGCGGGCTTATGCCGAGTTCCGCAAGCTTAGTCTGCTCAATCTCGACGTAAACAATTTCTGATTGCTCGCCGACAAGTTCAATCTTCTTAACGTCGTCGATACCGAACATCAAGCGGCGAATCTCCTCGGCATATCGTCTAAGCTCTTCATAGCTGAAGCCGTCGCCCGTCAACGCATAGACCGAGCCGAAGACTTCATCATAATTATCATTAAAGAACGGTCCCATGACGCCTTCTGGCAAGTCGTCTTTGATGTCCGTGCAGAAGTTGCGAACGTCGCGCCACATAGGACGGATTTGGTCAGTGGCAGGTTCATCATCAAGTTCAATATAAATCATCGTCGACCCCGGTCGAGTCTCGCTCCTTAGGTTGTCAAGGTTCGGTATGTCCTGCAATTTCTTCTCTAGCTTGTCGGTGACTTGCTCCTGCATTTCGTCAGCCGTCGCCCCTGACCAATACGCCGAAACAATCATTTCACGGATAACGAACTTTGGGTCTTCCATGCGTCCTAGGCTGAAGTAAGAAAAAATCCCGCCGACGAACGCAATGACTATGAAGTACCAGACGAGCGGGCGATTGTTCAAGGAAAGTTCTGTTAAGTTTCTCATTGCTCACCAGTCCTAACTTCCTGCCCATCGCGTAGTTTGTTGACGCCCGCCACAACGACGACATCGCCCGCCTTTAGCCCGCGCACTTGAACGGCGTTATCGTCAAAGGCAATGACTTCGACTGCCTTAAGCGTAACTTTGCCGCCTTCGACAATCCAAACCTGCGCCGCGTCGCCCGTCTGATAAATCGCGCTTAACGGAAGAATGATTGCGTTTGGCGAAGTTTTCTGCGTGATAACACTAGCCGTCATGCCCAGTTGAACATTGCTGGCGTTGGGAATAGAAATCTTAACCGTGAACGTCCGCGCCGCCGAATCAGCCATAGGAGCAATCTCGCGAACAGTACCAATCACCTCGTCGCCCGTCGCCCAGAACGTTATCGTCACTCGCTGACCAATTTGAACGGCAGCGATTTTGTTTTCGGGAATGCTGACGACGACTTCAAACTCCCCAGTCTGGACGAGCGTCAAGACATGTTGACCTGCCGCAACTACTTGTCCGACCTCCGCTTGAATCTCCGAGATGACACCATCAGCATTGGCAGTTAGCGTCGTGTAGTCAAGGGCGTTGCGGGTTTGCTGAGCCTGAGCAACTGCGGCATCGTAAGCGGCTTTAGCGGCGTCGTATTGGGTTTTGTATTGGTCGAGGACGGCGGCGGCAATCGCTTCTGATTTGAACAGTTCGGCGTAGCGGTCAAGGTTCGCCTTTGCCAGTTGCAGTTGCGCACGCGTGGAGGCAACTTGAGCTTCCGCGCTCCTCGACTGTTCGACAACGTCTTTAGGGTCAAGCGTCATTAAGACATCGCCCGCCCGAACTCGTGAACCAGTCTGCACGTCGCGAGAAATTATCTTGCCGCCGACTTGAAATGATAAGTTCGTCTCGTAGCGACCACGCACCACGCCCGAATAATTTTCTTCCTGCGCGGCGTTGGAGGCTTCGACTTGCTGAACTTTGACTAGCGGCGGCTTAGGGGCTTGAGTATCATCTCCGCCACAACCAATAAACAAAAGACACGTGACAAGTACGCCTGATAAAAATTTTTTCTTCAACACATCACCGCCTAAAATTTTTCTGCCATTATAGTTTTAAACGGCGAGACGCGTCAACGTCATGAAGTCTAGGAAGTCGAAACGCCTTCGGACAGCGGCAACCTTATCCGTAGCGTGTGAATCCTCTGCACGAAAAAAAATCCCCGCGACGGTTCCAGAGTGCGCGACGTTGACGGCGACGGCTCCCAAGTCCTTTGCAAAGGTCATGAGGTCTTCGAGTCCGCGTTTAGGCAAAATGTTTTGGTTGGCAAGGGCGGAGCGTTCAGTCAGCGTGAAGTCAATCTCGTCGGATAGCGTGGGGAATTCAAAATCACTGCGACGATTAAGCTTGAGCGTGTCGACTTCGCCGCCGTAATCGAAAACCGCCACTTGAAATCGTTCCTGCGCCCGAATTTTTTTAATCAGCCGACCAGTCAAAGGATTCATCGCGACGACGCCCGGATAAAATATGCCGTCCGTCGGTTCGATTGACGCGCAGAACTTGCCGAGGTCGTCAGGTGAAAGTCTCCCGCCCAATGACAATGCGACGGCTTGAGCGACTGCCGCCATATCAGCAGACGACGACGCCATACCTTTGCCGCGTGGAAGTTCAGACGCAAGCCGCAAGCCGAATTTGAATTCACGCCCGCCGCAGACCTTGTCGAGGATTGCCCGCGACTTTGAACCGAGACCAAAGACGCCTGCGAACTCATCGGACACAACAACGGTTGAAAATTTTTCTATCGGGCAAGTAATCAACACAGGTTCGCCGCGATAAAATCCTTGAGCCAACTCGCCGCACGTGCCACGCATCTTAACGATAATCTTCATCGCAGAGCCGCCGCTATAAGCAAGAAAGTTATCAACGCGGACAATTCAGCTAGCATCGTGACTGCGCCGTAAATGTCGCCCGTGACGCCGCCAATCTTTTCCACAGCGAACGAAGCGAACCTCCACGCCACAATTAACGCAAGAACACTCGCCGCCGCCGCGCTAAGGAAAAATATTTCGCTGACGACGATAAGCGGCAACAAAAGTAAAAGCGTCTCGCCCGTCGCAAATAGTATCGTCCGCCGCGTCGTGAACTTCGCGAAGGCTTTGCCCATGCCGTCGGGTCTGGCGTAAGGAAATGCGCCGATTGTCACGACCATCATTAGCCGGGCGATTATCGGGGCAGAATAAATCGCCGCGCACAGCCACCATGTCGACAGCCGCGCAAGTTCAGTTAGCGTCGAGACTTCTAACGCCGCAACCAAAGTCATCGCAACCACGCCGAAAGACCCTGCGCGGGAATCCTTCATTATCTCCAAAATCTTTTCCCGTTCGCGACCTGAAAACAATCCGTCCGCCGAATCCATTAACCCATCGCAATGAATGCCGCCCGTCAAGATTATCAACGACGTAAAGCCAATCGCACCCGTCAACGTCGGCAAGCACAGATTATTCACCGCCCCGACGATGCCCGAACAGATTAATCCGAGCACCGCCCCGACCGCAGGAAAATATTTTACCGACTCGCCGAAGCTCTTTTCCGTCCAAACACTCTGCTTGACGATAAATATCCGCGTCAAGAACTGCAACCCGATTAAAAATGAGTTCATCAATCAATCACCGCGTGCATAATAACCAATGGCGGGCGGCTTGTACAGCGCAATAAAATCTTTTGCGGTATCGGGCGATACCTGCTATAATCGGCGCGGCATAAAAAATTTTACTTGAGGAGGCATCTTATCTAATGGAAAGTTCTGCGTTGTCAATGCTGCCGCCGATTATCACGATAATCCTTGCGCTTCTGACGAAGGAAGTTTACACGTCGCTGATAGTCGGAATCTTCGTAGGCGCAATGCTCTTCACGGACGGCAACTTCCTAGAATCAATCGTAACCTTCTTTGAGATTATGGAAGGCAAGGTCGGCGGCAACGTCAACATTTTAGTATTCCTCGTTATCTTAGGTATTCTCGTTGCGATAATCAGCAAATCGGGCGCGACGAAGGCTTACGGGGAATGGGCACGTTCAGTCATCTCCGGCAAACGTTCTGCCCTCGGCTTAACGGCGTTCCTCGGCATGTTGATTTTCATTGACGACTACTTCAACTGCCTGACTGTCGGAACGATTATGCGACCCGTCACGGACAAATTTAAAATCTGCCGCGCAAAGCTCGCTTACGTCATTGACTCGACGGCGGCTCCCATTTGCATAATTGCTCCCGTATCGAGTTGGGCGGCGGCTGTCGGCTCGTCCCTTCCCGAAGGCTCACTTATCGACGGCTTCTTGCTCTTCCTGCAGACGATTCCTTTTAACCTCTACGCTATCCTGACTATGCTTTTTATGGTGTTCATCATAACGACTGGCAGAGACTTCGCGACAATGGGCGCGGAGGTTCGCAAGAACAATGAGCATTTTGAAATCCCCGCCGAATACAAAGACGCCGTCTCAGAAGAACAATCTACCGGCGGGCAAGGAAAGATTATCGACCTGATTTTGCCGCTTATCGTGCTTATTAGCGTCTGTATCTATGGCATGCTTTACACGGGCGGCATTCACGAGGGCAAGACGATTTCGGACGCCTTCGCCGACTGCGACGCCTCCAAATCATTGGCTCTCGGCTCGTTTATCGCGTTGATTTTTATCTCGGCTCTTTATCTGCCGCGCAAAGTCGTAAACTTCAGCGAATACTGCGAATGCTATTCCCAAGGCTTTAAGGCTATGGTGCCCGCGATTTTTATCCTGTGCTTAGCGTGGACGTTGTCTGGCATTTGCTCTGATAGCTATTTGAATTTGGGCGGCTACGTTGGCG
>JACXWG010000122.1 GCA_014764605.1 Quinella sp. 1Q5 | reverse complement strand
CACGCGGAAAACAATCTTCTTGACTAGGAATGCGCTTTCAATAACCGAGTTCGCCGCGCTTTGAATGCTCTCGCTTAGGAAAAACCACGGGAACATACCGCACACGAGCCACAGAATAAACGGAAAGTTGTTCACGGGCATGGACTTAAAGCCGACTTGGAAGACGAACCAGAAGATTAGAACGGTCACGGTTGGTTGAATGAACGCCCAGAGAATTCCGAGGTACGAGCCGAGGTAGCGTTCTTTGAAGTCGCGCTTAGTCAGCTGCCAAAGGAGCTTGCGATTGGAGATGATGTCGCGAATCAAGGCGAGCGGATAAAAGTTTTTCATTGTCCTCACTTAATACAGACGAAGCCGGCAAAAGATTCGACGTTTGTGACTTCTGCGCGGGAGTAAATGTCGTTCAAAAAATTTTTTAGACTGGAAAGCGTTTCATGTGGCGGATAAAAAAAGCCTTGGCGGTCGCAGAACTGCTCAACGAAAATATCCGTGCGGCTGTTCTCGCCCTTAACGTACATGCAACCGCAAAAGATTCCGCCGGGCTTTAGGACGCGATATGTTTGCGCCCATGCTGAAATTTTATCGGGGAAGGCGTGGAACCCGTTGACTGATAAGACGAGGTCGAAGAATTCATCCTCGAACGGCAACTGGGCAACGTCGCCTTGAATAAATTTCACGTCGTGCAGATTAAGCTGACTTGCCCGCTCCCTTGCCGCGTCTAACATTTTATCCGAGTAGTCTAGGCAAAAGACTTCCGCGCCGCCGAGTTCCTTATACATGGGCAAAGATAAAACGCCAGTCCCGACCGGTACTTCAAGGAGCCGTCCGCTGAAGTTCTTCGGTAGCCCTGCGAAGGCTTGCGCTAAAAATTTTTTGTAAGCGTCGTCGTCGAGTCCCCAAAAAGTTTTCAAAGCTAGCCGCGATGGTAAGTCAGCACTTGTCATCATGCGGTCAAAGAAGGTCGACAGCTGCCCGACCAGTTGATACGCGTCAGAAACTTTCTTCATGGCTAGGCACCGTAGTTAATAAAGCATGACACCCGCCGCAGATTTTCCAATCACCCGTGCCCGCTGTCAGGAAGAACGAATCTCCCTTGCGATAATCAAGCTCATCATCGCCGCAAGAAATTTTCCCTGCGCCATCGAGAATCAGCACGCTAAGAAAAGTCTTTCCGTCGACAATGCCGCCCGCCTCCGATAAAAAGTTTCCGTCGAGGACGAGCTTATCAACGACAAAGTAATCGCAGGTGACAAGGTGTCGATAATCTTCGTTGCGGACGTTGACGGAATTAAAATTCGTCACGGCAAGGGCTTGGCTGATATGCAACGGACGATTCCTGCCGTAGTCGTAAATGCGATAGGTAACATTCGAGTTGGTTTGAATCTCGACAGTCAAGATACCGCCGCCGATAGCGTGAACTGTGCCTGGCGGAATAAAGATAACGTCGCCTTTCTTCGTGTGGACGGCGTTAAGGACTTCGATTAGTGAATTATCTTTAATGCGGGCGGTGAACTCGTCGCGGGAAATTTTTTTATTGAAGCCGCAGTAAAGCACGGAATCTTTTTCGGCGTCAAGGACGTACCACATTTCCCACTTGCCGAGCTGACCTTCATTAGCCAAAGCGTAATCGTCAGACGGGTGCACTTGAACGGAAAGATTTGCCTTAGCGTCGATGAGCTTTATGAGTATCGGGAAGTCTTGAAAGCGTCGGCAGTTCGTGCCCAAAATCTCAGTGCCATGTTGCTTTATGTAATCGACTAAAGTTCCGCCGCCCTCAAGGGTCGACGCGCCGTCGGGGTGGCAAGACAGAACCCATGCCTCCGCCAAAATTTTTTTATCGTATTCAATGCCAAATTCCTCAGCGAGCCGCCGACCGCCCCAAGGATAATCCTTGCACGCGGGCTTGAGTTTCAATATCGCCATGAAATTTTCCACCTCCGATAAATGATGCTGTGCACTATAGCATAAAAAAAACCGCTTTACAACACGTTGCTTAGCGGTCTAATTTTTTAGAAGCGTCTGCGTCGCAATGCCTTAGGTTTATCAAGAACTTCGCTAAGGACGAACGCTTGCATGACATTTGCGGGCGTCAAGGTCAGGTCGAGTTGGTTAGCCTCCTGCGCCGTATGAACTTCCCGTGGAGAAATTTTTTTCGGACGCGGCGGCGGCGTTAAATCTCGTGAACGGATTTCTGCTTGCCGAGGACTTTCGATAAAGATTGGAACTTCTTCGCCGGGGAAATTCGGGTCGCCCTTTATCGTCAGTATGTCGAAATCGGGCGGGCTTTCCGGCGGTGGGAGCCGTCTTTTTTTGCGCTTGGCTAAGTTGTCGATAACCGTGATTGCCAGCCAGATTAGAAATATTGTTGCCAGTTCCATTACATCACCCCGCTAAAATTTTATCCGCGCAGAATCATTACTTCTTTAGCTTAGAGCCGCTGATTTTATATGTATCGTTGTCAATGTGGAAGGTCGTCGCTGTGAACTCTTTAAACGTAATAGAGCCATTATCGAATAAATCATTGCCTGCGCCGCCACTTATCATCACGTCCATGGCTTTGTTATCGATTGAGTCATTGCCGTCGCCCGTATCAATTTTGACGTGATGAGCGTTAGAGCCCCAGTTTCCGACGAAGTCGTTGCCGTCGCCGCCGATAATTGTGGTCTTGTGTGCGTTGTTGTGGAAGCAGTCGTCGCCCTCGCCGCCGTTAACGCTGATGTTGGCGCCTTCTTCCCATGTGCGAATGGTATCGTTGTCCGAGCCGCCGTCCACCGTGTAGTTGCCGCCGTCGCCTTGAAAGATGTCGTTGCCTGCGCCCGCGTTGATTGTGACGTTATCGCCGTTGTTGTCAATGTAATCGTTGCCGCCGAGAGCGTTCACTTTGACTTTGTTGCCGCCGTTCCTCATGTAATCGGCACCGCTGGTGCCGGTGAAAGTCTTGTTGCTCTCGTCATTCCAATTCAGGTTGTTGTAATGATTGACTTTGGTGAGCGAGGAGACAATTTTTAAGTTATCCTCCCAGCAATCGATTAGGGTTATCGTGCCTTTGCCGCTGACGTTGATTATAACGGTCGAGTCGTCGCTCCTTTGGGAAGTCCACGCGTCGGCGATGACTAAAGCAGTCGCGTCGTTGTCGTCGAAACCTTTA
>JACXWG010000012.1 GCA_014764605.1 Quinella sp. 1Q5 | reverse complement strand
GTTTTGGGGAGTGAGTGGCGCGTTTTGCGAGCCGAGTGGCGCGTTTTGGGGAGTGAGTGGCGCGTTTTGGAGTGGCGCGTTTTGATTTTGGACATCGATTTTAAAACGGGACAGAGTTTCTTCGGAAAAGAAGTTATGTCCGCCGTCGCTCACGAAATCTGGAATCAACTTGCCCTCTTTGACCCAACGCTGAAAAGTCCTATGAGGCACGCAGAGAAACTCAGCCGCTACACTCGTCTTCAGCAATTTTTTGTCGCTATTCATAAAATGCACCTCCTGTAATGAAAAAACCCTTTACCAACAACTTCCTAGAACTCTTTGCCGTTATCTATGAAATTGCTGGCAAAGAGTTTTTGCTAATGTTACATAGAGGTTGGCGAGTTGTCAACTGAAATGTGAAATAAAAAACACCCCAGAGCGACAAAGAAATTGCCCTGAGGTTTTCGTTGACTGGGAAATTTTTTTACTTGGTAATAGCTTTGAAAGTAGTTGCTTGAGCAGTCATGCCACGTTCACGAAGCAAGCCGCTCGATGAGACTTTTTTGAGTGTGTCAGTTGTCGTTGACCGGTTCGAGTAAGTAGCCAGTGCCTTGAGAATTTAAGCTGGTCACTTTAACGCGGAGAGATTGCCCTGAATAATCCGTGTTCTCCGTCAAAAGTTTTTTCTCGATAGTGCCAGGTACTCCGAAAATTGTTCCTTTAATGCCTCCGTTTTTTTTGTGAAAGATATTAATGAGCATGCCGACCTTGCCGATGTTGTCCTGAGGAACGGATAAAGTCGGCGGTGTAATTTTTTCTTCAGATGCGGCGGGCGGTGCAACAGCGGCAGATTTCAACTTTTGCTGACATTTCTTAACAATCTCCAAAATTTCTGAGCAGTAGACATTGACCTGATTCTGCTGAAACTTTGATAAATATTCGGGGTGACCGTGAGCTAGCGGGTTGCGAGCCTTGGCACACAACTCGAATTTTTCTTTGTAAGCTTCAAACACTTTGCACTCGAAGAATTTTTTAAATAGCTCATCCCATTGGAACTGAATTATCACGAAAGTATCACTCAACGACAAGACTTCAATCAAGGTAGAATTTCTGCCGAAGACTTTGAGATTGTTGCTGATGAAATTTTTGTAGAGTGAGTAGTTGAATTTTTTTTCGGCACCGAAAAGTTTGGAGTAAGCTTGGGTCATCAGGTTGTTATCGAGTGTTGGGAAAGCGTCAGTAACCAGCGACTTCATGAGTTTTTCTACGTCGATAATATTTTTCCAAGAATCGTCGACAGAATATTTGTTGTGCAAGTCGTCGGTGAAGTAACCCGACAGAGCTTGATAATGATCTTCGACGTCGGGTTTGTCGCTTAAGTAACCCATAAAGAAGAGCAAGTCTTTATCGCTTTGCGTTACATTAAGGGAAGGACCAAAAAGAATGCCGAGGATTTTGGAGAGATGCCCATCGGTCTGCAAGCGTTCATAGAGAACATTGGCATAGTTGGTGAGCGTGGAAACGACAAGCTTGTAAATTTCGTCCGCGTCGAAGTTCTTTTGCCCACTAATTTTTTTTTCGACAATCTCGTGGCAAAAAGTGGAGTAGATGTAAGGTGAACGACCCGCGTAATATTTTATACGTTCGATTTGTTCGGGCGGCAAAGAAATTTCGTAGTTCTTTTCCAACGTCTCAAAAAATAATTTCACGTCGTCGTCGGAAAAACCGGTGAGAGGACTTTCGGGAAAAGAGCTGTGAAAGGTGGAGTTGTTCTCGTTCTTCTTCTCAATCATATAGAGGCGGCGGCGCGAGATAAAAACTAGACTTACGGCAAAATCGGGGGAAGCTAAGCTACGGAAAAGTTCAAAGTCGGCGTTGGTCTTGAAAATTTTTTCTGCCGCATCGAATTCGTCCAAAATCAATAGCACGTGCAAGTCCAAACTTTTTATTTCCTCGAAGAGAGCCTTAAAGTAATGACGAAAAAAATTCCTGCCGAAGGGAGTCTTCTCGAATTTGTCAAAGACATAACAAAAATCGTCGCATTGGTTCGGGGTACGGCGGCGAAATAAACCGTCCTTAATTTCATTGGCAATGTATAAGAGTAGAGAGTCAAAAGCGAATTTGTTTTCTTCGTCAACGAGCTCTTGGATATTGATGAAAATTGAGATAATCGATGGAATGGAGTGCTTAACTTCCTTATGCAATTTTTTCATGAGAGAGGTCTTGCCCATTCGATGAAGCCCGACAAGTGCTAAGTTTCCTCGATTAACGAGGATGTCCCTACGAAGTTTTTGATAAAATTTTTCGTAACCGATAAGACTCTCGCCTTCGACGACATCGCCGATTTTAAAGATATTGTCTTCGCGCATAATCAGAAATCCTCCCCTACCTCACGCCGCAACCACATGCGTAAGAGTTCAATTTCAATTTTGTAATAGTTGCTGTCTCGGAGATTCAAAACGCGTCGCTTTACCAGTCGGTCAAGAATGATGTCGCGTCGTTCGAATGTTTTTTCCGAGAGTTCGGAGATGCACTCAATTTTTTCGCGGCTGAGTTCGTGATTCAATTTGTCGGCATGGACTGCGATATAAGTCAAGAGAGCTTTGTTGTCCGCGTAAGTGTTGTTTTGTTCTTCTGGGGAAAATTTTCCGGGGTCATTAAGTTGCGGGTCAAACATTATCTCTTTCAAAACGGGACGCGAGCCCAAGAGTCTTTCCTTGATGAAGTTGTCAATAACGGTTCGGGTAATGTAAGTGGTTCTACGTTCGTTAAGATAATCGACAAAAGCATCACAGAAAATGACCGTTAGGTAGGCACTGCCGGCTGTTAGCTTGTAAACGTAAGAGAGAGCGTCCTCGCCAGGTTTGTCCCTATAGCGCGACGTGCCGTCCTTGAGCAAAATTGGTTTTTCCGCCAAATCTTTCGTATCAATTTCTTTCAAGAAGTGGACGGGAATTTCTCTAGAGCAAGCAAACTCGTTTTCGTACTCTGCGATGAATTGCGGCATGTGATCCATCCCAATTACGATTGAGCAAACGGGATTATTTTGCAGGAAGGCTTTCCAAAATTTCATGAAGTTTGAGGAGAGCGACCCGTCCTTTATCCATTGATAGAAGTAAGTGAATTCGTCGATGAGGAAAAGCGGAATGTATTTGTCGACCGAGCCGCCGAACTCGCTGGATTTTGCAATGATTTTGTTAAGCGTTCTCTTAAAGATACCGTTCTTGGCGTCGTCGGAGGAATTGGTTTCAATCTCGCCGTAAGGGAAAATAACTTCATTTTCTCGCAGGAAATTATAAAGCGTCCTGTGTTCTTTGCGCAAAGTTTCCTCCAGTTTATAAATCATGCCCGCTAGGAACCCGTACATGGATTGCCACTCGCCCACGCTCCCCATGGAAACGATAACATAAGCCTCTTGCCCATAAGCGTCACGAATTTTTTGTTTAAGATGGTTCATAATACTGGTTTTGCCAGCTCGTTTTTGTCCGTGCATGACAAGGCACCGATGTTTCAAAAGGCTACCGTCTGGGAGCTTGAGCATTTGGACGATTTTGTTTATGTCTTCGTCGCGACCGTAGAATAAGTTGCTACCAATCGGCACGCCGTTTGTCTGGGCGATTTTATGATAAACGTTGACGATTTCTTCGTAGTCCTCGCTGTTGAGAAGAGAAATGTTATCGCTGCGCTCGATGGAGTTTTCCGTAGTTTCATTTATGGCGACGCGGTATCTGTAAGTGACTCGAACCGTGACTTCAAAATAACCTTGAGATTTTTCTTTGTCGCCCAAGTCTGCCACATACAAAAATTCATTGCGCACGGAGCCAGTCTTTTTGCTGAGCTCTCTGAACTTAACTTCGCCGTCGATACCGGTGACTTCGATTTTCATATTGTCTGCCGTCTGACAATTTTCTTTGTTCTCTACTGTCACGATGAACTGCACGGGGTCAGCACCGATTATATTAGTCTCGATTTTTAAATCGGGTACGGAAGATTCGTAAAGCTTTTTGAGCTCGTTCTCTGCTTTGAAATGAAGATTTTCCACTGCTTCTTGGAGCGTCTCGTAGCTTAGCTTCGTCGGTTTCTTACGGATGTCTTCCATCAAGTCGTCCGATTTTTCGATGACTTCCTTGTACTTTTCTTCTTTGTTCTCAAAATTATTTTTATCGGCGATTTTACTCATTATCAAGAGGAGTTCGCGATAACCTTCGATGCGTTCTTTGTCTGTGTCAGATAGGAGATTACTCTCCAACATGGCGTTAATCTTTTTTAAGAAGCTGTCCAGTCCAGCTTCGCCCGTATTGTCATAATTCTCGACAGCGGTGCGCAAAACTTTTAAAAATTTCTCGATGCTTTTCAAGTAAGCACCCTTTGCTTTTTGCCAACAGGATTTAAAATTGCTCTCCGTCAGAGTACAAGCTTGCTCCGGCATAAGTTGATTAAAAAGCTTCTCGGCTTCTAGGAGCCATCGTGGAGACTTTGCCATCTCCTTGAGGAACTCGGACGTTCCTTCTGACATTTTTTCGGTAATCAGAAAAGTGTTCACCAATAATCTTTGCGGCTCCGAACTTTCGCGGTTGTTTTTGAGATAAGCAAGATGAACATTCATATCTTTATCGAGAGGAGGAGTGCTACTCGTCTTCAGATGAGATACGGCGTTTGGTTCAATGAAGAACGACGCAAGGAGTTTAACCAAATAAGCTCGCGTGTCAATTTTGCTTCCTTTAGGCGTCATGGTCATTTCTTCGTTGTAGAAAAAACGTGCGACGTCGACTTTGCAATCGAATTGCTGTTGAAGTTCATAATCGCCGGCATAGCCCATGAACTGCGCGGCGTACTCGTGCTCCCAATGCGGTCCGATTCTGTTTTTGTCACAGAGGTCAAGGTCTTTGGAAAATCTGCTGTAAACTTTGGAACTCAATTTCAGCACGAAAGCCCAAGCCTCACTCCTTTCCTTATCGCCGAAGTTTGTAAGATTTTTTATTATCTCTATTCTAATTTTGGTAGCTTCTTCTGGTGTCCCAAGGAAATCGTCGCCATCGAATTTACTAGCAAACATGTCAAACTTTTTTTTGAAGATTCTATGGTAAGCTGTGAAATAAGTCTTTAAGTTAATTTGCTCAAGCACATATTTTGCATAGGCTGACAAAGGCAGAGAGTCATCTTCCTCAAAAATAGCACTGTCAAAGTAAAGGTCGCTGTCGAAGTCTGCCGAATCAACAGCTACTTCGTGTAATGTATCGTCAAGAATACTTTGCATCGTCGGATTGTCGGGCATGTCTTTTAAAAGTTCTCGTGCTATTTCTTTGGCGCGAGTTTTCTCACCGATGAAGTATAGACAAACCGCGAGATTTTGTTTGACGTTGCGCTTAATGAAAATTATTTGCGGGGAAAGTTTGTCGCGGTTGCGAGTTTCTTCTTTCAGCCAAGCCTCATAACATTTTATGGCCGCTTCATGATTTTCTTTAAGACGATATTCCCTTGCCAGTTGCAGACGATAATGCAGTCGCTGATTGACCTTGAAAGAAACCTTAATGCCTTCCAGCAATTCTACAATCAACTCGTCATGACGTTTGGCCTTGTCCAAAAGTTGAATGCGTTCTGTTATGACCGTACTTTTGTCGAGCCGGTTCTCGTATTTACTCAAGAGCTGCAGACCTTTTTCCACCTGCTTATTCAAGTCTTCGCCGTAATCCACTTTGTAAACTGTCATTAGACAGCGGAGAGATTTTTCGAAGAAATTTTCGTCTTGGATAGACTCCTCAAAACAGGCGGCGGCCTTGGCGTAATTTTTTTTCTCTAGGTTACGACAGCCTTCCTCATAAGCGTTATTCCTGTAGCCGAAGTAAGTAGACGACAGCGGCGGGTAAGTCTTTTGAATTGGAATCTGTGCTTTGAAAACGGGTTCCTTCGGCGGAGTGGTCGGGGCTTTACTCTCACGCAGAGGCGGCAACGGCTGATAGGCGGGCAAATTTTTCGATACGTCGGTTGTCAACGGCGGTTGCTCCTCAGGGGTTGCCAAACCGTACTGGTTACTCAACTTAATCAGCTCGTTCATTGTCAATCTCAAGCGTTGAACAACTGTCTTATTCCTGTGGAGCTTGAGCGTGAATTGGACATGCAATTCGCTAAATGTAAAGTTGTCCTTAAAATGACGACGCAAGCAGATGTCCTGCACCGTGTCGAGTTTGAATGCATAAGATTGACCATTGTGAATATCAATGACCTTGCCGAAATCCAATTCATTGTTATAGAAATCAAGCACGCCGTTATGGATGTCCGCTGATTCGGGCGGCAAAGTTTCACCTGCGACAAGATTAATATGATCCGCCGCTACTCCCGTTTTTCCTTCGGCAAGGATGTATGTAATTCTGATGTTATCGCGCCACGAACCGAATTGATTGAGTGCTGCCCTCAATCCTTTGTCCTCGACCTGAGCCAAGTGGAAAAAAATTTTGCCGTCGATGAAACCGTAACGTTCGGATTGTTTGTAAAAAGTTACTTTCCCTCTCCTGACGGCGGCTGAAGGCGTCGAACGTTCGCCATCAAATTCAGGCAAGTGCAAGGGCGGGTCTTTTTGTCCAACACTCTTCAAAGTCTCGACAAGCTGTTGAAGACCGTAAGGAGAGTAGTCGAAGTCGTCCCAGTTGAGAGAGGTTGCATTGCCGCTGTCGACAAGAATTTTGTAGCAACCTTGGCAGACAATTTCGCGCTCAACGTTCGTCAATTCGCTGGAAATTTTCTCGACCAACTCTCCGCCAAGACGATGACAGTGAATCTCGGCGGCGTGATAAAAAAACAGACGCAGAGCTTCAGTCGTGCGTTCGTCTTTGTTGAGAATTTGCTTGCGTAAAACTTCAATCAGAAAATTTTTCGTGTCGGCGACGTTCATGGCGCAGGCTACTGCTTCAGGATAAAGTCTGGCTTTGGAATAGGCCAGAGCAGCGCGCCCCCAATCTTTGTAAGCACTGTAGACATCGCCCGCAAAAATATTGACTGGTTCCGAGGGATAATTTTTCACCAGATCTTTCAGCTGGCGGAGGATTTGTTCTTTCTTCTCGAAGAGAGATTTATTTTTTTTTGCGTTCTCGAAAGAATTGTCCAGCTGATTCCAATCCTTGTCGAAGCCGCGCAGTTCACCCGAATCACGATATTCTTTGATACGAGATTTTATATCTTCCCTGTGCACAAATTGAACGGGGGCAGGTTGAGTGAAATAAATCAGCGGCGTCGATAAAATTTTTTTATTAGGCTGAGGAAGGATGACGGGAATCACAGGCGCAGTCGGTTGTGTAATTGTTGCTGTCGGCTCATTGTCGTCGGCAAAGTCTATGTCTTTTACGATCTCGCAATCTATTATCTTTGGTTTGCCAGTGTCTGCTCTGCGCAAAATAATCGAGGGCGCGTTTAACTTCATTATGGTTCCTTCTACAGTCTCTGCTTGCGAAGTTAATTTTAATCGCACCTTTGAGCCAACGGAGAAAAGTTCTTCGACGTCGCTAAAATTCATTTGACCGTTCACTCCTTGCTTTTTATTTGTGAGCATTTTATTCAAAAGACTTGCCATTATCAAGCATTTGTTCCGCGTTCAATGAATATTTACTGCCCCAAAGAGAGGAGGGTTTTTGCATGTGGTTGGTTATCATAATCGTGAAAGCGTTAGTAAGAATTTGAATAAATATAGGGTGACGATTCCCCGTTGCCCAAAAATCTGCTCGACCTTCAATGAATATTTACTGCCCCAAAGAGAGGAGGCTATGTCATGTCCGTATGGATAAGAATAATAATCAAAGCATTGTTGTGAAAGTCTATATCGGAGAAAGGGCGGCGATTCCCCGTTGCTCAAAAATCTGTTCCGCGTTCAATGAATATTTACTGCCCCAAAGAAAGGAGGTACTCTTAATGAAGTCACTGTTCCCATTTCCTCTTCCGCCAATCATCATTTTCTGACCTAAAATCTGTTCCGCGTTCAATGAATATTTACTGCCCCAAAGAAAGGAGTTGCTCTTAATGAAATCGCTGTTCCCATTCCAATTTTCCTTCCCATCTTTTAAGTCCTTATTCCCATTTCTTTTTAAGTCTTCGAAATCGACCAAAACAAAATTTTCAACGTCACCCCAAGCAATGACCTTTTGTAACTTTCAACCATTTTTTCCTTTTGACGATCCCTTATTTCCGTCACTATTCAAAATCCGCTGATAATTTTTGATTCAACCCCGACCGAGAAAGGAGGTACTAACCTAATGAAGCATCCAATCATGATAATCATTCCATTGCCGTTTTAAAGTCCACTGATGAATCTGAAACCAAACCGAGAGGGGAGACTTGCTTATAAGCTGACAAAAAGAAATTGAAGTTTAAAACGCCGCAACGAGTCCGTGCCTGAGGAAATGTCGTTCAGTTCGGCAAATCCGACGGCGCGGCTCCGATGCGATGCTTAAATGAGATTTTACTTCGCCTGTGCCTTTAGTGACACTGTAGCTCGTAGACAAAGAAAAAATTTTTTGATAAACTTATCACAGTTCAGGAGCTTGTAGCTACGGTTGAACAGGTGCAAGGGATAATCCGTTATCCGTTCGTGACCAATTCGGTAAAGTGACAAATGTTTTGTTCGTTATCATATTGTCCGCCTCGGAGGCCGTCACAAGTGCAATGAACATAATTTGAAGGGGCAACGACTTCACGGTCGTTGCCCCTTGAGCTTTTTTTTTACGTCCAAAAACGTCAGCTGTACTTGACGGCCTCGCGCAACGGTTCGCTTGAGCCGGCGTCACTAAAAAAAATTCGCCCCGAAATAGAATCGACATCCCCAGTGCCGTCCTCCGCCAAGATGAAATGACTTGTCCACTTTGGATGAAGTTTTATCTTTAGCGCGTTTATTCCGCCCAAGTTCACCTTGCGCACCTCGAAAATTTTTGCGCCGCTATCAGCAAATACATAACTGTCGCGCACAAAATTTTCGGGCTTCCGAGAACCGACGATCCAGTTCATGAGATTGGAATCGTTGGTCTCGGTAAATTCTTGAGAAGTATGACGACGTTGCAGGAGATATTCGGCTGTCATTTTCAAAACCATATCTGCGTCCGTCGCCGACAACTTTCTAGTGCCCTTCAAAATTTTTTTCGAGCGGAACAATTCATCATCGCAGACAAGATAATAGCGGCGCAACTTGCCCGCCAAAAGCGCGTTGGCAATTATCCTGTCGTAGGTTATCGCACGGAAGGGAGTGTCGCCTTGCTGGTTCAGGCTACCGAACAAATTCTTAGAAAAATTTTTGTTCTTGACGGAAAGTTTGATTCGCGCCCGCAACAAGGTTACGATTTGCTTCAGCCCTTCCATCATGTCATCCAATTCGTCGCCGTTAGCCGCCATCAGACTTTCCAATCTAGCCAAAGGCTCAGAGAATTCCTCATGCCCATCTTGAGAAGAAAATTTTTCGAGTAAGTCAGTCAACGTCGCTTGAAGGTCAACAGACTCAAGGCGAGAAATTTTTTCGCGGCAAGAATTTATCTTATCGTTCAGGAAAGCGTGGCGAATGTAAGTTACAAGCCAGCCGTCGAAGTGGGGCGGCAAATTATGCGCCTCGTTCGGAAAACCGCACCAAGATTTAAGAATCTCCCGCAGTTCGCCAAGCTCAGAATCACTCGTGCGAGGAGTGTCGTCGTCAAAGAGAAAATGGCGGGCGACAATCGTCAAGGCGCGTTCCAAGCCGGAAAAATCTCTTTTAATCAGCGTGAAATATTTCAAGCGCGGATACTCGCAGGCGTCAATCTTTTGCGGCGACAAAGTGTATTGCTCGTATTCTCCGATTTCGTTAAGCAAAGAAGAAACCTCCCTTGAAATTTTTTTGAGTCAGCCTTGAGTTTTCGGAACATAAACTTGAGAAGAGATTTCTTGCTCAGTGAACACGTTCCAGAGGAAATTATGCATCGAATCCTTGCTGCGGTTCGACCAATAATGTTTCAGAGCCTCATGCAAGTCGTCGCCAAAAATTTCGCGCAGACTTTGCCGACAAATTTTGACCAGTTGCGCGTTCCAAATCGCCTTGCTTTTTTTCTCCGCGACACTCGTCAAATAAGTCTCATATAATTTTTTATAGCAGGAACTTTCTTTGAAACCGTCTTCATCGTTCACTTTATCCAGTTCGTTGAGAACTTCGGTCTCATCGAAAAGCCGTGCTTGCAATTCTTTCAAGGCGTAGTAAAAAAGCATGAAACCGTTGCATCGGAAGTTGTAAAGCAACTCAAATACATCGGGAAGATTTTCCCCAGCAGACGAATCCAATCCGAGAATTTTGGCGGCGACACGAGGGCGGTCTTGCTTAACGACAAGGTGCCACCTTTCAGCCTTGAGAGAATTCAACGCTACTTTCACGTCGGCGGAAGTTTCGATGTAAAGTAAAAGCTCGGCATAAAGCTGATTCAAAGCCTCGGCAACTTCAACGCCGCATGACAATTTTTGATAACGGTCGTCATATTGCAGGTCGAGAAGATTGAGGATATGCCCGTGGAAGGATTTTTCCTTCGTGGCATTTTTTATAAAGCGGGTTCTGCGATCCAAACTCAAGATATGCAGATAAGCTTTGACCAACTTAAAAAGCTCAGCTCGCTTTTCCTCGTTGAGAGTCTTGCGCCAATCAGGATTATTTTCAAAGGTAAAGAATAAAGAAGGCGCGTCGGTCGTCAACTTCGTGATAGAGGAATCGTGCTTAAGAATAAGCTGAAGATATTTCACGGGCAAACGTTCAAGGATAGAAGCGTCGGTCTCCTCGGACAGCATCACGCGAGTGGAAAGCCCGACCTCCTTGGATTTGACCGAGAAATACAATGTTAGAGTCTCGTCGCGCTGAACGACGACGGGCGAATAATTTCCCCGCAGGATTTTGCCGATGACTTTC
This sequence comes from Quinella sp. 1Q5, assembly GCA_014764605.1. Taxonomy (GTDB): domain Bacteria; phylum Bacillota; class Negativicutes; order Selenomonadales; family Selenomonadaceae; genus Quinella. Next base: position 24,160 of record JACXWG010000012.1, on the reverse strand, counting down.
TTCATGTCAAGGAAGAAACTTGTGCCGCTGTTCCTTGCGAGTTTTTGGAGAGCGTCAATATTCTCTTTGGGATGGATACCACTTTTGGCAGCGTCGATTTCCAACCCGACGACGATAGTGCACTTGGCGCAAGCGTCCTTGTAATCCTTCGCGGACGACGGAGAATATTCTCTGCTTGCCAATTTGACCGCCCAGTTTGAAATCTCGCCGACACGGTTGGAGAACGTGTCGACAATGATCGACAACGGAATGGAATAACCAAGCGGAAGACACTTTGATTTGGCGGAAGGAATTTCAATGGGTGGCAGGGCAGAATCGGAATTGCCCCGCTTGACGGCTTCGACAATGCGGGGGTCAGCAACAATTTTCACGAGGTCGCCATCGAAGTCTGCGCCGCCCAAACTCATCGCAACAGTCGAACGCGCCGATATCATGACCACGCCACGCAACTGCGAGAAATATTTTTCGTGCAAAGAGTTGCGATTAAGATAAGAGCGTAGAAGCACCTGTTCGTTGCGCGAGAGATGAGGATTGCGCAGAAAGGCATATTGCTTGTCGGGCTTGAGAGAAATTTTATTTTCGGCCATGAAAAATCGATTTGGGTAGAGGCATTGTTTTCTTAAAGAATTTTTCTGCGCGTCGTCAAGTGAAATATTTTCCACCTTCTCAAGGATGCGAATCAGCAGAAAAAGCAAATCGCACGAGAGAAAACGTTGCTCACCGACGACCTCAAGGCGTCCCAAACCAAAATCACACTCATAATTCTTTATCAGGTCGCTACAAATGCTTTTAACCTTCGGGTCACGGAGAAAGGCAGAATTTTTACTGACGGCATTCAAGCAGGTCGTCCGCGAAGACGAAGAGATAACCTTCAGGTTATTATCACCGACGAAATCATCTTCAGAATTTTGTTCGGTATTCGAGGTATTAAAAGCCGAGACAAAATCTTTGCCGAAAGAATCGACTCTCTTCCTTTGCTCATCGACTAGCGCATCGAAGTCTTCGGGCGTTAAAGCGAGCGTGCTCAAAAACTGATAATTCAACTTGACGCGACCAGGATTTGACAAGCGTGCCTCCGTGTTGGTGACGTAAATTGCGTGGTCGTATTCGGCGAACTTCTCAAAGAAATATTTCATTGGGTCAGCTCCGAGCGAGTTTAAATCCATCATCCAATCAGCACACTTGAACATGCTTTTGGTCAAAATGATTTTCGCCTTGCGCAGATCACGAGTCACACCAAAGATATCCTTGATTAGCAATGCGTCGCACGGCTGAGGCAGTTGTTCCAAAAAAAATTTGTCGAAGTCCACATCATGAAGGACGCCCTTGATGAAAGGCATTCTGATTTGGAAAGAATGCGAAGGCGCACTGAGATGATACGTCACTTGAAGGACATCGCTGAGATACTTTGCGAAGTCTGGAGCAATCAGACCTTCTCCGTCAAAAAGCTTAAGCTTCAAAGTCTTGTCGCAAGTTTTGTATTCCCACAAGTCGTCGCGCTTGAAGGCAGTGAACACATTCTGATTCAAAGCTTCAACATCATCATGCAGAACAACGACGGACTCCTCGTTTAACGAAAAATTTTTCTGCGGGTCAAGGTCAATGCGAAAGGCATTACTCAAGTACAACCCGCGATAAGCGTAAAACTTGCTAAGCGCGAGAAGTTTTCCGAAAAAGTTCATGTCAAGCATTAGTCGCCTATCGAGCACGTCCTTGATTCCCGAATCGATAAACGTAATTTGACAATTGCGCGCCATTGAACTACTTTTGTCGAAAGGCACAAAACGTTTGTAAGCTCTTCCGTCGAAGTTCAACCACAACCCGTCCTCAAAAAGTTGCTTTAATCTGTAAACCAAACCGTCGTCCGACAGCAGGTCAGCCTCTGACGGAGTCGTGCCAACCAAATTTCCTATGGACAAGTCCTTCTTGAAAACTTCCTTGAAGTCAACAAAGACAATGGATGAACGTATTCCCTCAGCTAAATCCAAACCTTCAGGCAAAACCTTCCGAAGCTGAAAAAAAAGTGCATTGTCAGCAAAATAATCTTCCGACAAAATTATGTCGCGAGCAAAAGAATTTTTATCGAAGAGACTATAACGAAAATCCATCTTGTAATTTCCGTTTTGCTGAATTAAAGACTTTTTGCTCAAGTTCTGAAGAATTTTTGCTGCGTCGAGCGTAACGAGACTCAAAGTAATTGAATTCATCAAACGACATCCTTTCATATATCGAGCGCACAAACTTGACGAGATTTTACCACAAAAAGCTACCATGGCAACAAAAAAAATTTTCCCATACGTCAAAGCAAAGTCGTCATCAAAAATTTAGCTCATTCACTCCCAATACTAAATATGCCCAATAAGAATCTTAGAAGCTCCGTAGACAACTTCCTGAACCTAAAAGTTTTTATAACGGTATTCGTTGCAGTGCTCGACCTAAAGAACGGCAAACTGATTTACGTAAACGGCGGGCACAATCCGCCCCTGCATTATCGCGACGCCGAAAAGAAATTCAGTTGGCTGGACGTGGAGCAAAATTGCGTTCTGGGCTTGATGGACGAAATGGACTTTGTTCAGCAGGAAACACAAATGAATCACGGCGACATTATTTAATTGTACACGGACGGCGTAACGGAGGCGATGAATAAAAATCGCGAGCAATACGGCGAGAAGCGTTTGGTACTGACGTTGTGACGCCCGGATTCCCGTGGCCGGTTGAAGATTTGGTTCGCGATGCTGTAGGGTCGAACGGTGCTTGCATTGCTCGCATTAACGTATGCCGCGAAGACCCGCAAGTTTACTACGACCACCCGTTCATCACGGGAACTTCGGTTGAGTCCTCTATTGCTTACGGTGATTTACTCGTTAAAGTTCTCAAGGAACGTGGGTTGTAAAAAATTTCTTTTGAAAACAAAGTTCCGGGCGAGTCGGGACAAGTCAATGCCTCAATGCTCTTCGCGCTCAATCAATTCGACAAAATCGAGACGATTATAATTCAAAACGAGCAAGCCGCTTCGTTCAATGTTCAGTAAAAAATTTGGCGTGTGTTTCGCGACGGGCGGTTCAGGTGCATTCAATTTGTTTTCGGGCTTGGCAGTCGCGTACTCCGATTCGATTCCTATGTTGGCGATAATTTAGGATTTGAATTGCGCAAAAAAATGCTTGTGCTTAAATTCGTTTTCAGACTTAGACACAAGCAAACTTTTTCCGGTAATCGTTGGGAGAGTCACCAATAAATTTTTTGAACATCTTGGTAAACTGCGCGTAGTCCGTGTAGCCAACACGCAACGCTACTTCTTTGCACGGAATATTTTTTTCACGCAACAAAATTTCTTTGGCCTTGTTGAGACGAAAACTCAAAAGGTAATCGCTGAACGCCACTCCGATTTCTTTCTTAAATCGCTGGCTCAAATATGTTCTTGAAATGTTCGCGCCGTCAGCTAGCTTGGCAAAACTGATTTTCTCGCGATAATGTTGAGCAACGAAATCAAGTAAGAAGTCGACTGAAATTTTTCCCGACGAGCTGACAACTTGCGCCGCGTCATCAGAGCCGCGCTTGAAAAGTTTAACCGTGTCAAAAACGCCGCGTTCTATCGGGATTCGGTCGAAAGTCGAGCCACCAATATAGCCTTGACAGTCAGTTTTGTGGAAAAGATATTTCATGTCGGCAAGCGTATTTGCAGGACCGGCATAAATCATGCGCAGAGCTTCGGGCTTAATTTTCTTGCACAGGTTGAAAATTATTTTTGAGGACTTTTGAGCGTCGTCGATTGAAATATATTTTTTCGCACCGAGAAAGCCGCCGCACGTCAAGCCCAGATGCATACAGATAACGTCAGCACCTGCCGCAAGCATTTGGCGCGTTTCTTTTTCATTCGTGACAAATGCCATAGTCAACAGCTCAAAATGATTCGCCAATTTAATCGCGGCAACTTCGCGGTCAAAAGTTGTGCCTTCCTCTTCGAGTGCTTCGCGAAACTTCCCATCAATCAGAGTGACCGTCGGAAAGTTTACGACACCCGAAAATCCTACCGCTCGAATTTCTTGCAAGTAATTGTAAAGGTCAATTGTAGGGTCAGTTGCCATTAAACCGAATAACAACGGCACCTCTCGGACAATCGGAAAAATTTCGCGTTTGCCCAGCTCCATGACTTGCGAATTATTGTTACCTTAGCAAAAATAACTGCTAAACGAACTGCGACCCATTATTCGATATTTGCCCGCGCTCAACGCAAGTAAAATGTCTGCGCCACCTAGAGCGGCAAGCTTGGTCGTCAATCCGGAGCCGATTGCCGCTCCGATTATGTGCCCGCCGGAATTTATTTGCGTGTTCAACTTTCGGATAATTTTTTCTCTTTCCATGTTGCTAACCTCTGTGTTGTTTAGCTTACTATAACACATTGGGCTATTGTTATCTCGAAAGATTTATAACTCACGGATAATTTTTTTATCAAGTAATTCGTCCTTATCAAATTCTGACCTCAGCTTCCAATCCTTTTCCTTTCAAGATTAGTTCTATTTCTTCTATTGATTTCTTCATTACAAATGTTTTGCAATGAAAGAGTCAATAATCTGCAGATATTGCTCCAACGTCTTTAGCTCATTAGGCAAGGCAAATTCAATTTCAACGTGCCAATTCCTTCGTATCTATCTGCGACTTGGAAAAATTTTTCGGGTCATTTTTCGCCCATTTGGGTAGCTGATGTGTATGAAAAATACATTCTCCGCGTTTGGCATATGCTCTTTCCCTGACGATTATTTTTGGAAAAAATGCGCTACTACAGAGCAATTATGGACAAAGACAGTTATCAACGCATGAATAACATTTGCTGACTTATACATTGTTTTTTAACGCTCTTGTAGACACAAACTATAAAGGCTTATCCTTCGACGAATCTATCGATAAGCTTCTTAAATGGCTCAAATCAAAAAGCAACTCATTCCTATAACGCTACTCTTCCGACCATTACTTTTGCCGACGTGTTCAATGGACGTTCGCAACACTAATCCTTAGATATGTAAATATCGTAGGCAAAGCCCAGTAGCCGCCGACGCTCGGACGCTTTGCCGTTCCGTAGCCGTCTATCGAAAAAATTATTACAAATGTCATAAACTAATTCAAAATCCCGTGACAAAAATCAGCTGATTTAAGCTTACCATTTAGTTAAAATTTTAAAGATGGGAAAATCTTTAAGAAAAGGAGAGACTGAGATGTTTGGAATAATCGTAGGCACTCATGGTCAATTTGCGCCTGGCATTGTGCAATCGTGCGAGATGATTTTTGGAAAACGCGATAAGCTTAAGGCAGTCACGCTTATGCCGGGCGAAGGTCCCGACGACGTTGTTGCCAAGTACGAAAAGGCGATTGCTGAACTCGGCACCGAAAAAATTTTGTTCTTTAACGATTTGCTGGGTGGCAGTCCCTACAACGCGGCTTGCAGACTCGTTGCCACAAATGAAAATTATGGCATTGTCGCGGGAGTGAATTTGCCCGCTCTGATTGCAATGTCCGCGTTGCAAGACTCTGACGACGGCTCGGCAACCATCGCTGATATTATGCAACAGGCACTTGCCGCAGTTAAGGATGGAGCTCTTATCTCTTCTTACGAAAGTTTGAACGTCGAATCAGACGAAGAAGAACTTTAATTTTTTTTAGGAGGTTTTTGTCATGGAAATAGCTTTTTGCAGAATCGACGACCGCTTGATTCATGGTCAAGTTGCAACGGTCTGGTCGAAGGTTACGGGTTGCAATCGCATTATGTGCGTCAGCGATGAGGTTGCTAAGGACGAACTCCGCAAGAAACTTTTATTGCAAGTCGTTCCGCCCGGACTCAAAGGTTACGTTATCCCCGTTGCCAAAGCTATCGAGGCTTATAAGAACCCGAAGTACGACTCTTTCAAGACGTTGTTCCTGTTCACCAATCCGAAAGATGTTCTGCGTGCGGTTAAGGGCGGCATCCCGTTTAAGTCGGTCAACCTCGGCGGCAAATGCTTCAAAGACGGCGATACGCTGATTTCTCAAGCGGTCTCGGTCAACGCTGAAGACGTCGAAGCGATTAAAGAACTCGTCAGCATGGGTATCGAAGTCGAAATGCGCAAGCTCGTCAATGACCCCAAAGTTGACGCTATGGACGCTCTCAAGGCAAAAGGTCTCGTGTAAAAAATTGGGGCAGGGGTTAAGCAGTTGCCCTTGCCCTTAATCCTTCTCCCCAAAAGGAGTGTTTTGCATGTCAGGTTTAGAACTGATACTTTTATTTATCGTAGCGTCGATAGCGGGCATGGCGTCGGTTCTCGATGAGGCACAATTCCATAGACCGGTTGTCGCCTGCACGCTAACTGGTATAGTCCTGGGCGACCCGACCACGGGAATAATCTTAGGCGGTACGCTTGAGATGATGGCACTAGGCTGGATGAACGTCGGCGCGGCAATGGCTCCGGACGCGGCTCTTGCTTCCACAGTCTCGACGGTTCTTGTTATCGTCGGTCATCAATCAATCGGCGCGGGCATTGCGCTTGCGGTTCCGCTTGCGGCTGCCGGTCAAGTCTTAACGATTTTCGTCCGCACGATTACGGTTTTCTTCCAACATTTAGCGGACAAATACGCCGAGGATGCTAACATGCGCGGTATCGAGATGTGCCACGTGGCAGGCTTACTTCTGCAAGCTCTGCGCGTCGCCATTCCGACCGTAGCAATCGCCTTGGTTGCGGGTACGGACGTAGTAAACAACGCGCTCAACTCGATTCCTGAAGTCATCACTCGCGGCTTGCAAGTCGCCGGCGGCTTTATCGTCGTCGTCGGTTATGCAATGGTTATCAACCTCATGAACGCCCAAAAGCTTATGGTGTACTTCTTCCTTGGTTTCCTTATCGCGGTCTTCACGGACGTTAACCTTATCGGCTTCGGTGCAATCGGTGCTATCTGCGCTTACTTCCATATCCAAGGCTTGAAGAAAGATATTGCCATTGAGGAAGCGGCAAAGACTGGCGGCGGCTCTGCGATTGAGGGCGACGATATTGACGATTCCGATTTGATGTAGGAAAGGAGCTGAGTTTTCATGGCAGATAAGAAAGTTACAAAGAACGATTTATTCTGGACGTTCGTCCGCTCTAATTTCCTGCTTGGCTCCTTCAACTTTGAGCGTATGCAGTCAATGGGATTCTGCGTCTCGATGATGCCGATTTTAAAGCGCGTCTACGGCGATAGCAAGGAAGAACTTAAAGCGGCTCTTAAACGTCACTTGGAATTCTTCAACACTCAACCGTTTGTGGCTGCGGCGATTATGGGCATAATCGGCGCAATGGAAGAGAAACGCGCTAACGGTGCTGACATTTCCCCGGCGACGCTCTCCGGTGTCAAAGTCGGTTTAATCGGTCCTTTGGCGGGCGTCGGCGATCCAATATTCTGGGGCACGATTCGTCCGGTCTTGGCGGCTCTGGGTGCAGGTATCGCGCTTACCGGTTCAATTCTCGGTCCAATAATTTTCTTCGTGGCGTTCAATGCAATTCGTCTGGCTACTCACTGGTACGGCGTCAAGTACGGCTACGAAAAGGGTACTGAGCTAGTCGAGAATATCGGCGGCGCAGAGATGAAGTTCCTAACGGAAGGCGCATCTGTTCTCGGCTTGTTAGTTATGGGCGCACTCGTCGCGAAGTGGACGACCGTCAACATGCCGCTTGTCATCTCCGAATACGATAACGCTATGGGCGATCATGTCGTTACCACTCTCCAAACAATTCTTGATAGCTTAATGCCTGGCATCGTCGCGTTGCTCATGACGTTCGCTTGCATGTGGCTGTTAAAACGCGGCATGAATCCGCTATTCATCATCATTGGCTTGTTCGTAATCGGCATTGTCGGATATGCTATCGGACTCTTCGCGTAATCAATAAAACTTTATTACCTTTAAAAAAGAGCCTCGGTCGGGGCTCTTTTGCTGTATAATGTTGACGGAGTGTTTTTCATGCGAAAGCTTTTGATAATGGCGGTTGGGCTTGTAATCTTATCGGCGGGCTTTTATCATTTTATTCATACAGACTATTCATTGCGGCAGAACGAACATAGACGCAAGCTAGGAGCGGTTTATATGACGCTGAACAATCCGTTTTACGAAGTCATTGACGAGGAAATCCGAACGGTCGTAGAGAATCACGGCGACATTTTAATTTCACGCGATCCCGCTTTGAGTGTGGAAAGGCAGGTTGAAGAAATTAAGGACATGATTGAGATAGGCGTCGAGTTGATTTTCATAAATCCAGTTGACTGGACGAAGATTGAACCTGCGCTTGAGTTGGCTCACGCCGCGAAAATTCCCGTCATTGCGATTGATACTAATGTCGAAGATGATTCGTTGGTTGTCTGCACGGTCGTTTCTGATAATTACTCAGCGGGCGTGCAATGTGCCGAACATCTGCTGAAAAACTCTTCCGGAGGGAAAATCGCTTTGCTGAAACATTCGCAAGCTCGTTCGTCGATTGACCGTATTCAAGGCTTCCTAGACAAGATTGCCGAGAACAAAAATTTTCAAGTCGTGGCGGAGGCGGAATGCCTTGGACAACTTGAAATCGCAATGCCCGTTATGGAAAAAATGATTAAAGCTCACCCAGAGATAAATATCGTCATGGCACTAAACGACCCCGCCGCTATGGGCGCACTTGCCGCCTTGCAAAATATCAATCGGCGCGATGTGAAAGTTTATGGCGTCGATGGTGTGCCCGAAACTAAAGAGATGATTTTTTCGCGACGAATGACGGCAACCGCTGGACAGTCGCCCAGACAAATTGGAAGACTTGCCGCCGACCGTGCTTATAAAGTTTTGGCAGGCAAGCCCGTCGAGAAAATTATCAAACTGCCGACGAAGTTACTTTCAGCTGAAAATATTTCCGCCGATGACCTTGAGAGTTGGGATTGACATGCAACATTTTTCTAACGTCAAAGAAATGCACCGCCTGCTTTACGGCTACAACGGCTTTGTGATTTTCGTCCTAATGGCGTTCATGTGCCTGACGCAGGAGCGAATCAATCAAACCATGACGGCACGAGCGTTCTTGGAGACGGCAGGGGCTGTGCCCGAAGCCTCCAGCGTAATCTTTTTCACGACGATTATTGCATTTGTGCTATTTATTTTGGTTGGGTATTTTTACAGAAAAAGTCAACGGCGGCACGTGCGCTATCTTCTATTCGCGGCGGAGATTGTTATCTGTATGTTCCTGATGCGCTTTTTGAATTTATCTTATGACGGAGTAGTCTTGCTGGTCGTGGCGGACTTAATGTACAGGTACGAAGGGCACCGGCAGGAATACACGCTCTTAGTAGCAATGATTTGCTTATACTTCATTGCCAATTATAACATGGCGATTTTCCAGACGAAAATAATTTCCTTCGAGGCTTATGCGTCTTACTACAACGCCGATGCTAAAGCCGTTATCTTAGCGATAAAAAATACTTTCTACTCGTTGAATATAGTTTGCTTCGTGTTCTATCTCGTCCTTTTGGTTAAGAATAAGCACGAGGAAAAAGAACGAATCCGCTTGCTAAATGAAAAGCTGGAGGAGGCTAACCAGAGACTTCGCGCCTATGCAATAGAAGTTGAGCAAATGGCAGAGACTCGTGAAAGAAACCGACTTGCTCGCGAAATTCACGATACGTTAGGACACGCGCTAACAGGAATTGCCGCCGGGCTTGACGCTTGCATTATGACTTTGGAAATTGCGCCCGAAGTTACAAAGCAACAGCTCAATAAAATTCGCGACGCTGCTAAGAAGGGAATAACCGACGTGCGCCGCAGTGTAAAAAAATTGCGTCCCGATGATTTGGAGCGTTTACCTTTTCAAAAAGCCCTTATGGAGATGACTCGCAATTATTCGGAGTCTTCGGGCATGGAAATTACTTTTGATATATTCAGCTGGTCGGATAATCTTCGCCAAGACCAAGAGGACGTAATTTATCGCGTGTTGCAGGAGAGCATAACCAACGCCAAACGTCACGGGCACGCCACCAAAGTTAAAATAACCATCGGCGGCAATGAAAAGTATTTGTTGATTGTGATTGCTGACAATGGCGAGGGTTGCGACGAAGTTAAGCAAGGTTTCGGTCTAAAACACATGCGCGAGCGACTGGAGCTTTTGCATGGAACGATTCATTATTGGAGTGACGAGGGATTTATCGTCGAGGCGATGATCCCGCTCAATCGGGAGGTTGACAATGATAAAAGTTTTGATAGCTGACGACCAAGAACTTATTCGCGAGAGTTTGAAAATAATTCTTGACGTGAACAGCGATATTAAAGTTGTCGGTTTGGCTGAGGACGGCAGAAAAGTTTTGGATTTGCTTAAGAAAACTTTGCCGGACATCATTTTGATGGATATACGTATGCCGGAACTTGACGGCGTGCAATGTACAAAGGCGGTCAAGAAAAAATTTCCTGACGTGAAGATAATTATCCTGACAACTTTTGACGACGACGAATATGTTTTTTACGCGCTCAAATATGGGGCAAGCGGCTATCTGCTCAAAGGTTGTTCGGTGCAGGAATTAACTTCGGCTATTTATACCGTGATGAACGGCGGCTCCATTCTTAATCAAGGCGTCATTACCAAAGTTGTCAGGCTGTTCAATCAGCTGGCGCAAACGAGCATAACACCGGAGCTTGATGATAGAGACGTTAAGGATCTGAATCGCACGGAGCGCAGTATTGCAAGTTTGGTCGGGCGTGGACTTTCCAACAAAGAGATTGCCGAAACATTATTTTTATCGGAGGGAACAATAAGAAACGCTTTGAGTTCTGCGTTGTCAAAGCTCAACTTGCGAGACAGAACACAGTTGGCTATTTGGGCTGTACAAACCGGCTTGTCTTCTAAAGTGAGTTAAATCATGCGCAAGAAAATTTTAGCGGCTACCTGCATAGCAGTAATCATCTTTGCAATGATGTATAAAGCACGCTCGCAGGTAACTTTGACGGTTGGAATTTTCGCCGGAAGTAATTGGAACGTACCGCAAGGCGAGACTTACGCAATAATAAACGAGGTCAGAAAAAATTTCGAGGCAGAAAATCCTAATGTCAAAGTCAAATACGTAAGCGGCATAAAAAAGGAAGATTACAGCGAGTGGCTTGCCGAAAAATTCATTGCCGGTTCCGAACCCGATGTCTTCTTCGTTTTGGCTGAAGATTTTAATCTCTACGCTTCAATCGGCGCACTGATGAATTTGGAAAATCTTATCGCCGCCGATGAAAGCTTTTCCTCCGACGTTTACTATCCGAGTGCGTTTAACTTCGGGAAATACGAAAACATTTCATACGCTTTGCCCTACGAAAGCAATTTAACTTTCATGTTCGTGAATAAAACGTTGCTGGCTAAAGAGAACATCGCTCTACCTAAAAATAATTGGACGTGGAAAGATTTCTTGGAGATTTGCCGCAAAGTTACGCGTGACACAAACGGCGACGGTATTGTCGACCAATTTGGCTGCTACAATTACTCTTGGCAACAAGCAGCAATTTCTAACGGCGTAAAGTTTTTCCGTGACGATGGCAGGACTTCTTACTTTGCTGATTCACGTATGGAAGAGGCGATAAAATTTTTAATGGAACTGCGCGGCTTAAACAAAGGCTTTGAAGTGTCGCCAAAAGATTTTGATGTCGGGCGCGTCGCTTTCAGACCATTTACTTTTGCTCACTATCGAACATATAAGCCTTATCCCTGGAAGATAAAAAAATATTCGTCTTTCGAGTGGGATTGCGTGAAAATGCCTGCTGGTTCTTCAGGAGGAAATATTTCAGCTATGGATTCCTTACTTGTCGCAATAAGTTCTCGAACACGAAATAAAGATTTAGCTTGGGCTTTGCTCAAGAAAATTTGCTACGACAAAACAACGCAACAGTTAATTTTGAAAAAATCTCAAGCTTTACCAGTTCGCCGCGATGTTATTACTTCTGTAGAGGCTCAAGAAATTTTTCCATGGGATTCAAATGAAACTGCCGCCATAGCAACTATTGACATAAGCTCGGCTATGGACGAAGCTATAATGCCATTCAAGTTCAAGAATTATAATTCCGCTATGCTTTACGCCGATACGGAAATTCATAAAATCATTACCGGTATCGTTCCACTCAATAACGCTCTTAACAAACTGCAGAAAGAAATCAATGCTCAACTTCAACATTAGACGCTACTGGTTAAATTACTTAGACTAGCGTCTATGCCTCGTGCGCAGTGAATAAAATTTTTTTGAAAGTTAGAATGGTTCAGCTTTCACGAAACCTTTTGCGCTGGGCAGGAATTTACAATTTGGGTTGAAATTTCACTTTGGACGTGAGTAAAATTCAATAGGAAAATCATAACGCTTAAATGATGATTTCGCTTAAAATGTTCGTGGAGGTGCAAGGCATGGATAACCAAATCCAACTCACGGACGTTTTTTTTGTCGATAGGGAGTACAGTTTCAAGCATCCGCATATGCTCCACAAGCATGAAGAAGTTCTGGAGCTTTTGTATATCGCTTCCGAGAGTGGTCGCTATCTTGTCGGAAATCATGAATACGCCGTGACAACCGGTGACTTCGTGATTTGCAATGTGAATGTGCCACATGGCGAAGACCCGTTTCAAGAGCACCATATTCAGACTTACTGCTTGGTTTTGAGTGGAGCAAAGTTGGAAGTAGGAGAAGATGAGCGGCCAATTATTTCGCTCGGTAAAGAAAATGCAATCGGTGCGTTATTGCCAGAGATTTATCAAGCGTTTCATAAGAAAAAAGGCTACTCGGAAGTTTGTCGGCATTTTGCGTTGGGAATTCTCTTTCTCCTGCAAAGGAAATTGCTCGAAAGGGATGCTGACCCGATAAGGAAGAAACGCGAACGACTGATTAACCAAATCACGGACTACCTAAACGAGCATTACGCCGAAGCTTTGACTCTTAGCCAGATTAGCGAAAAATTCTTCATAAGTGCCTCGCATTTGTCGCACGTCTTCAAGAAGGAAACGGGCTTGTCGCCGATACAGTACATGATGCAAAGGCGAATCGGCGAGGCACAAAGTATTTTGGTAGAAACGTCGCTGACAATTCAGCAAATAGAGGAGCGACTAGGCTTTACTGATAGCGCACATTTCTCGAAGATGTTCAAAAAGTGCGTGGGCGTCACACCGAAGGAATATCGGAAACATTTTTCGGAGCGAAGACGCCGCAAGTAAAAAAATCTCAGGCTTTGAAGCTTGGGATTTTTTTGTTGAGTGCAAGAATATACAAAAAGTTTCTCTGGAGATAGCTCTAATGAAGGAAAAACAGCAAGCTAATCATAACGCTTGAGTAAATTTTTGGTTACAATTTAGTCATGGTAAAAAATTTTTCTAGGTTGAAAGGAGAAATTAGAATGGCGGACTTGAAACTGGGATTGATAGGAACTGGAGCGATAGGACGCACGCACATTGAACGGATTAACAACAAATTGCAGGGCGCAAAGGTCGTAGCGGTGTCGGACGCATTCGCGGAAGCAGGCAAGCGTGTCGCTGAAAAGTACGGTTGCAAATTCTTCGCGACCGGCGAGGAACTCATCAACGACAAGGGCATTGACGCAATAATCGTGACGACTGCGGACGCTTATCACGCCCAATACGTCAAGGCGGCAATCGTCGCAGGAAAGTACGTTTTTTGCGAAAAGCCGTTGGCACCGGAAGCGTCGGTTTGCAAAGAAATCGTCGATATGGAAATGGCAGGCGGCAAAAGATTCGTGCAAGTCGGGTTCATGCGTCGCTACGATTATGGCTATCGCCAGCTGAAAAAGTTAATCGCTGAAAAAACTTATGGCGAACCGCTGATGTTGCACTGCGCTCATCGCAATCCGACAGTGCCCGAAAGCTACGATACGCCGATGGCTGTGGAAAACTCCATGATTCACGAAATCGACGTACTGCGCTGGTTGCTCGGCGAGGATTATGTTGCGGCGGAAGTCGTCTTCCCTAAGAAAACACGTCACGCCCATGAGAATTTGCAGGATCCGCAGATTATGAGACTGTGGACGAAATCGGGCGTGCTGATTGACGTTGAAGCATTCGTCTGCGCGGGCTACGGCTATGATATTAAATGCGAAGTCTGCTGCGAAGACGGAATCTTGAATTTGCCGGAGCCGTCGAACGCAATGATTCGCACGAACGCTTCAAGAGTGTATCCGATATGCAAGGATTGGAGCGACCGCTTCATTCAAGCCTATAACGACGAATTCCAAGAATGGATAAACAGCGTCAAGGCAGGCAAACTCGAAGGACCTTCAGCATGGGACGGATACGCCGGACAGATAACAGCCGCCGCCGCGTCGAAAGCTCGCGACACTCAAACGAAAGTTGCCGTTGAAATTCCTCCGACGCCTGACTTTTACAAATAAGCAAAAATAAAACCGCGCAGAGACGTGGGAAAATTTTATCCGTTAGATTAGGGTCAACGCAGTCGATGACGAGTAGTCGGAAATGCCCCGTAGAGGCTCCAGAATCGCCTACAATGCGTTTTCAGGGGCTTGCACGAGGTTTTATCGACCAAGCCAAAAACAAGCCCAAATTCGGCGATTTCGGCTACTCTCGTCGATACGTCGACCGGCACTTATCCGTAAGATTAGAGGGAGGCAAAAAAAATGAGTGGAGAACAAATTAGTCCGGAGGCGAAGTCGTTCGTAAGAACGGTCATGATAACGGCGACTTTCGGCGGATTGCTCTTCGGCTACGATACGGGCGTCGTCAACGGCGCACTTCCGTTTATGGCGGCAGAAGACCAACTGAACTTGACGCCGCAACTTGAAGGTTTTGTAGTCAGTGCGCTTTTAGTTGGAGCGGCAATCGGCTCGGTGACTGGCGGGCGCATTGCAGACGCAATGGGTAGGCGCAAGATGATTTTGATTTTGGCAGTAATCTTTTTCTGCGCGGCAATGGGTTGTACGCTGGCTCCAGCAGTTGAAGTTATGATTCCGTGCCGATTTTTATTGGGCTTAGCGGTCGGCGGCGCGTCAGTTACAGTTCCAGTTTACCTTGCTGAAGTCTCACCGGCGGACAGACGCGGGCGCATGGTCACGCAAAACGAACTTATGATAGTCACGGGACAATTTCTCGCTTACCTTTGCAACGCAGTCTTGAGCGTGACGCTTGAACACGTCGGCAACGGCGTTTGGCGTTATATGTTATCGGTGGCGGCACTTCCTGCAATATTGTTGTTCTTCGGAATGATGAAAATGCCGGAAAGTCCGCGTTGGATGGCTCTTAAAGGACACTTCGACGACGCGCTTAACACTTTGAAAAAACTTCGCGGCAATGACAACGCCGCCAATAAAGAATTGAACGAAATTAAAGAATCAATCGCGAACGAGGCGGCGATAAAGCAATTCGGCTGGAGCGATTTAATGCGTCCTTGGGTTCGCAGGATTTTGTTTATCGGTATCGGCGTCGCAGTCGCCACACGTTTTACGGGTATCAATACGATTATGTTCTACGGCACACAAATTTTGACGGAAGCGGGTTTCGGTCGGCAAATAGCAATCATAGCAAACGTCGCCAACGGTCTGACTTCGGTGCTCGCGACTTTCTTTGGTATCTGGATGCTCGGCAAAATCGGGCGCGTTACAATGTTCAAAACTGGTATAGTCGGGACAATGCTAAGCTTGCTTACAATCGCGCTGGCGGCAATGAGTATGGAAGGTTCGCCTTCTTTGCCGTATATCGTTTTGTCGATGACGATTGTTTTCCTATTCTTCATGCAGGGATTCATCGCCCCGTGTTTGTGGCTGATCATAGCGGAGATATTCCCGTTGCAACTGCGTGCGCTCGGAATGGGCGTTTCAATATTCGTTTTGTGGATAGTGGATGCTTGCGTCGGCGCGGCGTTCCCGGTTATCCTCGACCAATTCGGATTAAGTGCGGCGTTCTTCGTCTTCGTCTTCGCGCTGATAATTGCCTTTATCTTCGCGCACACACAAATTCCGGAGACAAAAGGTAAATCGCTTGAAGAAATCGAACATTATTTCCGCAGTCTCGACAAAAGCGGCTCGGCGGCTTGATAAAAATTTTTTAGGAGGGCTTTAATATGAAACTTTCAATCTGCAGTGACGTCTTCGGCAAGATACCGTTCGGCGACATGCTCGATAAAGTAAAAGCTTATGGAATCGGCGCAGTTGAAATCACGACCGGCGG
This sequence comes from Quinella sp. 1Q5, assembly GCA_014764605.1. Lineage (GTDB taxonomy): Bacteria > Bacillota > Negativicutes > Selenomonadales > Selenomonadaceae > Quinella. The sequence goes on along the minus strand of JACXWG010000012.1, from coordinate 8,000 downwards.
CTGGGGCGGTTGCCATTATGTTCCGTCGGCTCGCGACCTCTTGGATAATCCCGCGAAGTTGCAAGCGTTCAAAGATGAACTCGACAAGCGCAACATTGCAATTTCCGCGCTCAACTGTTCGGGCAATCCGCTCGTCAACAATCCAATGGGCAAAGCTCACAGCCAAACCATTCACGATACCGCTGAACTTGCTGGCAAACTCGGCGTCAAAACTATCGTTACTATGTCGGGACTGCCCGAAGCTAAAGCCGGCGACGTCACTCCCAACTGGATAACCTCCACGATTTCTTGGCCGGAATTCGACGGCGTTAATTACATGGTTGAAGCCGTGAAGTATCAATGGGAAGTCGCCGCTAAATGGTGGACTGAGTACGCCCAATTTGCTAGGGATAACGGCGTTGAGAAAATCGCCATTGAAGAATTCCCCTGCCAACTCGTTTACAACGTCCGCAGTCTCAATAAGCTAGTGGAAGTCGTCGGCTCTGACTTAGGCAAGATGATCGGCATGAACCTCGACCCGTCGCATTTGATGATTCAAGGGGCGGAACCGATTGCCGCCGCTCGCGCTCTCGGTGAAAAGATTTTCTACATTCACGGCAAAGACGCCCGCATTGAACGTTACAAAGCTGACGTTGACGGACTTTTGGAAAATCTGCCCGTCGATAAATCCGCTGAACGCACTTGGAACTATGTCGCAGTCGGTTGCGGGCGTGATTTGCAATGGTGGAAAGAATTTTTCTCGGTGTGCCGCATGATGGGCTACAACGGTTATGTCTCTCTCGAAATGGAAGATTTAACCATGAGCGTTGAAGCTGGTTTGCAAACTTCCATTGACGCCCTTAACCAGACTATCAGCCAATAATACCCTGCCTTACCTCTAATCTTTCGGATAAATTTTTCCCGCTTCGGCGGGATAATTTTTTGTACAAAAGACCCCTCAAAGCAAAAAGAAATTGCTCTGAGGGTTTCGTTGACTGGGAAATTTTTTACTTAGTAATAGCTTTGAAAGCAGCCGCTTGAGCAGTCATGCCGCGTTCGGAGGCAAGCCGCTCGATAGAAGACGCGCCGAAGAATCAGAGCGTTTGAACTTGAGCAAAAGTTTTCTGTGTCGTTTGATTGTGACGGTCGACGATTGCGCAGAAGGCTTCGACAGCCTCGGAAATTTGCGCAATGTTGGTGTTCGCTACCTTGTCTAAGAACAGGTGTTCACAAACGCTTAAGCAAAGTATGAATATGGGAAATTTTAACCAAGGTCTCTCACTTTTTACTTTTATGAACGCTGACTCTTATCGTTTAAAATAGAATTTTTCAAAGCGAAGTCGGCAGATTTACCGTTTTGAACAGATTCGTCATATAAAACGACATCGATATAAATAGGAACACCCATAGCTTTATCAAGTTGGGCTTTACTTACGTTGTAATCGTAAAGTGCCGTGAAAAAATTTGTTTGAGTTTCAGTAAGTTTTTCCTGCGCGTCCATAACTTCAAGATTGGTACCGACGCCTTCATCATATTTAACTTGTGCGATTTTATATTCTTCCTCAGCTTGTTTAACGGCAGTTTGAGTGGTGAGAATATTTTTTTCAGCGGCTATTAAGTTATTGTAAGCTTTGCGGACGTCCAATTCGATTTTTTCGCGAGTTTGTTCGTAGACGGATTGCAATCGGCGTAGAGTAGCTTCATTTTCTTGAACTTGTGCGGAAGTGACATTATTATCAAAAATATTCCATGAAACAGATAAGCCAGCAGCCCAGCTATCGTTATGGTCGTTATCGAAAACTTTTTCACCGTTGAAAATTCTGCTGACTTGAGCGTTTACTTGCGGCAATCTGTTAGCTTTAACAACGGCAATATCTTTTTCGGCTTTTTTAACGGCATAAAGAGCGGAAATTGGAGATTGACGACGAATTTTTGATAAGACATATTATCTTCAACGAGTAAATCCTCAGAGATAGGCAGACCGATTAAATTGCTGAGCGTGGCAAGAGCGTTATCGTAATCCTTTTGAGAGGTGACAAGAGATTGAACAGCATTAGCGAGTTGAACTTTGGAAGAAAGAATATCGCTACCAGGCACAACGCCGATTTGAAATTTGGAGGTTACTTGGTCTAAGTGTTTTTGGAGTAAATCAACAGTACTTTCCTTGACGTTGACGAGATTTTTATTCCTGAGAACATCGTAGTAAGCGGAAGTGGTATCGAAAACAACTTGTTGCTTGGTATTTTCCAAATTAAGGTCGGCGGAATTCAAATTTAGTTGAGCGGAGGCGATATTGTTTTCATTTCTGCCGCCAGAATAGAGCAGATAAGAAAGACGTAAGGTATTATCGAAAGTGTGCTCGTAATTTGAATCGGAAGTAGCGCGGCGAGTAACATAATCCTTGCCGCCGATTTTATTTACAGCACCGCTCCAACTCAAGGAAGAACCTGTGGCGCGTCGCTGACGTTTTAATATCCATTTGGCATTTTCTCTAAGTTCGACGGATTGTTCAATCGTGCGATTATTTTTTAGCGCGAGGTCTATGCAATCGTCGAGATTTAATTTTTGGAATTCGGCAGAAGCGAGTTGAGTTGTAGCAAACATTGCCGACAGCAAGGCTAATAAAAATTTTATTTTCAAATTAAGTCACTCCTTCGCGTCGAGCGGTTTGCGATTGAATTTAGCGGCAAAAAATTGGACGATGACGAAGAAAACAGGTATTAAGAAAATGCCGATAGAGGTCGCGGCTAACATTTCTGAAACAACAGCCGTGCCCATAGAATTACGAGCGGCGGAACCTGCACCAGAGGCAATAGCTAAGGGCAAACAGCCAATTATAAAAGCCAGCGAAGTCATAATAATTGGTCGAAGTCTCAAACCTGCCGCCTCTACTGCGGCTTTTTTTGCGTCCATGCCTTTATCGGTGCGAACTTTGGCAAATTCTACGATTAGGATAGCATTTTTCGCGGCAAGCCCGATAATCATCACGACGCCGATATTCATATAAACGCTATTCATCAAACCGGGATTTGGCGAGCCAAGAGCGGCTAAGCCCATGAATAACGCGCACTGAATGAAAAATGCGCCGAAAATACCTGTTGGAATCGTCAAGAGAACTGCAAAAGGTACGCTCCAACTTTCATAGAGCGCGGCGAGACATAAAAATACGAAAACCAACGCCAACGCTAAAACTTGCATGGTTGAGCCGGCAGATTTTTTCTCTTCGCGAGATTGTCCAGACCATTCGATAGAAAAACCTGTGGGAACAACTTCGTGAACAACTTCTTCCATAGCCGCAATCGCTTGACCAGAGCTGTAGCCGCTGGCATTTGAGCCTTGAATGCTGATATTGCGCGAACCGTTAAATCGGGTGATATTTGCGGGTGAAGTACCGTATTTCGATTGCAAAAGGGTTTCGAGCGGTACCATATCACCTTTCCTATTGCGAACGTAGCTAAATTTTAAAGCTTCAGCCTCGTTACGGTATTGCGCATCCGATTGGAGCATGATTTTATAGTTACGACCAAACTGCATGAAGTCGCCAATTTGACTGCCGCCGAAATTAGCCTGCAAAGTAGTGTAAACGTCGGAAAAACTTACGCCGAGTTGCTTAGCCTTTTCGCGATTGAGTTCAAAGTTGCAAATCGGGGAATTAATGGAATAAGTGGTGCGAACTCTCTGCAATTCGGGACGCTGATTAGCCGCCGCGACGATTCTTTTAGCAATGGCGTCTAATTCCTCGTCGCTGTAGCCGGTCATGTCTAGAAGTTCCATGCTCCAGCCGCCAATCATACCTAAACCGGGCAAGGCGGGCGGTTGAATCGCCATAATCGTAGCTTCAGGGTGATTTTTGCCCAGTTTATTTACTTCCTGAATGATATTCGTAATTGATAATTCTTTGGTAGTGCGTTCGCCCCAAGTGGTCAGACCGATAAAAAGTGCGCCGCTATTTGGTTTACTGCCCGAAGACAGCGCGTCATAGCCCGCGATTTTCATAACGTTTAAGACGCCAGGAACTTGTTGGATTTCGTCGCTTAAAACGCCCATAAGCTCATAAGTCCGATTAAGGGAGGTACCTTCGGGCAGAGAGACCGCCGCGATAAAATATCCGGAGTCTTCACTTGGAACGAAAGTTGACGGCAAAACTTTATACGCGGCGACGGTGAGCGCACAAATCACCAACATCATAGCGACGGCAATTTTAGCATGACGAATAAACCAACCGACTGCGCCGGTATAGCGTTTTTGTGTGCGGTCAAACCAATTATTGAACCTGTCGAAAAGTTTATCAAGGAAATTTTTCTTAGCGTCGGGATTATGCGGTTTCATGAGCAAAGCACAAAGCGCGGGCGTCAAAGTCAACGCGATAAAAGCCGATAAGCCCATAGATACCGCGATTGTAAGCGCGAATTGCTTGTAAAGTACGCCGGTAATGCCGCCGAGAAATGCAACGGGGATAAAAACGGCGGATAGAACAAAAGCAATCGCCACGACTGGTCCTTGAACTTCGTCCATAGCGCGTTCAGTCGCCTCAACGGGATTAAGTCCGTCGTGTTTCATGTGGTATTCGACGTTTTCAATAACGACAATAGCATCATCAACGACAAGACCGATTGCCAAAACCATTGCGAACAAAGTCAGCGTGTTAATCGTAAAACCGAGTAGAATAAACGTCGCGAACGTTCCGACGAGCGAAACTGGAATTGCCAGCACGGGAATTAACGTTGCCCGCCAACTTTGCAGGAAGATAAACACGATAATTATAACGAGCATCAACGCTTCCTTAAAAGTGTTCAGAACTTCGGCGAGCGATTCGTTAATGTATGCGGTGTTGTCGATAACGGCGCAATATTCCAGGTCGTCAGGGAAGTTTTTAGACATTTCCTCAATAACGTGCTGAACTTCGCCGATAGTTTCAATGGCGTTGGCGTCGTCGGTTAAATTTATGCCGAATGCCGCACAAGGCGCATTATTTGTATCAGCGAACATCGAGGCACTTCTTGCGCCGGTTTCAATTCGTGCAATGTCGCGCAAATAAATGTTTGAGCCGTCGGAAGTGGTTTTGACAATGACATTTGCAAAATCTTCGACAGAGGACAGCCGCCCTTCCAATTTGCCAGTAAATTGTTTTTCTTGATTGTCGGGGACGGGCAAAAGTCCAATCGTTCCTGCGGGAGCCTGTGAATTTTGTTCAGTGACGGCGTTTTTAATGTCGTTAATAGTCAGGTTAAATGCGGCAAGGCGTTCGGGATTAATCCAAATGCGCATGCTGTAATCCATAGAGAAAGCAGAGACATCGCCGACGCCTTTAATGCGTTTGAGTTCGTCAACAATGTAGACATTGGCGTAATTTGAAATGAACGTGCGATTGAAAGTGCCGTTAGGAGAGTAGAGCGAAAAAAAATAAGCCATATCGCCCGAAGCGCGCTTGGTCGTGACGCCGACATTTTTAACATCAGTAGGCAAAGCAGCCGTTGCAACTGAAACACTATTTTGAACTAAAACGGCGTCCATATCGCTATTGGTGTCGAGGTCGAAGACAACTTTAAGTCTGTAAGAGCCACTGTCGTTGGAAATGGAGGACATATAGTCCATACCTTGCGTACCGTTTACCTGCTGTTCGATAATCTGTGCGACGGTTTGATTGATAACTCCGGCATTTGCACCGAGATAACTTGTAGAAACGCTGACCGTTGGTTGAGTAATTTTGGGATATTGAGCAATCGGCAAAGAAAAAATCGCCAGCAAACCTAAAATCATAATGATAATCGCAATGACGATAGCAAAAATGGGGCGATGAATAAAAAATCTTGACATATTCTTTGCGCTCCTTATGTTTCGTTGACGATTTGTGTAGAATCTTCGGTAGAAAAGCCCATTTCGTCAGCCGTAACGATTGTAACATCTAAGTCTTTGCCGGATTGCAAATTAGTAAGTCCTTCGACAATAACGAGGTCATTAACCGACAAACCCGACTTGACGATATAATAGCTTCCAACTTTTTCGTCGAGTTCAACGGTTTTCGATTGAGATTTGCCGTCGGAGCCAACAACTAGGACAAAAGATTGGTCGAGTAATTGTTGAACGGCGCGTTGCGGTACGAGCAAAGTATTTCTGCCAGATTCTTTGACAACTTTAACGTGAGCGAACATACCCGGCAACAAAATTCCTTGCGGGTTATCGAAAGAGGCTTTGACGTTGATTGAACCGCTATTTTGCGATAAAGCGCGGTCAGCTTCGACGGGCACGCCCTTGAAAGGATATTCTTCATTATTGCTAAGGATAATTGTCATAGTAAAATCGGGTCGCGGCGAATTTCGTTCACGTTCGCTCATCGCCTTTGAAATGACGTTAAGATATTCGGTTTCACTAATGCTGAATTGGACATAAACGGGGTCGATAGTGCCCATAGTCACGAGAGTTGTACTTCCAGCAATAGCGTAAGTTCCGACTGCAACGTCATCAAGCGAAACTCTGCCGTCCATAGGCGCGTAAACAATTGTATCATCGAGATTTTCCTGAGCTTTGCGAATGGCAATCTGTGCGGCTTCGACAGCGGCAACATAACCGTCTAAATCAGTGTGACTATTCATCAAAGTTTGTTCCGAAATTGCTTGCACTAGATAAAGTCGTTCATTTCTATTCAGAGTGTCTTGAGCGCGACGCAGATTGGATTCAGCTTTGCTCAAATCGGCTTTAGCAGAAAGTAAAGCAGTTTCGTAGGGGCGCGAATCGATTTGGAAAAGTTTTTGCCCTGAGGTAACTCTTTCGCCGCCTTGGATATATTTTTCGACGACTGTTCCGTTGACTTTTGAGCGAAGTTGAATTTCATCAGTGCCTTGAACTTGTCCCGGAAAACCGTAAGTGATTTTAGTCGTCTGGTGCAGAACTTTCATAGCCTTTACAGGGATTTTTTGAGGAGCGGCGGCTTGTTGAGTCTTTTGTCCGCAACCTGTTATTAGCAATGCAAACGCGCACATAATTATAAAAAATTTTTTCATAGCGTATTTCTTCCTAATTGATAAAAGTAACCTCATTGCCTTTGCGCGGCAGTGGAGTGCGATTAGGTTTTCCGTCAGCAGATTTCGGATAGCCGACAATCATTGACGCATAAACTCGTTCATTTTCTTTTAAGCAGAGGGAGAGCAGATAATTCAACATCTCCTGTTCCTCGTTGAGCCATTTGAGCTGATTTATCCAGCAACTTCCCAAATCGAGAGCATTGGCGGCAATCATCATATTTTCGACAGCAACGGCGCAATCAGCGATATTGTTGCCGTAATTCTTTTGATTGGCGACGATAATCAGAACTGGCGCACGATAGTAAAAGACGTAGCCGCCCTTTTTTGATTGCATAATGGAAGATTTCAAGCTGGAATAAGTTTGCTCGGTAACTTCCATCTTTGCAAAAGCCTCTTCGGCAAGTTTAGCTAATCTTTGCAGAACGTCGGGATTTTGGACAACGATAAAATGATTCGTCTGATTATTTCCGCCGCTGGGAGCGTGTCTGCCCGCCTCAATTATTTTTTCCAATTTTTCCCGCTCGACGGGAGCCGAACTGTAACTGCGTGTACTTCTGCGCGTCAAAATCGTTTCTAAAGCTTCCATATTAATTTCTCCTCTCAAATGTAAGGAATAAGGGACTAGAAAACTAATAACTACTCGTCCCCAGTCCCTATGTTCCTAGTTCTTAATCATTTAGAAGACAATTCGCGCCGACTGTGATTGGCGGAGTACCTTGAGCCGTCAGCAAGCTGATAGGTTACGTCGGTCGTGCCGTCAACCATTAGCAAGCCGCCGTCGTTGAAGTTAATAAACACGCTACCAGCATAAATGTCTGCGCTAGGGTGTGTTGGTAAATTAAAGATGGCGAATAAAAGCGGCAAGAAAAATAAAATTCAAGAAACAAATATCGAGCTTGTCGAATCTGATTGCGATGTGACGAAATTCTTTCATGCGTTGGAAAAAGCGTTCGACAACGTTACGTTGTTTGTAAAGTTGAGCATCGAAATCATGTTTTA
>JACXWG010000066.1 GCA_014764605.1 Quinella sp. 1Q5 | reverse complement strand
GGAGTCACTGGTTCGAGTCCAGTCCGGGGAGCCATTTTTTTTAAAAGGAGTTGGGGCATAGCCAAGTCGGTCAAGGCACGGGACTTTGACTCCCGCATCGTTGGTTCGAATCCAGCTGCCCCAGCCACAAATTGATAACATGACTCGCTAGCTCAACTGGTAGAGCAACTGACTCTTAATCAGTAGGTTCGGGGTTCGATTCCCCGGCGGGTCACCACCTTTAAGGGCGATTAGCTCAGCTGGGAGAGCATCTGCTTTACACGCAGGAGGTCGGCAGTTCGAGCCTGTCATCGCCCACCAAAAAAGATTCGGCCCGGTAGTTTAGTTGGTTAGAATGCCGCCCTGTCACGGCGGAGGTCGTCGGTTCAAGTCCGATCCGGGTCGCCACTTGAAATCAAGATTAACTTTATAGATAAATTGTTGCCTCGGTAGCTCAGTTGGTAGAGCAGGGGACTGAAAATCCCCGTGTCAGTGGTTCGATTCCGCTCTGAGGCACCATTTCGATTTTAGGCGTGGATTTATAATACGCCGACTTAGCTCAATTGGCAGAGCAGCTGATTTGTAATCAGCAGGTTGTAGGTTCAAGTCCTATAGTCGGCTAAGCGGGTGTAGCTCAATGGTAGAGCTCCAGCCTTCCAAGCTGATTACGTGGGTTCGATTCCCATCACCCGCTCCAAAAAAGCCGGGGTGGCGGAACTGGCAGACGCACGGGACTTAAAATCCTGCGAGAGTAAAATCTCGTACCGGTTCGATTCCGGTCCTCGGCACCAGTTTTTTAGGAGTGAGCATCAATGTCAGTTTATCTCGTAGCTTTCCAACTTGACGAAGATAATTTGGAGAATCAAAATTACGACGAGTTCCTTGAGGCATTAGAAGACTATGACGGCTATTGCCAGATCTTTGATAACTTATGGTTCCTCTGTTCTGATGATTCAGCTGATGAGGTTCACGAAGATTTGATTCAGTATCTTTACGATGGGGATTTTATTCTTATCACGGAAATGGGCGATGACTACCGCGGCTTTTTGCCCGAAAACGTCGTCGATTGGTTGAACGAAAATATTTGAGGATGTGCGGTAGTGGCGGAATGGCAGACGCGCTAGCTTCAGGCGCTAGTGGGGGCAACCCCGTGGAGGTTCAAGTCCTCTCTGCCGCACCAGTTTAACTTCTTCGATCGGAAAGGTGAGTTTAATGGACAACTACGAAATTTTTAAGGACTTCTTGGACAAGAACAACACTCGTTACAGTGAGGAAACTCTTGTTAAGAGTGGCGAGCGTTTCTTCCGCCTTCCCCAAAAGTTAAAAAGCGGCGGTTTTGTGGACATTTTAATTGTATTCGCGGAGAAGAATATTAAAATCCGGATTTTCGGTATCGCGACGATTGAAGAAGAAGAAAAGAAGATTGCTTGCTACAAACTCTTTAATGAGTTGTCGGCTCAGTATAACTTCTTTAGGATTTACATTCACCCGAACGGAGATATTAGCTTGGAAGGCGATGTGGTTCTGGGCGTTATCGAAGGCGAATTCCAGCCCAAAGCTTTGATGGGATTCGTTATCGCGGCAATAAATCTTTTGGAGAAATCCTACAAAGACATAATGAAGATTCAATGGACTTAAGATAGTAATGCGGTCGTGGCGGAATAGGCAGACGCGCTGCTTTGAGGGGGCAGTCCTCGTCCGGGGGTATGAGTTCAAGTCTCATCGACCGCACCATAAATTCATAAGCGGTTGTGGTGGAATAGGCAGACACGCTGCTTTGAGGGGGCAGTGCTCACAAGGCGTATGAGTTCAAGTCTCATCAACCGCACCAATAAGAAAATTCAAGCGCGAGGAACTTATCCCCGCGCTTTTGCGTTATAAAAAATTACCCCTGCCAAATGCGACAGGGGATTTTTCTTTGCAAAGATGAGCTTAGAACGCTCCAGCGACTTCGATAAAGCCGAATTTATCTTCGACCTCGCCGACGTGCAAGCCTTCGATATAGTCGTACATCTTCTGCGCGAACGAACCAATCTTGCCGTCGCCGATAACGTAATCTTTATCCTTGTAGCGCAGGACACCGACTGGCGAGATAACAGCCGCAGTGCCGGAGCCGAAGACCTCTTCTAAGCGTCCGTCCTCGTGAGCCGCAATAATCTCGTCGATTGAAATCCTGCGTTCGACGACCGGAACGCCCCAATCCCTAGCGACTTGATTAACCGTGCGGCGTGTGATGCCGTCAAGAATCGAAGTCTGAATCTGCGGAGACGGGGAGACAATCTCGCCGCTAATCTTGAAGAGGATATTCATTGAGCCGACTTCCTCAATGTATTTACGTTCGACGCCGTCAAGCCAAAGCACTTGGTCAAAGCCAATGTCGTGAGCCGCAAGTCCTGCGTGAAGGCTCGCTGCGTAGTTCGCAGGAGTTTTCGCCGCACCGAGACCGCCACGTACTGCGCGAACGTATTTATCCTCGACGAGAATTTTGACGGGCGCAAAACCATGAGCATAGTAAGCGGCGACCGGCGACATGATTATCATGAATTTATACTTCTTGCTGACGCTCACGCCTAAGACTTCATCAGTCGCGAAGACAAAAGGACGGATATAAAGACTCTGCCCCTTCTCCTTAGGTATCCAATCCTTTTCAAGGTCGATGAGCTTAAGTAAGCCCGCGTGAATTACGTCGAAGGGCAATTCGGGAATGTCAAGAATCTTAGCCGAACGATTAAGGCGGTTTAGATGATCCTTCGCACGGAAGACGACAGCTTTATTGCCTTGACGATAAGCCTTGAGACCTTCAAAGATAGCCTGTCCGTAGTGGAGTGTGGCGTTAGCGGGGTCGAGCAAAATTTTTTCGTGCGGAACAATGCGGGCGTCGTGCCAGCCCTGCGCAGCGTCGTAGTCCATGACGAACATATAATCCGTAAAGTGCGTGCCGAATCCGATTTTGCTAACGTCGGGTTTTGCCTTGAGCTTTTTGGTTTCGACGAATTTGATTTCCATAAAGAGACCTCCTAAAGTTTATTCGTTGATGATTTTGCATTGGCAGTTGCGCATGACGTCGAGGGCTTTTTGATGAGCTTCGGGAGTGGAACCTGCACAACACGCCGCGTCGATTTGGATACGCTGTTCGGGATAGAACGCCTTGATTAGAAGAGCATTCGATACGACGCAAATATCAGTACATACGCCCGCGAACTCGACGACCTCATAGGGCTTGATAAGGGACGGCAGACGCGTCGACCCGAAGGCTTTCTTCTCGATGACTGCCTTAGCACGCGCCGTGAACTTTTGTAATTCGGGGACAATCTGCCAGCCCTCAGTCTTCTTTATGCAGTGCTTAATGGGCAAGTTTCTGCCTTCCTGCGTGTCAAGGTAATTATCGGCGTGCGTGTCCTGCGTGAAGATTAAATCGACTGCGCCTTCCTCCACAATTGCTTCCAACTTCTTCACGAGTCGCGGGAGCATTGCTCTTGCTTCTTTTGTACCGAGTTCGCCCGTCACGAAATCGTTTTGCATGTCAATGATTATCAAAGCTTTTGCCATTAACCTAACCTCCTAATTTTAATCCAACGGCACAAGCGATTAAGCCCGCGCCGACACTGACAATTACATTAGCCGCCGCTGAAAGAATTTGCCCGCCTTGAATCAAAGCTAACGTCTCAGCGGAGAAACTTGAAAACGTCGTGAACCCTCCTAAGAACCCTACGGCAACGAATAAGCGCACCGACTCGAAACGACCTGCCAGAAGTCCGACAACTAATCCCATAAGCAGACTACCGAAGAAGTTAGCCGCAAGCGTTCCAAGTGGAAAGTTGCCGAGTTTGCCTGCTAATGCCGTCGTCACCAAGAACCGCGATACTGCACCGAGTCCGCCGCCGATGAATACGAGTATAAGTTTTGTCATACGCCCTCCTAACCCTGCGCGGGGCTTGTTGTTGATTCTATCAAGCTGTATAATGCGGCAGTAAAATTTTTCTGTGAGGTGTTTGATTATGTGTCAGGAATGCGGTTGCGGCTCGATTGGCGGCAATACCCGCTTGCAGTTCATCGCCAAAGGTTACACTGCTGATAGTGCGGTGGCTGTCGAAAAGACTTTGCTTGGATTGGCGGGCGTGCTTTACGTCCACATTCACGCCCACGACGGCGAAACGACCATTGATTACAACCCAGCGAAGACTAAACTCCGCGAGATTCTCAGTGTCTTCGATAGTCACGGCGTCGAGGCGGATATTTAATACCAAGCCTTTTCGGCGGCGACTGTCGTTTGCGAACCGTGTCCCGTGTATAAAATCGTCTCGTCAGGAAGGGCGAATACCACGTTTTTAATCGTGCGCATGAGGTCGACGTAACTGCCGCCAGGTAAATCCGTACGTCCATAGCTTCCGCAAAAAATCGTATCGCCGACGAACGCGACGCCCGCCCTTGAGCTGTAGTAAATCGCGCCGTCGAGTGTGTGACCTTTCGCGGGAATCAGCTTGACATTAAAGCGCGGATTGGCAGTCAAAGAAATCTCCGCGCCGTCCTCAAGGCAAGTCACGTCGTCAAGGACAATCGGCTCACCGACGAACGCCGAACAATTTATCGCGGGGTCCTTAGCGTAATAATCGCCGCCCTTGCTCATGCACACGGAAATTTTCAGCTCGCGTTGAATCTCGTTGACGGCTCCGATATGGTCGAAATGCCCATGCGTCAGCAAAATCTTTTCTATCGTCCAATCGCGTTCGTTGATGATTTTCAATAGTTCGTCAGCTTGTGCGCCTGGGTCGATTAAAAAGCCGTGCTTAGTCTCGTCGTCGATAAAGAAATGGGCATTCTCCTCAATTACGCCGAAAACTTCCACAGTGTGAACCATCTTACTTACTCCTTTGCTACGCGTCCACGTCGGCGCGTTTTATTTTATCTTCGCGGCAATCTTCTTTAACGTGCTCAAGTCTTGTCGGCTCAAAGCGGCATTTTCCTGAAGAGTTTCGAGCCACTCGGAAAGCTTCGCGAAAGTCGAATTAATCTTCTCTAAGTCCTTGACGTAAGCGGGGTTCTCCAATATCTGCCTAATCAGTCGCAAAAGCTTCAATATATTTTGAAGGCTTTCCTTGTTCGCCGTTGTGAGCGTGTTAATCATCTCGAATTCTTTTTCAAGTGCCATGTTGAGCGCGGAAGAATTTTCTTCAAGGCTAGCGGCAGACGATTGAATATCTTTGGCGCACTCGGTCAGCTGTGTTAAGTTGTCAAGCTCGGCAAGCCGCACGCGAATAACTTCCATGTTCTCTTGAATGAGTTTGGCGGCGTCGTGTACGGAATTCATCGCTGTGATATTCGCTTCGGAAGTCTCGATAACTTTGCTACGGAGCTGTTGGAACTGAATCTCCATGCGCTGATGATCTTCTTCGCTCGCTTGAGCCGCCTTAACCATAGCACGCCGCAGACTTATTGCCGCCAAAAGCGCACTGCCCAAACCGATTAGCCATCCGAAAACGTCATCGACCTTCAAGATTGCGCCCAAGCTTATCAGCGCGAAGAACAACGCGCCCGCGTAACAATTCTCGCTTCCGTTCATCGCACAGCCTCCGATAAAAAACTTTCCGCGATTGTAGCACTAAATCATTTTCGTTGCAAGGTTGCCGCCTTGACAGAGCCTAGCCGCTATGGTAAACTTTGCCGCGTTAAGCAGGAGCCTGTGCTTCTCACCCGTCGACCTTGAATGTGTTGACGCGGTTGCAAGAAAGATTTTTTGGTGAGAATCGCGGGTGGCTTACAGGCCGCCTTTAATTTTTTTCGACGCGCCGCAGGAGGTGTATTTCAAATTAGCAGAGACAGTTTGAGAATCAATGATGAAATTCGTATTCGCGAAGTTAGGGTAACCGACGCGAACGGCGAATCCCTCGGCATCATGCTCACGCGGGACGCACTGCGCCTTGCCGAAGAAAAACATTTGGACTTGGTTGAAGTTGCGCCCAAAGCAAGACCGCCCGTCTGTCGAATCATGGACTTCGGCAAGTATCGTTATGAACAGCAGAAGCGCGAGAAGGAAGTTCGCAAGAAGCAGAAGATCATCACGATTAAGGAAGTCAAGCTCCGCCCGAACATCGAACAGCACGACTTTGAAGTTAAGCTCAAAAGTGCGCAACGCTTTATCGAAGAGGGCAACAAAGTCAAGGTTACGATAATGTTCCGCGGGCGCGAGCTGTCGCATCCGGAACTTGGTAGCGAGATTTTAACCAAACTTGCCAAAGCTCTTGAAGAGGTCGTGACCGTCGAGCGTGCCGCCAAGCTTGAGGGCAAGAACATGACGATGATTCTCTCTCCTAAGGCACAAAAGGCGCAAAAGACTAAGAAACAATCGACAAAAGGAGGGGACAACGTTGCCCAAAATCAAAACCCACAGAGCGACAGCTAAACGCTTTCACGTGACCGGTAGCGGCGAATTCAAACGCAACAAAGCATACAAGAGCCATATCTTGGAAAAAAAGACTCGCAAGCGCAAGAGAAATCTCCGCAAGGCGACGCTCGCTTCGGCGGCGGATCGTGCACGCGTCAGGAAAATGCTTCCCTACGCTTAATACTATCGAACGGAGGAGATTATCTTGCCAAGAGTAAAAACCGGCGTCACAGCACATAGACGCCATAAAAAAATCCTCAAGCTCGCCAAAGGTTATCGCGGCGCGAGGAGTACGCAATTCAAAAAAGCTAATGAATCAATCATGAAGGCGGGACAATACGCACACCGCGACCGCCGAGTCAAAAAGCGCGAATTCCGCCGCCTGTGGATTGCCCGTATCAATGCGGCGGCTCGTATCAACGGAATTTCCTACAGCAAGCTCATCTGCGGCTTGACTAAAGCTGGCGTAGCCGTCGATAGAAAAATGATGGCGGAGCTTGCAGTAAGCGACGCGGCGGCATTTGGAAAGCTCGTCGCCGTTGCCAAAGAAAATATTTGACACGTCATGCAAAAAAATTAGCGGCTGACTTATCGTCGGTCGCTTTTAGTTTTGCCATAAATTTTCGAGCCGCTGTTTAATCTTAGACTCCGCGCCCTGCGTCGTCGGTTCGTAGTAGCGTGCGGAAATTTTTTTATCGGGCAAGTACTGTTGATTAACAAAGTGATTCGGGAAATCGTGAGGATATTTATAGCCGACACCGTGCCCGAACGCCTTCGCGCCTTTGTAGTGAGTGTCGCGCAAATGTTTTGGAACGTCGCCTTGAGTGTCAGCCAAAGCCTTATCAATGGCAAGATACGCCGCGTTTGACTTGGGAGCCGCCGCAATGTAGGTTACAGCTTGCGCAAGGATAATCCGCGCCTCTGGTAAGCCGACGAATTGAGTCGCCTGAGCCGCCGCGTTAGCCAGAATCAATGCTTGCGGGTCGGCGTTGCCAACGTCCTCAGCCGCGCAGATAATAATCCGTCGCGCAATGAACGTTAAATCCTCGCCGCCATCAATCATCTTAGCTAAATAAAAAATCGCCGCGTCAGGGTCGGAGCCGCGCATACTCTTTATAAACGCGCTCGCCGTGTCGTAGTGATTATCGCCCTTCTTGTCGTAGCGTCTGATTCGTTCGCCGAGAAGGTCTCGCAAGCTCTCGACAGTCACTTTGCCCGCGAACGTCGCCTGCTCCAAAAGATTCAAAGCCATACGCGCATCGCCGTCCGCGAAGTCCGCGATAATCTCCAAAGCGCGTTCCTCGACGTTAAAGCCTTCAGTATCAACGGCGCGGCGGAGAATTTTTTTAATGTCGTCGGTCGTGAGCTTAGAAAGTCGGACAATCTTGACGCGGCTAAGGAGTGCGGCGTTGACTTCAAAGAAAGGATTTTCCGTCGTCGCGCCGATTAAAGTTAGTCGCCCGTCCTCCACGTAAGGCAGAAGAAAATCCTGCTGACCTTTGTTAAAGCGGTGAATCTCGTCGATAAAAAGAATCGTGCGTTTGCGATAGAACTTGCGCTGGTCGTCCGCCTCTTTGACGATGCCGCGTAGTTCGCTGATACCAGACAGAGCCGCATTGACCTTGACGAAGTTGCTAGCCGTGGTATTGGCAATAATTTTGGCTAGAGTCGTCTTGCCGGTGCCGGGTTCGCCGAAGAAGATTAAAGACGGCACCTGCCCTTGAGCAATCATCTTGCCGAGTGCACCGCGTAAAATATTTTCTTGCCCCGCGAAATCCGATAAAGTCTGCGGTCGCATTTTCTCGGCTAGCGGCTGATAAATCTTGTCGTCTTTAATGCTGTCGAATAAGTCCATTTGACCTCCTAAACGTTGGCAAAAATTTCTTGAATATCATCACGAAGCGTATCCCAATGATCATTCAAAATGCCGTAATAATTTTTGTCATTCTGCAAGAAACTGTTCGGCGATAAATTTGGATTGTCTCTGTGTTCCATGGAGTAATTTTTTGTTCCCGCCTTGATTATCACCCTGAATAATCTATTCAAAGCCGCTTTGTAAGCGTCGGTGTAAAGTTCTATCGGCAAAAGCTTTTTCATGTCGCCGAGGTCGCGGAGCATTTTATAAATGTCTGGAGAGGTCGGAGAGGAAGTTAAATCCGTGATGTCTTTATCTGTAATATTGCCTTGATGATACCTTGCCGCAAGAGACGTGAACGCGATACAAACTGTCCGCGCTTTGTTGGCAAAAGGTATTGTGTTTTCAGCATTTGGCATATTCTTATTCTCGGTTTCAAATTTTGGCTGAAAAATTTTATCGAAGTAATAATCTATGTAGAGCAGTTCTTTGCAAATAGTAGCGATTTGTTTTTGGTTCTCGTTGAAAATTGGATTGTAGTAGCGTAATTCTTTATAAGACGCGGAGGGGTTGTTTCTGCTTTTGCAAGGCTCTTGGAATATCGCCGCCAAACAAAGCTTTGCGATTTGAGCTAAATTCGTGTTTAGGTAGGCGGCATGATATTTTTGAGGAATTTCTTCGCCACGTTTGGTTTTGTATAACACGTCTATGTCTATATCTTTCATGGCTTGAGCAAAACGACGTTGTTCAGGAGAGTTGGCTTTCAAATCGGCGGGTTGAATTGGCTTTTGGGAATTGGTAGCCTGAGCTATTACCAGACTGAAGTCATTTTTCTCATCTTCGGTTTTGCCGACGTTTTTTATTATCTTGCATGGGAGCCAGAAAAAATGTTGTTTATCAATGTGTTCACTCCTGTGAAGCTGATATGTAGTCTGCCCGCCGTTGACGATTGAAAAATTCCAAAGCTTTACAATGCATCCGTCAATCTTAAAGTTATCGCAGATTATTGTAATACCATTATTCTTGAGCCAAAAAGACGCAGAATCTTTTTCAATAGTAGTTCTTATAGCCTTGTCGATGTCAAGCCCCGCCGCCTTGCCTTTGATATGATAGCGCAAGTTGCGTGCCAAAAGGGCAATATTGTGCTCGTCATATAATTCCTTTATTGAGAAAGCGGACACATTAACAATAACAGCCTCATCGCCATACGCTAGATAATTACCAGCCTCGTCTATGTGAATCTTTCCATATTCCACACTCGGCTTTCTCAACATGGATTCTTTGATGTCGTCCTCTATATCGGCGGCAAAAAATATGTCAAGTTCAATCGCGTTAGTGTCATTTAACATATCAAGGAATTTGCTTTTTATTCGCCTAAGGTCAATTCGATTCTTCGGAGCACTGGTATAAAAGACAAAATGAATTTTTGATTCGTCGCCAATCTCGGCGTACAACTTGCGGAAACGACTTCGCACATGGTCGTTAAAGCGTTCATAATGTCCCATTCTCATGTCGTTGTAAAAATCAGCCATCTTGCGCACGGCGTTAAGCATCTGCTCGGAGTTAATCTTTTTGTAAAGCTTCGACTGCCCGATAATCAAATCGGAGGTTTCGGAGTTCGGGTCGCTCAATAAAATATCTACGCCGCCATCATACTGCACTCATAGAATAGTATTTCTCTCATAATATAGCACACAAAAAAGCCCGCCTCAACGCGCTTACCATGTTTTGCATTGTCGGACAATGCAAATCTATGAAAGCCTGATGAAGACGAGCTTTGTTCGCTGCTATCTGTCTTATGTTGTCTGCGCGTACTCTCTGAGCTTTCTCTTCTTCTCCGCGCTCATGCGGCCGGGGACCGCGATCTCCACCGTGATGTACTCATCCCCGCGTCCGCTGCCGTTCTTTTTAGGCATACCTTTACCGCGCAGCCTGATTTTCGATCCAGCCTGCGTGCCCTCTTTGATTTTGCATTTGACCTGTCCGTCCGGCGTCGGCACCAACACTTCTCCACCGAGGACCGCTGTCTCGAAAGGCACGCGGACCATGGTGTAGACATCGCTGCCCTTCTGGAGCAGCACTCCCTCACGCACAGGGATGTCCTTATCCGGACCGCCGGAGCTCTGCCCCGCTGCCCTTCCGCATCCAAAGCTGCCTGAACTTCTGTAGGTCTGGCTGCCTGAAGATCTGCCAAAACCGCCGAATCCACTGCTTCCGAACGCCTGCTTCAATATGTCATCGATGTCCATGTTGCTGCCATTGAAGCGGAACTCATGATATGTTCCGCCGGGACCGCCCGAAAATCCCGAGAAGCCGCCGTTTCTGAACTGCTGCCATGCACCGCCGGAGCCGTAGGGGTTCCCTCCGCCCGGACCGGCGCTTCCGTCGAAGGCGGCAAAGCCGAACTGATCGTAGAGCTTCCGCTTCTCCTCATCGCTGAGAATATCGTAGGCTTCCTGGACCTCCTTGAATTTTGCCTCGGCCTGCGGATTATTGTCATTTGCATCCGGATGATATTTCTTGGCAAGCTTCCTGTAAGCTTTCTTGATGGCATCAGAAGTCGCGGTTTTGTCCACGCCCAGAACTCTGTAATAATCCCGTTTTGCTCCCATACCACTTTCCTCTTTTCTTATCTTAAAAAAGGCTGCACACCCCGTTGGATATGCAGCCCATAAATTCCCCGGGGATGTCTCCATTATCCCACATAGGGTTATATTTCTCAATCAGCGTTAGTCGATGTTGATGAATTTCTTCTGCTCAACGACCGGCTGTGCTTCCTTCTTCGGGATATCCAGTGTCAGGATACCGTCCTCATACTTAGCCTTGATGTCTTCCTCTGTGACATCTTCGCCGACGTAGAAGGTTCTCTTGGCGCTGCCGAAGAATCTCTCTCTGCGGATGTACTTGCCATCCTCGTCCTTCTCGTCCTTGCTTGTGCCTGTCGATGCTGTGATCGTAAGATAACCGTCCTTAAGTTCGGCTGTGATATCTTCTTTCTTTACTCCCGGAAGGGATACAGAAACTTCGAAGCCTTTCTCCATTTCCTTGACATCGGTTCTCATGAGCTCATGTGTCGGTCTGGACGTAGCGTTCATTCTTGTAAAATCCTTGAACGGATCCTCGAAGAAATCATCAAATACGTTTGTTCTGAAAATACTGGGCATTAACATAATATATACCTCCTCTATGTAAATGTGTTAATTACTTTTTTGAGAACTCAGGAACGCTTTCTTTGGGTTTTGCATTTGCTTCTTCCTTTGTTCTAGGTGTAATATAACACTTATATTGGCACTCGTCAAGAGCGAGTGCTAATAATTATTGTGAAGATTTTGTGAACACGAAAAAGATTGCTGGAAGGCCGCCTGTAAAGTATGATTTGTGTCAAGGAAAATGAGACGGCCTTTTCGTGAACAGGAGGAAGAATGTCTGTCATATATGGATACGCCAGATGCTCTACAAACGAAACACGCCAGGACATCGACCGCCAGCGACGGGAGCATGGTCAGCGCAAGAAACAGCGCCGCCAAACAGACAGCCAGCATTTTTTTCATCGTACGCATCGGTTGCCCCTCCTTTTTACAGATTTCAATATCCTATATCCCATTTCATTCTATCATACTATTTCTTGAAATGCAAGGCTTTTCGCACAATCGTCTCCGCAAGCGCGCAAACAAACGCGCCGACCGTGTAGCAGACAAGGTCGCTCCACAGAAAGCCGTAGCCGAGCACAAGACCGCCGACCGTCGTCGCGCGCAGCGCCTCGAGAAAAGGCGGATGCCAAAGCTGCGACAGCTCGATCAGGAAGG
>JACXWG010000065.1 GCA_014764605.1 Quinella sp. 1Q5 | reverse complement strand
CCCGCTGTTTTTCTACTATGACGGACCATTGGACTACAACGGGACTTATCCCGACCGAGTGGCGCAACCCGTTATCTTAAATCTCACCACGGACTTTAAAGGCGTGCTTTGGATGCCAGAGGTGCCGGTCGTCATTCACGGCAACGGCAAAACTTTCGAGGGTTTCATTGTCGCTAAGGAATTCCGCTACATTTCCACTTCCGGCACGCAAATCAAATATACGAATAACAACCTTGCCGCGTATTACTACATCGACGCCAACAACAATATCCAAACCATCGCGGCGGACGGCGATAACGCTCTTGAACTCTACGGTTATAACGCGACCGACACAAACAGATTCAATCTGAGCAGTGACTCGAAGTTTAGGACGTTCACAGCGGAGACAGACGTCAACTTCATGTATGTTTACTACGATTACAACTGCGTTATGGATTCGACGCCGTTTTATCTTAACACTGGAGACCTAATCCCGTTGTACAAGCTAGACACCAACGGCAAGCAAGTTCGCGTCACGAAATGGGACGACGTAAATCTTTACGATAACCCAAGAACCGTTTCAAGCAGACAGCTGATACCTAAGACCGTAACAGACACTAGCAGAAAAGGAACGGTTCGCCTGACTAACGGGAGTCCGTCGCCGCTCTACGATGAGGCGGGCAACCCCGTATATTTCTGCGAAGATTACGTAAATCTGACTGGTACTTATGAAGTCTTCACGCTAGACAGAGTGGCAGACGGTACACGCGACCCGAAAGAATTCTTGTTGACTAAGACTGACGCCTTGAACGTACCTAACACGGACGATTGGAAGTAAATTTCAGCTCATGCGTCGCGAGGAAAAATCCTTGCGGCGTTTTCTTTTGTTTGTATTAAATTATTGAAAGATACTTGAAAGATTTTCGTGCTTTGTTATAATCTGAAAGAGAATTATTCAAGTTATTTTGTAAGGAAAGGATATGGTAAGTATGAACCCACTAAACAATTGCCGAGGTCAAGTCGCTGTGCTTTATGTGCTACTCGTTCCGATATTCCTATTTTTAGGTGGAGTTGGACTTGACCTTGGTTGGTATTATCTGAACGTGTCGCGTCTCCAAAACGCAGCGGACGCGGCTGTCCTAGTCGGTGCAAACAAATTGATTGAAACCAATACAGAAACTTTTGAAGACTACGAAGCCAAGCTTGTCTATCAATTCCCTGGTGATAAACCCGCAGATAACACGAAAAGCGGTTCCACAATAGATATGACGGATGGCAATGCAGCGGCCAAGGAATATGCAATGAAGAATCTTGCGGGCAGTGATTTGAGTTATGCGCCGCCGAATTTCTTTTCCGTTGCACAGGCGGCTGAATACCAATTTAAGGACGGCTACACCAGAGGCAACCCGACAGTCACGCTGACCCCTTCCCTGTATAAGGACGACGAAGACAATTATTATTACGTCCTGCACCTCACGGAGAATATTCACCATTTCTTTATTGGCTTCCTTGATGATATGAATGCTGGCGTTTTTTCCGTCGCCTTAATATCGAAAGACAGCGGCAGTAGTAGTGGAGGCAATGACATTGAAATTACCTTTAAACCGCGTGGCGGCACTTTTAATGACGGTAGCTCTGCCGATGTGACTAAGACATACAAAGACCCCGCCACTTTGACGGAAGAAGACGACCCGCAACTTATTACCACTGATAAAGGCAAGCCTACAAGGAGCGACGGTAACTTTGTTGGTTGGAGTTATACTAATCCAGATGACGTGGAAGACTATACGAAGATTGATATATATTATGAAGGCGACACGTTGACAGAAGAGAGATGGAATAAGATAAAAGAAAATGGCGGTGTGCTTTATGCCGTCTATGACCCCATTGATAAAGTTATTCCGCACAATAACAAGACGCTCTGGGAGCAAATGCAGTATCTTATCGCCAAGAACGTCTATCACTATTACTACGGTGCTTCCGAAAAGAAATACGGCAAGGAACCTATTATCAAGCGATTCAATAACGTCAAAGTTTATTACGATGATATACCGACGCAAGTTTGGAAATATGGACGCTTGGAGACTGTAATTGGAACGAATCGTCAGTACTATGCGGAAGTGCAAGATTTTGATTCAAATATGAAGGATGATAATAAAAACGAAATCAGTAAGCAAACGCATTACTTTATAGACTTTTGGCAAGCTGACAATAACCTTACGTTTCAAAGCAAAGATTCTAGGAACCAATCAGTTAGCGCAAGTACAGAAAGAAATATCATAGGAAAGGATAAGGATGGCACTCCCTGCCCCAGAATACATGCGCTCTTTAATGTAAACGGAACTTATGCTGTTCGTTCGGGCTATAATGACGACCCGTTATATTTCCGTATTGAAGCTGAACCTTATAAGAGTGAAACAACGCCTATTCGTCAAATCGTTATCAATATAAATGCGGACAACACCGCTGACGGTTTGCGCCCGTTGTTCTTCTACTATGACGGTCCGGACGCTCGTGCTACGAAAAATGTTGAACCAGGCATTTTAAGACCAGACATGGCTCAACCCGTTATCTTGAACCTTAACGCAGACTTTAAAGGCGTGCTGTGGATGCCCGATATCCCCGTTGTGATTAACGGCAACGGTCACAAGTTCGAGGGTTTCATTATCGCCAAAGAATATCGTTACCTAGACACAAACCAAGGTACACAAGTCAAATACAGTACGAAGGGGGAAAACGACGGTAACTATAGCGACAATAAAATTCGCGTCGACAAAAACGGCAATGTTTACAGCCTTGTGGCAGAGGGCGATAGTGCTCTTGCACTTTGGAATAACGGTAACAATGTCTTTGGTCTGAATGCCAATTCGCATTTCAAAACGTTTAATGCGGCTTCGGGCGTTAATTATGCTTATGTCTATTACGACTTCGATTTGAAACTTGATGAGACGGCGTTCCGTGATGACCTTACAGGACAATTAATCCCGCTGTATAAGAAAGACGCCAGCGGCAATCAAGTCCGCGTTACCAAGTGGGAAGACGTAAAACTTTATGGCAAGGCAGAAGACGGTACGCTAGTGGAAATACCAAAAAAGATAACAAGCAGTAACCTGAGTACAATAAAAGCCTTGACGCGTAGTAGCAAACTCAAAAACAGTAGCAAGTTAGATGAGTTTAGAGGAATAGTTTTGCTTGATGGTGATGACACTAATCTTACCCGCGATAATAATCCGATACCGCTTTACGACGAGGCAGGCAATCCCGTTTACTTCTGCGAAGATTATGTTAAGTTGACTGGTTCATACAACATATTCACGCTTGACACGATAACAGAAGGGGAACACGGCGATCCCGAAAATTCAAAAGAGTTCTTGCTGACGACTAAAACCTTGAACGTATCAGACACGAAAGAATGGATTTGAGTCTTAGTTCACAGCGTCGCGAGGAGAAATCCTTGCGGCGTTTTTTTATTGCGAACATGAATATTGACTGAAAGAAAATCTTTTGTTACAATCAAGCCAAAATACTCGTCGGATTTCTGAAGAGGTGAAAAATCTTGGCGAAGGTATATCAAGCAACACACGTGGGCAAAGTGAGGTACAATAATGAGGACGCGTTGACAGTGATAGAGCCGCAAACATATGTAGTAGCGGACGGCATGGGCGGAGCTCAGGCGGGCGAGGTCGCGAGCCGAATGCTAATCGATACTGTGGAAAGTTTCCTGTCGAAAACACCGCGCCCGTGGCACGAAAAAGTTTTGGCGCAGTCGATACTCCTTGCGAACGATAAAATCCTAAACATGGCACGGCGGCACAACGAGTATCACGGCATGGGCACGACGGCGACGATTCTATCACTGGACGGAATGACGGCACACTTTGCACACGTGGGAGACAGTCGGCTTTATCTGCTCCGGGGCGAGGAGTTCCGGCAGATAACCGAAGACCATAGCTACGTTGAAACGTTGGTGAGGCGCGGCGAGCTTACGGCGGAGCAGGCACGCCTTCACCCGATGAAAAATGTTTTAACGCAAGCAGTCGGCGCGATGACTAATCTTCATATCGACGCGGGCAATTTCTTAGCGCAAAGCGGCGATAGGTTTTTGCTTTGCACAGATGGCTTGACCAACATGGTTGAGGACGTCGACATTAAAAAGATATTGCTGACCGCCGCTCAGCCCGCCGAAGCACTTATAGAAGCCGCGCTAGAATTTGGCGGCAGGGATAATGTTACCGTTATCGTCGCAGGAGTTGATTAGCAATGGTACGCGAAATTTTTTGTTGTGCGTTGAATTTCTTTCAGGCTATGCGAGGCGCGATTGACTTTGCCTGCCGCATTGCCCACGACGCATTGATTTAAGGGGCGAATGAGATGATTCAGCGAGTCTTGAGCGGGCGATATGAGCTGGAAGAAAAAATCGGGAGCGGCGGCATGGCTGAAGTCTACAAAGCTCACGACCGACTTTTAGCTCGTCCCGTGGCAATAAAAATCCTCCACGCGGAATATCGTTCGGACGTGGAGTTCATAGAGCGTTTTCACCGCGAGGCTAAGTCGGCGGCTCGGCTTTCGCACCCAAACATTGTCAGCATTTACGACGTTGGCGTTGCGGGCAATGACCATTATATCGTTATGGAGTATGTGCAGGGCAACACGCTTAAAAAGAAAATGCAGGACGAAGGACCGCTTGACATGTTGACGGCTACGCGCATTGCCAAGGACATTGCCAGCGGCTTGACCCACGCGCACGCCAATAACATTGTCCACTGCGATATTAAGCCGCATAATATCTTGATGACGGAGGACGGGCACGCGAAGATTACGGACTTTGGGATAGCTCGCGCCGTCACGGAGTCGACGCTGACTTATGGCGGGAGTGTCGTTGGTTCGGTGCATTACTTTTCACCAGAACAGGCACGCGGCGGAGCGATTACTCCTAAGTCTGACGTGTACTCGGTGGGCATTGTGCTTTATGAAATGCTGACGAATCGTTTGCCGTTCACGGGCGACAATCCGTTTACAATCGCGATGAAGCACGTCGAGGAGGAGCCAATATCGCCGAGCCGTTATCGTCCGCAAATCCCGCCGATGTTGGAAGCAATAGTTTGTCGCACGATGAGCAAAAGCCCTGAGATACGACCGACGAGCTTTGAACTGGTGCAGGAGTTATCTAAAGTTGAGACGGCGTTGAGCGTGACGGTTAAGAGCGACCCCGACGCCACGCAAGTTTTATCGATAACAGATATACCTTCGCGTCGCGCAGTCCGTAAAGGTTTGGGAACGCAAGTTGCACAGCAGGAAGAACCCGTTGCGGAAGAGCCAGTCGAGCAAAAGCCCTTCTACAAGTCA
Source organism: Quinella sp. 1Q5 (assembly GCA_014764605.1). Lineage (GTDB taxonomy): Bacteria > Bacillota > Negativicutes > Selenomonadales > Selenomonadaceae > Quinella. Next base: position 7,167 of record JACXWG010000065.1, on the reverse strand, counting down.
AAAGTCTTTATAATGATGATGGCGTTGGTTTTAATGCTAGGCTTCGGCGTGGGGATATTCGCGGCGTTTGGCAAAGTCCTAAACACTGAAGAGACCGTGACAGTCCCCGAAGTCAAAGGTAAGCAGTTGGCATTGGCGCGGCAGATACTGGAAGATAATAAGTTGCGGGTGAACGTCGCCGAGACCTATGACGCGAACGTACCGGCGGGGCAAGTCGTCTCTCAAGACCCCGACGTAGGCAAGACGGTTAAGAGCGATAGACTGGTTACGATTTACGTTAGCAAGGGCGGCGAGTCAATCGACATGCCTGACTTAGCGGGGCTTGCCAAATCTGCTGCGATTGAACGACTTCAAAAGCTCGGCTTGAATTTGGGTAGCGTCTACGAAAAGGATTCTTCCAGTGAGCCAGGAACAGTCCTATCGCACGACCCGACGCAAGGCACGAAGATTAATCGCGGGCAGACGGTTGATTTGATTGTTTCACGCGGCGAACCCGAAAAGAAGGTTGAGGAAGTCAAAGTCACGCGGGAATATACGCACGTCCCGAACGTCGAGAATGCTAGCTTGAGCGTCGCGGAGAGTGGCATAGAGGGTCGCGGCTTGCACGTCGGCTCCGTCACGTATGAAGACAGCACGCAGGCGGAAGGCACGGTTATTGCGCAATATCCTTCGCCAGATGCTGAAATTGAGGTCGGCTCTTATGTCGATTTGGTGGTTGCTCGTCGTGCCCAGCCCGAACCCGTTCGCGAGCCTGAGCCAGAACCCGTCCGCGAACCAGAATCGGAGCCGCAATCAAATCCGATTCAAAATGACGTGCCGAGCCGCGAAAGTGACCAGGCTAAGGAGCGATGATATGATTGGACGCGTGATAAAGTTTTATAACAGTTTCTTTTTCGTGAAGGTTGAAGGCGAGCTTATCCCGTGCAAGCTACGCGGACTGCTAAAGCGTGATAAAAAAGTTGGCGGGGCAGTTTGTGTCGGCGACTTCGTGGAAGTCTCACGGCTAAAAGATAAAAGCGGCGTGATTGAATCCGTTCAGTCGCGCCGAAATATTTTATTGCGCCCATTGGTAGCCAACGTCGACAGAGTGATTTTAACCTTTGCCGTCGACGCGCCGAGACTGCACCCGCTCCTGTTGAATCGTTTCCTAGTCCTTGCCGAGAAGTCACAGCTTGCCGAAATAATCCTCTGCGTGAACAAGATTGACTTAGCGGCGGAAGAAAACTTTTTGGCGGAGTATGAGCCGCTGTATAAAGTCTTGCGGGTGTCAGCGAAGACGGGCAAGGGTATCGATGAGCTTAAAGATATTTTGTCGTCGGGGGTAACAGTCTTTGCAGGGCCGAGCGGCGTCGGGAAGTCGTCACTTCTAAACGCGATTGATTCGAGACTAAGGCTTAAGGTCAGTTCCGTCAGCGAAAAGATTTTGCGCGGCAAGCACACGACGCGAATATCAGAGCTGATTGAATACGGCGGCGGCTTCCTAGTCGATACGCCGGGTTTCAGTGCGGTTGACTTGTCGGAGGCAAGGCTTGATAAAAAAAATCTGTGGCACTGCTTTAAAGAATTCGTTCGATACGCGAGCGGGTGTAAGTTCCTTAACGTGTGCAGTCATAGTCACGAGCCAGATTGCGGCGTTAAGGCGGCAGTCGAACAAGGGGATATTCTTCGCGAACGCTACGAATCATATCTGACGTTACTTGAGGAAGTCGGCAAGTAAGCAAGAAAAATACAAATGACAATCATAACGTTGACTTTCTTAAACCATTACAAATTAAAATAAGATAAAGAGTTTGAAGCCAACTTTTTACCGAACGATAACAAACTAAAACTTGACGAAAATTAATCTCTCTGCAAACAAGACGCAGACAAAAAATAGCCTCCTCTGAACATCAGAATAAATCGCTAAACTCGTGGAGTTGTTCAATAAGCCTGCAGAATATCTTATGGATAAATCTTAAAATAATTGCGTTCTATGTTGCAGGGAATACCATTAGTGCCGCGAATAGTTTCATAAAATATTTTAGTAGAGGTGATTTTCATGGAGATGTTTTTAGGGTTCCTCGTCTTGCTTTGTTGCTTGATAGTGGGCGTCCGTCATGGTGGCATTGGGCTTGCCGTCATAAGTGGAATCGGCTTGGTCGTGTATGTTTTTGTATTCGGATATAAACCAGGAACGCCGCCGATAGCCGTTATGCTGACGATTTTGGCGGTCGTCACTTGTGCGGGCTTCCTTCAGACTTCTGGCGGCTTAACCGTCATGTTGCAATACGCGGAAAAATTTTTAAGGAATAACCCAAAGCACATAACAATTTTCGCACCGCTTACCACTTGGTTTTTGACAGTCCTCTGCGGAACGGGTCATGTCGTCTACACGCTCTTGCCAATTATTTATGACATCGCCATCAAACAGAATATCCGCCCTGAACGCCCTATGGCGGTTTCCTCGGTTGCCTCTCAAATGGGTATTTGCGCCTCGCCGGTGTCGGTCGCTATCGTTTCTATCGTTAGTTTCATGTCTACTGCTGGCTATAATTACACTTTGGCTCAATTGTTGGCAGTTTCTATTCCTGCTACTGGTATCGGCGTCCTTTGTGCCGCTCTTTGGAGTTATCGCCGTGGTAAAGACCTCGATAAGGACGAACGTTTCCAAGAATTCATCAAAGACCCTGCTAATCGCGATTATGTCTACGGCGAAAGCGAATCCCTTCAAGGTAAACAATTGCCTTCCAGCTTTTATCATGCCATGTACATTTTCTTCATCGGTATTGCCGTCATCGCTATTTTGGGCAACTTCCCCGATTTGGTTCCACACTTCCCCAACGCTAAGGGCGAAATGAAAGCTATTTCTGGTACGGATTTAATCCAAATGATTATGTTAGTCGTGGCAGCTGTTATTCTGTTCGTCTGTAAAGTTAAGGCTAAGGACGTGGGCAATTCGCAAGTCTTCAAGTCTGGTATCGTCGCTCTCGTTAGTGTTTATGGCGTCGCGTGGATGGCGGGTACTTTCTTTAATGCTCACATGGCTTTTCTGAAAGATTTCCTCGGTAATGCCGTCGCTGAATATCCTTGGGCTTTTGCTATCATCGCCTTCCTTACTTCTAAGCTCGTCAATTCTCAAGCCGCCGCGATTGCTATCGTCTTCCCTATGGCTTTATCCGTCGGCATGAACCCTGTTATCATCATGAGCTTTATCAGCGCGTGCTACGGTTACTTCTTCCTTCCGACCTATCCTTCTGATTTGGCTTGTATTGGCTTCGACCGTTCGGGCACTACTCGCATTGGCAAATACATTTTGAATCACTCCTTCATGATTCCAGGACTTATCGGCGTCTTCAGCGGTTGTTGCGTTGGCTTCGTCATGGCTCATATCGTCCTTTAAATCGTTGACTTGCCCGCCTTGCAAGCGGGATTTTTTTTTTGCTATAATGCTCGCGGAGGTGTTTTATATGAAGAAAGTTTTTCTAAGCGTAGTCGCAGGTTCTCTGCTTGTGATGTCAAGCCTGCATGCTCAGGTTATGACCTATACTGGCTCCGACGAATATATCATGAGCGAATTCGAGACCATTGACATTGCTAAGCAACGCGCCGAGCAAAAAGCTATCCGCAATGCACAGGAGAAAGCCGGCGTCTACGTCGAATCAAATACCGAAGTCGTCAATATGATGGTTACCAAAGATGAGATTCAAACCATGACTGCCGGTATCCTCAAGGTTACTGACGTTCAGTATCAGCTCGCACCGCTCCAAGACGGCAAATCTTTAATCGTTAAAGCCACCGTCAAAGCTGAAATTGATTCCGATGAACTTGCCAATTATCTCAATCGACCTGCGGGCGAGCGTGCTGACCTTGTCGCGCAGAATTTGGAGTTGCAGAAGGCAATCGCCGCACAGGATGCTCAAATTGCCGAACTTAAACGTCAACTGGCTGACAAGCCGCAAGATAAAGCAATCGTTATTGAACAATTCGCCGCCGAAGATAAAATCTTTCTCTCGAATCAGCAACTGACGGAGGCGGGCAAGCTTTACTATCAAGGCAACCTCTCTGGTGCGGCTAATCATTGCACGCAAGCTATTGAGCTTAGCCCCGACAATGCGACAGCGTATTCAATCCGTGGCGCAATCCATTACAAGCTCAATGACTTCAACAGTGCGCTTGCCGACTTCAACAAGGCTATCGAATTCAATTACTCCGACTACAAAAATTTCTACAATCGCGGGTTGGCTTACGTCAAGTTGAATGATTATCGGCGGGCGGCTCAAGACTTCAATCAAGCAATCCAACTCAATCCCAATGACGCGGACAGCTGGCACAATCGCGGCTTATGTCGTCAACGTCTGGGCGATATCTACGGAGCACAGGAAGACTTGAGAAAGGCACGGAATCTTAGCTAATACTTTTTAAGCAGGTGAAGATATTGTTAAACACATTGGCATTGGCTCGCCCGAAGAAAAGATTGTTCCTCGGATTGTTGTTGGCGTCGGAATTCTTCGTTGCGTTGGCTCTTTACGGGTTGTGGGTGATTTGTTGTCCGGGGCTTGAAAATATCTTTGAATTACTGCCGGCGATCGTCGGCATATTTTTAATTGTTGTCTCAACAATTTCATTCGGCGCGGTGTGCAACATGGTCTTAGCAGTCAAAGGTTTGCCAACGCTGAAACTATTCCACCGCTACAGCTTTGCACTTATAAAATTCTTATTTCCTGTGGCGGTTAGGATAGGAAAAGTCTTCGGCGTAAAGCGTCGACAGCTTGAAGGTTCATTCATAGCGGTGAGCAATTTAATCTTCATGAAGAGCGGCATAAAGGTTCCCGCCAAAAGATTGCTCGTCTTGAGTCCGCATTGTCTGCAACTTACGAGTTGCCCGCATAAGATTACCCGCGACCCGAATAACTGCAAGCGATGCGGCGGCTGTAACGTTGGCGACTTGATGAAACTTGCTGACGAACTCGGCTTTACATTTTTTGTGGCGACGGGCGGCACTTTGGCTCGGCAAGTCGTAAAAAAAATTCGCCCGCAAGCAGTCTTAGCCATAGCCTGTGAACGTGATTTGATGAGCGGCATTCAAGATGTTTATCCGTTGCCCGCCGTCGGTGTCCTTAATATTCGTCCGAACGGTCCTTGCAATAATACTCGCGTCGATATGGATGAGGTACGTCGCGTCCTTGAACAAATCGTCGACAAAAGGGGCGACAGCTGATGACGGAGCCGAATATCCCAGAAGCAATCGAAGTAGAAAAGAAATTACTTTCGGCACTGATGATAAAGGGCGGGCAAGCGATACCAGAGATAGCGACGCTATTGACGGCAGAAGATTTTTACCGGCAGGAGCACAAGTTGATATACAAGGCGATGTTACGGCTGTCGAATAACGGAATCCCCTTGGACGTGCTAATAGTTGAACAAGCCTTGCGCACGAGCGGCGACTTAGAGAAGGTGACGCGGCAATATTTATTCGGACTGTTGCCCTTGGAGTATACGACGTTAAGGGCGGAGACATATGCAAAGGTAATCCGGCAGAAATCGCTAATGCGGCAACTGATGACGGCAGGGAAAAGGTTAGCAGTAGCGGCTTCGGACGAACGCAATCGTATAGAAGACGTTTTAAGCCACGCGGAAAAGGAAATCCTGAGCATATCGAATCGGCAAGTAGCGAGTGGCTTTGAGGGCGTCAAGGAAATAATACAGCGGTCATTTGAGCGGATACACTACATGCACGAACACCGAGGAGAGACGTTGGGAGTAAAAAGCGGGCTGAATGATTTAGACAAGATATTGAACGGGTTCCAGAAGTCGGACTTAATCTTATTAGCGGCAAGACCTTCAATGGGCAAAACGGCGTTAGCATTGAATATAGCTACGAATGCATCGCGAACAAAAGTGGTAGCGATGTTTAGCTTAGAAATGAGCAAAGTACAATTAGGGAATCGGCTATTGAGCACGGCAAGTGGGGTAAACAGTCAGCAGTTGAACACGGGGAATTTCAGCGACGAGGACACGGACAGATTATTAGACGGGCTAGAGCGGCTAACGGAATGCAAGCTGTATATCGACGACACGGCGGGCATGGGATTAATGGAACTGCGGAGCAAAGCACGGCGGATAAAGTATGAACGTGGGCTAGACATGATAATAATCGACTACTTACAGCTAATGCAGGGCGGGAAGGCGGAAAATCGCCAGCAAGAAATATCGGAGATAAGCCGGACGCTAAAGGCTTTGGCGCGGGAATTGGACGTGCCGATACTAGCGTTAAGTCAGCTAAGTCGAAGTGTGGAACTTCGCGCAGAAAAAAAGCCTCAACTCTCTGACCTTCGAGAATCGGGCAGTTTGGAGCAAGACGCCGATATTGTCATGTTCCTTTATCGCGATGAGTATTACAATCGGGACGAGGCGGAGAACAAAAATATCGCGGAGCTAATCATAGCGAAGAACCGCAACGGACCGACGACGAGTTTGCACTTGCGGTTTGATAAGGAAACGATGAAGTTCAGCGATTTGACGCGAGCCGATAATTGATAGCGGCAATAAAGACGAGAGACAGGGCGGCTAAGATAGTCGCCCATTTAGTTGCAAGGTCATAATCGTTAGCCTGAACGGCGGCATAAATGGCAGTTGATAGCGTCTGAGTTTTGCCAGGGACGTTGCCGGCGAACATGATAGTAGCCCCGAATTCGCCCATAGCGCGAGTAAAGCTAAGGACGACGCCGGCGAGGATACCGCTCTTAGCATTAGGGATAAGGATATGCCAGAAGATATTCCAATCGGAAATGCCGAGGGTCTTTGCGGCGGCGATGATATTGGGGTCGATAAGTTCAAAAGCCCCGCGGGTGGTGCGATACATAAGCGGGAGGCTCACGACTACGGCGGCAATCACGGCGGCTTTCCACGTGAAGACAAAGGAAATATCGAACTGGAGGAGGAATTGACCTAAGGCGGAGCGTTTACCGAAGATGAGTAGCAGGAAGAAGCCAACGACAGTCGGGGGCAAGACCATAGGCAACATAATGAGGGCGTCGGCGATAGACTTGCCGCGCTTGAGTTTGCAGACGAGGTAAGCGAGCGCAATTCCGATAAAAAACGTGATGACGGTAGCGAGTGCGGCAGTTTTAATGGTGATGATGAGTGGTTGCATACTAATCACGGAGGAAAAAAAGTTGGTCGTCGAAG
>JACXWG010000064.1 GCA_014764605.1 Quinella sp. 1Q5 | reverse complement strand
GCGTCATCAAGATTATAATCAGGAAAATAAAGCTGTAACGTTCGAGATATTCATATTGCCGCGCCAATTCGTAAGGCAAAAGGTTGCGTAAGATGTGCGAACCGTCGAGCGGCGGGATTGGTAGCATGTTGAAGATTGCAAAGTTGATGTTGTAGATGATTATCAGGTTGAAGACTAGGAGCGTGCCTTCTGAAAACGGAAAATCGAACTTCGCCAGCAAAACCAGAGCTATCAGCGAGATAAACGCCGTAATCAGATTCGACGCGGGGCCAGCAAGGGAAACTAAGATGTCGTCGCGTCTAGGATTGGAAAAATTCATCGGATTTATTTGCACGGGCTTAGCCCAACCGAAATGCACGATAAAAAGCATTAAAAGTCCGATTGGGTCGACGTGTGCGGCAGGATTTAGCGTCAAACGTCCTTGAAGTCGCGGAGTATAATCGCCCAAAGCATATGCAACGCGGGCGTGGGCGTATTCGTGCACGACCATAGCAATTACAATGCCCGGCAAGCCCGTAATCAAATTCATTAGGAATCCGCCAATATCATCAAACATTAAAATTCCTCCATTAATCGTTAAGAAATTCGCTCACGATAAATCGCGGGCGTTTTTTTGTTTCCAGATAGATTTTCCCGACGTATTCGCCGACAACGCCAATCGACAGGAGAATCAGCCCGCCGATAAACCACAGTGACGCTAGCATACTCGTCCAGCCGCGAACGACCGAGCCAAAAAAGTATTCATACAGCGTCCAGAGAATCACGAGCAAACTTATCGAACACATTGCAAAGCCCAGAATCATTATCAGGCGAATTGGCTTGACTGTCAGCGAAGTTATCCCTTGCAGGGCGAAAAACAACATTTTTTTTAGCGGATACTTGCTCTCGCCCGCGAATCGTTCTGCTCGTTCGTAATAAACGATTGCTGACGGATAACCAATCATCGGAACCAGCCCACGCAGAAATAAATTGACTTCGCCGAACTCGGCAAGCCCGTCCAAAGCTCTTTTACTCATTAATCGATAGTCAGCGTGATTATTTATGATGTCGCCGCCCAAAAACTTTACAAGCTTATAAAAACTCTCCGCCGTGAACCGTTTAAAGAAAGTATCAGTCGTGCGTTTGCTCCTCACGCCGTAAACAATGTCAAAGCCGTCGTTGAACTTGTCAATCATCTCGTCAATCGCGTTGATGTCGTCCTGCAAGTCGGCATCCATAGAAATTACCATGTCCGCGCCGCCCTTAACCGTCATCAAGCCCGCGAGCAGTGCGTTTTGGTGTCCACGGTTGCGTGAAAGATTTATTCCGGAAAAAATTTTGTCTGTCGCGTGCAAATCGCGAATAATTTTCCACGTTGAATCTTTGGAACCGTCATTTACGAAAACAATCCGACTTTGCGTTGAAATCTTGCCCGCGTCGATAAGACTAAGGAATTTTTCGCGGAGACGTTTGGCGGTCTCGTGTAAAACGTCTTGTTCGTTGTAGCAGGGAATGACGACGTATAAAATCTTGCTCATGATTGTCCCTCGAAATGTTCTTGCTTGTAATCCTCGAAACGGTCTTTAAACAGCTCGTCTTGATTAGGATAAAGCTCGTCGAAGATTTTTTCTACAAAGTCAATGTCCTCTCTCTCGAACGGCGAAATTTTCTCGTAAACTTTGAACGTCACGGACGACACGCCGTCTGATTCGGGGTGGAAGGTGTAAGTTTTAATCTGCTTGAAGTGTTTGGATATGGGCGAAGGCTTTAGCATTAACTCGGCGGGTTTTACGACGACTAATTGATTTTTTGGTAGCAAATGAGTTTGAACAGGTTCAGCGACCAAAATAATATCCGCGTCGAAGAATTTTACTGGGAAGCCGTCGCGTAAATCCACGTCAGCCCCGCCCATCAAGCTCGGCAAAGCTCTGCGATTATCTGGCATATAAATTTTGTCAAGAATCGTGCCGTTATACAATTCGCCACTAGCCAGAAGATAAATTTTCTTATCTTCGCCCGCCAGTTGATTCAAATCCGCAACGAATTTCTTTAGCTCGTCTATATCGTGGCGAATTGGAATTGTGTAGCCGGTGTTGAAGGTCTTCGGCAGGTTAAAAGAATACGTTTGCAGGAAATTGAACGCCAGAATAGCAATCAGAGCCGCGCCGACGGATTTTTTCTTCGCCAGAGCGAAATTAATCAACAGCACGATAGCAAAAGCGAACGGTAAAATCATTATGCAGTAGTGTTGCCAGCCCATAAGCTGAATTCGGCAGATTAACCACACTGAAGCTATCGTCCACGTAAAAAGGCACGCGGCAAGCGGTCGGGAACGTTTATTGCGGAGACTGACGAGCACCCCGACAATAAAAATTGCGTAGATTAAAAAGCCTAAGAACTCCGCGTGGTTCAATAATCGTTCCGAAAAGTCCATTCCGCGTTGATAAGCCGCATACGCCGCGCCGATATTGTAAGTCAATGCGCGTTTGAAGAACGTAAAGAACAGCGGCAAGGCTATCAATGCCCCATAAGCCGCGATGAAGAACATTCTTTGGCAGAGCTTAAGCAAATTGCCGCCCGATAACAGCACGTAGACCGCATAGCCGAAGAACTCTCCTAAAATCATGTAAGCCGCCGTCCTCGCCTGGAATACTGCGAAAATACAAAGCACGGCGATTAAAATTAGCGGTTCGCGTTGAATATTTGATTCGTCTAAGCTGAGGAGCAAGGCTAGGATTATGGCGGCGGGCAAAATGATTGAGACGTTCGCATAACCGACAAGCAACGGCACTTCAAACACTGGGAACGACAGCAAAATTGCCATAATCGCTGAACAAGGAAGATTTACGTTTGCAAAGTGCTTGAGGGTCGCCGCCGCAATGAAAATCGCGGGCAGTGCGAACATCAGCCAGACATAAAGCGTGTAGCAGAGGAAATTTTTGCCGAAAATGTGCATTGGTAGCGTCATGAGCATCGGCAGAAAGTTATTGTAGTCCGAATGATTGATTGAGCCGCGCAGGTTCTTTAAAGCTTGGTGCGGGTCGCTGAAAGTCGTTTCGTCGCAGTCAATCGTTGGCTCCCACGTCTCAAGCGAATCCCAAATGTAAATCGTCTGCTGTGAACTCACCATGAAGATTATAAAGCCGACGCTGACCGCCGCCACGATTAAAATCCTCGGCAGGTCGTCAAGTAGCTCGTCGCGAAAATTTACCTTGCTAAGCTTTAGCGAACGATAAATCACGCCGTAATAGCCGCCAAGCAGTAAAAGACAAAGTACCACGCCCGCCAAAGTTGGAAGTACTTTCCCGACAAGCCCAATCAGCACGAACAGCCCGACGACCTCAAGCACTCGCCGCACGATTTTGTTGCTTAGAAGTTTACGCGCCATCATTTTTTGTGAAACACCTGCTTAGCCAAAAGGAGAATGGACACGGCGGACTTTGCATCGAAAATCTTTCCAGACTCGACCATTTGCAAGGCGGCAGTCAGCGGAAGTTTGACGACGTTAATAAATTCGTCTGAATCGGGATGAATCTTGCCGGGCGTCAAGTCCGTTGCGGCGTACAGGTGAATGTATTCGTTCGTAAAGCCGACAGTCGTAGCAATCGTGGTAAGTTTCCAATATTTGCCCGCAGTGTAGCCCGTTTCCTCTGAAAGTTCGCGTTTGGCGCATTCGATTGGGTCTTCGCCGACCTTATCAAGCTTTCCGGCGGGGACTTCCAAGGTAACTTGACCGACGGGATAGCGGAATTGCCGCACGAGGATAATTTGATTATCAGGCAGGAGAGGAATTATCGCCGATGCGCCAGGGTGTTGAATCCATTCGCGCACGGACTTATTGCCATTGGGCAATTCTACTTCGTCCCGGCGCACGTGAAGCAACACGCCGTCAAAGACCGGTTCGCTTGAAATTTTCTTCTCGACCAAATTTTTATCTTCGTTATCAATCAACATTTCTTATCGCCCCTTAAAAGTTTTGTGATAAACATTTTGCCACAACGCTAATTTTTTTACAATATGAAAGTCATGTGTTATAATCGGAAAAATTTTTTGCAAGGAGTTGGAGACATGAAATCACTTAAGAAGATTTTGATAGCGGTGATGATGAGTGCGACGCTTATGGTAGGCGGCGGCGAGGCGGAGGCAGTAGATTACTACAGCGCGATTTATCAGACGGTCAATCGCTACAACGGCAACGAGGTTGAGTGCGACTGGATAACGCGTGCGATTCTTTATGCGTCGAGTGAGTATCAGGTCGACCCGATTTTGATTACTTCGATAATGGAGGCGGAGAGCGAATTTAACTTCCACGCGCTAAGTCCGGTCGGGGCGGTCGGCTTAATGCAACTCATGCCGTCGACGGCGGCGGGCTTGGGCGTCAATCCTCATAACCCGCTTGAAAACATCATCGGCGGTACGATTTACATCAAGAATCAGCTTGGACGCTTCAAGGATTGGGGAGCCTACTCCGTGACGGACGCGGTTGCCGCATACAATGCCGGACCTGGTGCCGTCGAGAAGCATGGCGGCGTGCCGAATTACTCTGAGACCGTCCATTACGTCATCAAGGTCGCGAACAATTACAAAAATCTTTTAAGCTTAATTCAGTCATGAAAGGATGATTCACTGTGGACAACGTAGTAAAGATTGGGCTTTTGGGCGCGGGCACAATCGGCGGCTCGGTCATCGAAGTTTTGCAACGCAATCGCGACATCATCACGCAACGAGCAAACACCGCCATTGAGATAAAAAAGATTCTCGTCCTGCCGAGGGAGATACCCGCCCTGCAAGAACGCGGCTTGCCTGCAACCAACGATTATGACGAGATACTCAACGACCCTGAGATTAAAGTTGTCGTCGAGTTAATGGGCGGCGTCAAACCGGCTAAAGATTTTATCCTGCAGGCAATGGCGCACGGCAAACACGTCGTCACGGCTAATAAAGATGTCGTCGCTCAATTCGGGCATGAACTCTTCGACGCGGCGGACGCTCATCAAATCGATTTCCTGTTCGAGGCGGCGGTCGGCGGAGCGATTCCAATCATCATGCCGCTTAAACGTTCCTTGACTGCCAATAAGATTACGGAGGTTCTCGGCATAGTAAACGGCACGACCAATTACATGCTGACTAAGATGAGTGACAGCGGCGCGGATTATGATACCGTGTTAAAGGAGGCACAAGCTCACGGATACGCCGAACGCAACCCCGAAGCCGACGTTGAAGGCAAAGACGCCGCCCGCAAGATTGCTATCCTAGCGTCGATTGCGTTCAATTCCCGCGTGAAGTTCGAGGACGTGTCAGTTGAGGGCATTACGAAGATTACGCCCGAAGATATTTCCTACGCTAAGGATTTGGGCTACGTCGTGAAACTGCTTGCGGTCGGTCGCGATACGGAATTGGGCGTTGACGTTCGAGTTAATCCCGTCCTCTTGCCTAAGGAACATCCGCTTGCGTCGGTCAATGGTGTACTTAATGCGGTCTTCGTGCGTGGCTGGCCAATTGAAGAGGCAATGTTCTTCGGACCTGGTGCAGGCAAGCCGACTGCCTCCGCCGTGGTCAGTGACATCATCGAGATTGCTCGCGGGCTTAATCGCAACTCGGCGGGTCGTTTCGGTTGCACGTGCTATCACAAGCGCACGATTTGCCCTGCGGAAGAAACTATTTCCTCCTACTATATCCGCTTGCTCGTCGACGATAAACCAGGCGTTCTCGGAAAGATTGCTACGACCTTCGGCAATGTCGACGTCAGCTTAAAATCCGTCGTCCAGACGCGGGCGGAGCTTGAAGACCACGTCGAGATTGTCGTTATCACACACAAGGTTAAGCATAAAAACATCATCGAGGCGCAAGCGGCTTTGAAGGTTCTTTCCGTCGTCGACAAAATCTTTAACGTGATAAGGGTAGAGTAATGGACAACAAAAGAAATTGTGCCGTCGTTCGAGTGCCTGGCACTTCCGCTAACTGCGGCCCTGGTTTTGACTGTTTGGGCTTAGCGACGACGATTTATAATTATCTGGACTTGACGCTTTTGAGGAGCAGTAAAGTTATCGTCGAGTCGTCGGGCGAAGGCGCGGAGAATATTCCACGCGGCAGAAAGAATTTGGCTTGGCAAGCGGTTCGGCGTCTATTGCAAGAAGTCGGGCGGGCGGACGAGTTCAAAGGCGCGATTATCCGCACAGACAATCACGTACCGATTGCCCGCGGGCTTGGGTCGAGTTCAACTGCGATTGTCGGCGGCTTGACGGCGGCTAATGAAATTCTCGGCTCGCCACTCGATAAGCACGGACTGTTGAGGCTTGCAACGGAGCTTGAAGGTCATCCCGATAACGTCGCACCGGCTATCTTCGGCGGCTTTACAGTCAGCGTCATGGACAAGGGCGCAGTTCAAACTTTTTCCTTCCTGCCGCGTGTCAAACTAAAACTCGTTGTCGCCGTTCCGGATTTCGAGTTGTCAACGCGATTGGCACGGAAGGTCTTGCCTAAGAACGTCGCAATGCGGGACGCAATCTTCAACATCAGCCGAGCCTCAATGTTAATCGCGGCATTGGTCGAGGGGCGCGAAGATTTACTGCCGCTTGCCTTTGACGACGCATTACATCAACCTTACAGGAAGAAATTAGTTCCAGGCATGAGCGAAGTTTTCACGGCGGCTAAGGAGGCGGGCGCATTGGGCGCGGCGATTTCGGGGGCTGGCTCGTGCTTGATTGCCTTCACGACGATAAAGAGCAAACTTGAAGAAAAAATCGCAGCGGCTATGGTCGAAGAGTTCAAACTTCACGACGTAAAGTCCAAAGCCTTGATATTAGACGTGGACAAGCGCGGCGCACAAATTATGCGGAGGAATTCAAAATGAAAATTGCAGTAGTAGCGGCATCAGGTAAGGCAGGCAGAAAGATTGTTGCGGAGGCGGCAGCTCGCGGCTTCGAGGTTACAGCGTTTGTTAGGCGGCAAGTTGAAATTGACGGCGCGGCTAAAGTCATCATCAAGGAAATCTTGGACTTGGAGAAGAGTGACCTTGAAGGCTTCGATGCAGTGATTGACGCGTTCGGCGCGTGGAGTCCCGAAACTCTCCCCTTGCACACCGCGACGAGTCAACACCTCTGCAACCTGCTTAGCGGCTCAGACACTCGGCTTTTAATCGTCGGCGGCGCGGGCAGTCTCTACGTCGACAGGGAACACACCACGCAACTTTTCAAAACGCCCGATTTCCCCGCTGATTACTTCCCGACCGCGCAGGCTCAAGCAAAAGAACTCGACGAACTCCGCAAACGTGACGACGTTAAATGGACGTTCGTAAGTCCTGCGGCGGACTTCCAAGCTAACGGCGAACGCACCGGCAAATATATTCTTGCTGGCGAAGAGTTTACGTTAAACGCAGCAGGCGAAAGCGTCATAAGTTACGCGGATTATGCGTTGGCTATGGTCGACGAGGTCGCTAGCGGCAATCACATTAAACAAAGAATCAGCGTCGTTAAGACTTGACTTAAGTAAACTCGAACGGCTATCATTGCAAACAAAACCCCTGCGCGGGGATTAGGAGGAATCGATATGGCAAATCAAGCACCGGTCGTCGGCTCCAAGAACGTCACGGGCGAAAAATATCAAGGCTCGGCGGCTAAGGTTTATTTCACGAAGACTATCGACGCTGAACATCTCATCAAGCTCTACAAGATGATTGACGAGAATATTTTTGGTAAGGTGGCAATCAAGCTCCACACCGGCGAAAAGCACGGTCCGAACATTTTGCCACGCGATATGGTTCAAGCCTTCCAAGCACAAATTCCAAACTCAGCAATCGTCGAATGCAATACGCTTTACGAGGGCGACCGCTACACTACCGAAGGTCATCGCGAGGCCCTTAAGGTCAATGGCTGGACTTTCTGCCCCGTCGACATCATGGACGAGGACGACAAAGTTGTTAATCTACCCGTTCGCAACGGTTTCCACCTTAAGGAAGTCGCTATGGGTGCTCACCTCGTCGATTATGACTCGCTGATTGTCTTGACGCATTTTAAAGGACATGCTATGGGCGGCTTCGGCGGCTCAATGAAGAATATCGGTATCGGCAATGCGTCTGGTCACCTCGGCAAGGCTCAAGTGCACGGTGTCGACCCCGATAACGTTCCTGTTTGGACTGAATGGCCGGACAAAGAATATTTTATGGAGCTTATGTGCGACAGTGCAAAGGCGACCTGCGATTACTTCGGCAAGCACATCATCTTTATCAATGTCATGCGTCGTATCAGTGTCTCGTGCGACTGTGAAGGCGTCGCCGCCGCTGAACCGACCATGAAGGACATCGGCATTGCAGTTTCAACTGACTTGCTCGCCGTCGACCAGGCTTGCGCCGATATGATTTACGCCGCCCCCGATAGCCACGACATGAAGGAACGCATTGAGACTCGGCACGGTCTGCGCCAGCTTAGTGCTATGGCGGAAAAAGGTCTTGGCAATCCTCAATACGAACTCATCGAAGTCGAATAAATCATCTCCGATAAAAATTTTAGGAGCCGCTCCGTTGTGAGCGACTCCTTTTTGATTACGATTTACTCTGGCATAATCTCAATCCAATAGCCGTCGGGGTCTTTGATAAAATAAATGCCCAGCTCCTTATTCTCGTGGCAGATACAATTCATTTTCTCGTGCAAGGCGTGCGCCTCGGCAAAGTTTTTCGTCGTGAACGCCACATGAACTCCGTTATCGCCCAAATCATATGGCGTCGTCCTGTTCGGAATCCATTTCAGCTCCAATTTGTGATGACTGCCGAACGAATCGCCCAAATGAACGATTTTGAACTCGTCGCCGCCGTCAATCCCGCCGACCTCGTGCAAATTCAGTGCCTCCGCGTAAAATTTTTTGCTCCGCTCCAAATCTAGCACGTTTAAGTTGTTGTGCGCGAACCTGAACACTTAATCACCTCCAAAAAACATTTTGTAAGCGTCGCGATACGAACGAACCTTTATAAAATCGTCGCCGCCTGTAACTTTCCTGTCCGCTACGAACCAAAACGGCTCAATCCCGACGTTCGCCGCCCCTAAAACGTCTCTGTCCAATGCATCGCCGAAATACGCCGCCTCATCAGCCCGAACTCTCATTTTGTGCAACGCAAGCTCAAACATTATCGCCGAAGGCTTTTCAAAGCCCGTTTCCTCACTCGTGACCATGAAATCAATAAATTTGTCCAATCCGAGCTTTTTTATCTTGCGATACTGGATTTGCGCCGTCATATCAGTGCACGTCGAGATTTTAACGCCGCGTTTCTTCAATTCTCGCAAAAATTCTTCCGCGCCGTCGTAGGGTCGCATGTTTTCCAAAAAATAATTCCAGTAAACGTCGTAAAGCTCTAAAACATAGTCAAACGGGTTCTTTCCGAGCAATTCCAACGCCGTTTGTATCATCAAAACCCGACTGTGCGACGCCGCCGTATCTTTTAGCCGCTGATGAATGATATTTCGCGCCTCCGTGTACGTTTTACGGAAATTTTCCTCCGATATGCCCATTGTCCGTTCAATGTACCCGCAAAAATGCTTCATCGCCAACTTATCGTTTATTTGATAGTCGTAAAGCGTCCCATCTATGTCAAATATTACTCCTTTGTACATTTTATCCCCCTTGAAAGAATTTTTCCCGATTATATCACAGCTTGCAAGAAAAAATAAAGCTAAACTCCATTTTCAGGAGCCTAGCCCTAAATTTTGCCGAATTTTATATGTCGCGCTTAACTTCGTCGCCGTAAATCGTTTTGAAGTCGTTTTTCATCGAAATTTTTATCCAACCGTTATTGTCGGCAAGCTTTACGCACTTATTTGCCTTGTCAATGTTGCCTAATTCGCGTTCCGTGTCGTCGCAGATGACAAAAAACGCTAAACTCTTGTATTTGTTGCCCGTTATCGCGTAATTCAGCATGGAAGTATCGCCGCCGCTGTTCCCGAACGCTAAAACAGGTTGTTTGCCGATTTCGTGCTCAATCACTACGACTTTGTTCATTTTTAAGTTCTTTTGAGTGAGTTGACCGCGAATCAGATAATCATCGTGGCGATATGTATAGTCATCGGCTGAAATTTCGCCTTGATGAGCCGCTTTTATCTCCGGATTCGTCCCGATTACCTGATTGTAAGGGATTTTCAGCAATTCGGACGCCATAACGCGCATTGCGGGTCTATCCGAGCCTGTAACCACATAAACCGTAAAATTATTCGCCTGCAAGTACTTTATGACCTCAACCATCGGCAAATAGAACGCTTCGCCCCATTTTAAGTTCGTCAGACCTTCAACGGGCTTTTCCATGAATTTTTTTACGTATTTCTCGTAATCGGCGGGCGTCATGCCTGCGAAGACCGATTGTTGCGATTTTGCCTCGCCTAAATCGATTCCTTTGGGAAATTTGCCCGTCATGAAGTGTCCAGCGTAAATTTCGGCGTTCACCATCTCCGCATACGCTTTATCTTCGAGTGACGGCGTATAATTCGGGTCGTGAAGGGCGCGTTCAAGGTAAAGCATCCACTCGAAGTAGCACGGCATCGACTCTCCGATAAAAGTTCCGTCCATATCGAACACCGCTAGCCTATCTTCCACCGGAATAAAGTTTTTAGACTTCTTGTTAGTGACATCGGTGACAAATTCGACCAATTTTTGCTTCGCGACCGCGTCTTTAGTCCAAAACTTGAAATCGGACGCCTTTTTGACCTGAATCTTTGCAATTTGCTCGCGGGGCATGGCGTCAACCGCATTGAACGTTCCAAACGCGATTAATCCCGCCGTTATCGCCGCCATAATCTTTTTACGCATATTTTCATCGCCTCCAAACACACTTTAACAAAAAATTTTCTATCAGTCAATGAAAAAACCCTCCGACACGTAGCCGAAGGGCTTTTTATTATTTGTCGCCGTAATGAGTGCCGCATTGAGTTATTTCTACAACTTCATTCTCGATTTTGAATATCAAACGATTCTTTTCGTCAATTCGGACGCTCCACCAGCCAGATTTATCGCCTTTCAGCGGTTCAGGCTTGCCTATGCAGTTATATCCGTTCCTGTCTATGTCTTTCAGCAGATTATTTATCCGTTTCAATGTCTTTTTGTCATTCATTTGCCAATAAAGGTACTCTTCAAAGGCTCTGTCACTGAAGTTCTTGTGCATTTACGAATTTCTCCCATTCTTCCGCAGTGAACTTTACTACATTTTTGCCTTCTTCCAGTTCGCGAATCGATTTTTGCAAACATTTTTGATTTTCTTCGCTCCAGAACGGGTCTAATCCCAGTTGTCCGCCGTATTTTATGTTGTCCATTAATAATTTCATGCCGTCAACAAACTTCATTCCTGTAAATTCTTCAAAATTTTTCTTGTCTTCGCTATCGAGCATTATGCTTATCTGTTCCGTCATTTTTATCACCCCGAAATAAACTTTAGCAAAAATTTTCCGCTCCGTCAACAAAAAAACCCTCCGACCGTAGCCGAAGGGCTTTTTATCATAGATTGCGACCGCCCGCCGCATTTTTGATTGCCGAGATTCTTCAATTTTCATAGTAATGTCTGTATGTTTCAACCCATTGACCATTTTGATAATAATACCAAAACTCTGCTTTTAGTCTAAAACAATGATCATCACTAAAATTTCTCATTTCATTTTTTACCAGCGAGTCATTTACAGTAATATAACGACATATTGCGCCACAACTGTAGCATCTATAAACCGCAATAATCATACGATCGCCTTCAGCATATGCCTCTGCAACCGATGAGAAGAAAATCTGACTGATTACGACGCCGACCAATGTTACTACGAGCAAAAACTTTTTCATCTCGTGTCACCTCTTAAGGTTTAGCATCTCCGTACAATTTAAATACAGCAACGAAATTATCGCCTTCCTGATACGTTTCAACTTTGATTTGGTCGTAACTGTAACCTTCCTTGATGAATCCTTGAAATTTATCTTCGACAAAACGGTCAAAATGTTCTACGTCAGGATACAGAGTAACAGGTTGCTCGAATCTAACAATTTTAACTTTATTTTCGTCCATATACATCAACCTTTCTTAACTTAGAAAACATATTAACTATAAAAACTTCGCAAGAATTATAAAAAAAGAAAAACGGACTGTCAAGAATTTTTGAAAATATTTTCCGAGCGAAAAATCCAGTATTTCGGACAAAAATCCGGTATTTCGGATAAAAATCCTGTATGTTGGATTTTTCAGCCCCTCTTAAGCCCTCAGCAGGGACTTTTTTAGCTATTTCGCGTCCTGACGCCATTTAGCCTTTTGAAAAATCCGGTATTTCGGATTTTCCGTTTTGCCCCTCAAAATCGCCCCCAAAACCCTTTTTGAAGCCTCAAAACCGTTTTCAAGCT
The DNA here is from genome assembly GCA_014764605.1 of Quinella sp. 1Q5. GTDB lineage: Bacteria > Bacillota > Negativicutes > Selenomonadales > Selenomonadaceae > Quinella. The sequence continues at coordinate 212 of JACXWG010000064.1, read as the reverse complement.
CTCAATCGCAAAATTTTTCTTCGCGAAGGTCTTCAAACTACTTTTTATGCCTCAAATCCTTTTTTCGTGCTATAATACCTAAAAATTTTCTCGAAAGGAGTTTCAATCATGTTTTTCGACTACGAACGCACCTTGCGCCTCTTCAACAACGCTCCCAACCCTCATATCATCAAAATTTTCTTCTATATCGTCATTCATCAGCCCAAGGAAGG
>JACXWG010000011.1 GCA_014764605.1 Quinella sp. 1Q5 | reverse complement strand
ACAATTTCCGCCTGCTACGCCGTCTAGTTCCTCTTCGCTCATGATTTCGTCCGCGAATTTGTCTTCCTTAGCCATATTATCAGCCTCCAATTCGTTTTCTACTGCTTATACGTTGGAGTTTCCATTTCGTTACAAGTTTAGCAAAAAATTTTTCCTCCGTCAATGAAAAACCCTCCGACAAGACCTCCGAAGGGCTTTTTTGACAATTTTTAGCTTACCATTTCCAAAACATAAAAGAAGAAATCATAAACGCTTTGGCAACAGTCATAATGGCGGAAATTTTAATTTATTTTTGATTTGCGGTATATTTTCCGGACTTTGGTTGTTAAAAATCGTGATATGCAGTGATTTATTCGGATTAGTGCCGTCCGCCACGCTGTAAAGTATATTGCCGCCCGCAACGCCGTCGAGTTCCTCGTCGGTGAGCATTTCCAGTTGACTGTTGATTTTTTTCAAGTTTTCTTCGCGTGTTGCCATTTTTATCTACCTCCAATTCGTTTTCTACTGCTTTTACGTTTGGATTCCGATTTCGTTACACATTTTAGCCGAAAAATTTTTAATACATCAACGAAAAACCCTCCGATGCACCGCCGAAGGGCTTTTTTTGCTTTCGAAATGTCATTTCAAATTATTTTTGATAAAACTCCAAGCTTTTGGTCATACATTACCGCTTCTATCTAAATTTCCAGGAGTAATTTCGCTTTCTTCATTCGGATAATACGTGTCTTCTCTGTAATCGTCCAGTATGCAATACATCTTCTCGCCGTTTTCCTCATAAAAGCTAATTAGAAATACTGAATCATTCATTTTAAATCTTGTTGATTGAAATTCTATTTTCATTATTGCGCTAAAGCCATCTGTTCGGTTGAATTTTGGAAACTTTTTCGAATCGGTGCCGCGTTTTATTGAATCTTTATTGACTGACGTTATGTCCACTTCATTAAGAGCAAACAGGTTTTGAACCGCACTAGTTAGAGTATCCGAAAGGGTGTTATGTATGTACATAGTCGGCATTGACATTGCCAAACGTTTTCCCGAAGCCACTATCATCGATTCAAGCGGCAAAATCATAGTCAAGAGAATTCACTTTGCCAACTCTCACACTGGTTTTGTAAAACTTATAGACGCGATTAGAAAATGACACCATTGACGCCTTAATCGTCGCCGAAGTCATTCTTTTCGGGCGTTACTCTCAAGTCGCTTCCGAAAACATCGTCGCTTTACGTGAACTTTGCCGTCAACGTTTTTTCGTCGTTGATATGGCTTCCGATTTCAAACGCAAGATTATCGCTCTGCTTGACCAAACAAATCGCGTCAATCGGGTGAGAGTGAAACAGCTGGTCACATGTCCAAACGTGGTTCACCCTATCTGCGTCGAGCTGTTTGGCTTGCCGCCTCTGTTGCCGCTTTCAAAGACCCTGCTCTTTCTGTTTTCTACCGGAAGAAACGTTCTGAAGGCAAAGCCACTTTGACTGCTATGGGGCATGTCTGTCACAAAATCCTTGCTATCATTTTTGCCGTCCTTCGTGATAATAAACCTTATGTTCCATCTTCAGCTTCTTGACTTTTCATAGCTGGTCTTATTCGTCAAGCCGAGTTCTTTTAAAAGTTTCAAATCAGCTTCGATATTGTTATTCGGTGTGGTGAGCATATTTCCTGTAATGGCGGCAGAGGCTCCGTGCAAGAAAGCCGAGGCTCCACGGTCGGGTAGAAATTTTCTTCCAGCGGCGAACCGGACATTCGCAGTCGGATTGATGTAGCGGAAAATGGCAATCGTGCGCAAGATGTCTTCGGGCGTGAGTCGCGGCAGATTTTCAAGCGGCGTGCCTTTAATCGCCGTCAAGATGTTAATCGGGATTGATTTTATCTCAAGCACGGCGAGTTCAAACGCCAAATCGATTCGGTCTTGCCAAGTTTCTCCCATGCCGATTATCCCGCCGCTACAAACTTCCAAACCCGCCACTTGTGCAAGCTTAATCGTCTGGATTCGTTCGTCGTAAGTGTGCGTTGTGCAGATGTGCGGGAAAAATCTTCGCGAAGTCTCTAAGTTGTGATGATAACGCTTGACGCCCGCCGCCCGCAGTCGCTGAAGTTGTTCGCCCGATAAGATTCCGTGCGACGCGCAAAGCTCAATCTTAAGTCTCGTGTGCAGGAATTTGTAAGTTTCAATCGCCCGCTCGAAACTTTTTCCGCTAAGGGCTCGACCACTCGTCACGATAGAAAAGCGATTAACGCCGGCTTGCTCGTCAGCCAAAGCGACTTCCAAAATCTTTTCCGTCGGCAAGAAGTCGTATTCGTCAATGCCGGTGTGATGGCGTGCAGATTGGGCGCAGTACTTGCAATCCTCACCGCAACGACCGCTTTTGCCGTTAATGATTGTGCATAAGTCGATATGGTTGCCGCAGAAATGCCATTGAATCAATCGTGCGCCCTCCTTCAACTGTTCAAGCGGCGTCGTCAGTAAAAATTTTAAATCGTCGTCGGGCTTAAGTCGTTCGCCTTCAATAATTCTTTCCGCAATCAAAGTTCATCTGCCTCCCAAAACTTTTTTACCTTCACGCCGAGAAGAGCCGCCGCCGTTGCCTTAATGATATCGCCGGGGATAAACGGCAATACCGCCATCGTCATCGCTTGCAATAAGCCCACGTCCAAAACCAACATCATCGACAGCACGCCGCCCACATAGGTTATCGGCACCGCGATTGAAACGTTTGCCAGCAAGTATCGTTTGAATTTCGGCGGCTCACCTTTAGCCAAGCTCAACAATGCATATGCAATCGGCCACGCGAAATAAAATCCTCCCGCAGGTCCGACGAGTCGGCTTAAGCCCTCGCCGCCCGCGAACACAGGCAATCCCACCGCGCCCATTAAGATATAAATCAAAATGACCGTGAACGTCTGACGCGGCGTCAAAAGGTAAGCCGATAAGCTAAGCGCGAACGTCAAAGCCGTCACATAACCTGGCGTGAATGGCAACGGGAACGAGATATACGCCGTCACACAGCACAACGCCACGCACATTGCCATCTTTGTTAAGTCTCTTACTTGCATTAAAAGTTCCTCCTCTATGTCAACGCGCCGATTATATATTAGCCGATTGTCAACGTCAACGATTAGGATTGTTTACTGCAAGCAAAAAAAAGAGCTCGTCTCCGAAATTGGAAACGCGCCCTTTGATTGACGAAATATTTTTAGCCGAGGATAACGAGCGACTCGTGAGCCTTGACGCTTTGACCTGCCGCCACGTTGAATTTCTTAACGGTGCCGTCGGCATCAGCGGTGATTTCGTTCTGCATCTTCATTGCTTCGAGAATTAAGAGGACATCGCCCGCTTTGACTGCTTGACCTTCAGCCGCGACGAGTTTGATGACTTTTCCGGGCATTGGAGCGTCGATTGAGTGTTCGCCCGCGCCCGCCGCAACTTTTGGAGCCGTAGCAGGAGCCGCTTTCGGGGCGGGAGCTGGTGCAGGAGCTACTTTAGGAGCAGGAGCAGCTTTCGGTGCGCCGCCAGCCGCTTTTACTTCTTCGACTTCGACTTCATAAGTGGTGCCGTTCACAGTGACGTTGAATTTTTTTGTTGCCATTGATAATTTACCTCCGAATTAACGATTAATCTTGGACGCCAACGCCCAGTTATCATTGCGTTTGATTTTGACTGCGACAACTTTGCCGCCGCACATTGACTGAACCGCCGCCGTGATTGCCGCGATGATTTCGGGTTTAATCTTCTCTGCCATAGGAGTTCCTCCTTAAAGCGGGATATTTCCATGTTTTTTGGCGGGTCCGACTTCGCGCTTGCTTGCCAGAGCATTTAACGCAGTGATGACAAGCGGGCGAGTTTCCTTAGGCTCGATAACCATATCAGCATAACCGCGTTCAGCCGCCTTGTAAGGAGTCGCGAACTCTTCGACGTATTCGGCAGTCTTCTGCTCCTTGTCGGGGTCTTTGCGGAAGATGATATTCGCCGCGCCCGCCGGACCCATGACAGCGATTTCAGCGGAAGGCCACGCCATAACTTGGTCGGCTCCGAGTTCACGACAGCACATTGCGATATACGAACCGCCATAAGCCTTGCGAGTGATGACAGTTACTTTGGGAACAGTCGCCTCGGAGTAAGCGTAAAGCATCTTCGCGCCGTGACGGATAATGCCGTTGTACTCTTGGTCGACGCCGGGCAGGAAGCCAGGAACGTCTACGAGATTGACTAGCGGAAGATTGAACGCGTCGCAGAAACGAATGAACCGCGCAGATTTATCCGAGGCGTCAACGTCTAGGCAACCCGCCATGACCGCCGGCTGATTGGCAATGATTCCGACACTACGTCCGCCGAAGTGCGCAAAGCAAGTAATAATGTTCGTCGCGAAGTGCTGATGAACTTCATAGAACTCGCCGTTATCGACAATCATGCGGATAACGTCTTTCATGTCGTAAGGCGCGTTGGGATTGTCGGGAATAATATTGTTAAGTTCTTCGTCTTGACGGTCGGGGTCGTCATCGTTGAAAACAAGCGGGGCGTCCTCAAGATTATTGCTCGGCAGGAAGGACAGCAGATAACGTATTTGCTTAATGCAGTCCTCTTCGTTCTCCGCCGCGAAGTGTGCCACGCCCGAACGAGTGTTATGAGTCATTGCGCCGCCGAGTTCCTCTGCTGTGACTTCTTCCGCCGTAACGGACTTGATAACCGCAGGTCCCGTGATGAACATCTGGCTTGTATTCTTGACCATGTAGATAAAGTCGGTGATTGCCGGGGAGTAAACCGCGCCGCCTGCGCAAGGACCCATAATGACTGAGATTTGCGGAATGACACCTGAAGCCGCCGTATTGCGGAAGAAAATTCCCGCGTAGCCCGATAAAGCATCGACTGCCTCTTGAATGCGTGCGCCGCCCGAATCGTTAATGCCGATAAGTGGTGCGCCCATCTTCATTGCCAAATCCATGACCTTCCAAATCTTGTGAGCGTGTTTTTCGCCGAGGGAGCCGCCCTCAACCGTGAAATCCTGCGCGAATGCATAGACTAAACGTCCGTCTACAGTGCCGTAGCCAGTCACGACGCCTTCGCCAGGCAATTCTTTCTTGTCCTGTCCAAAGTTTGTGCAACGGTGCTTAACGAACATATCTAGTTCAACAAAGGTTCCCTCGTCAAAGAACATTTCAATACGTTCGCGAGCAGTCATCTTGCCTTTCTCGTGCTGTTTATCAATTCTAGCCTTGCCGCCGCCCTGAAGGATATGTTCCTTCTTGCTGTGCATTAAGGCAATCTTTTCTTGAACTGTCGCCATTAAATTAGCTCCTTCCCTTACTTAATCGGTTGGCAGAGCTCCAAAAGGACGCCGTGAGTTGCTTTGGGGTGAATGAACGCAATCATCTTGCCGCCTGCGCCTTTACGCGGTTTCTCGTCGATGAGCTTAACGCCCTTTTCCTTGAGGTCAGCCAATGCCGCTTCCAAGTCGTCGACAAGCAATGCGATATGTTGAATGCCGCCGCGTCCGCCGTTTTTCTCCATGAACTTTGCAATCGGGCTGGTCTCATCAGTCGCAACGAGCAATTCAATTTCGCTACCGTTAGGCGTGGGATAAAAACCCGTCGTGACTTTCTGCTCTGCTACGGTCTCTGCGCCTGTTGCCTTCAAGCCGAGCAATTCCCAGAACGCGCCGACTTCTTCCAAATCTTTTGCGGCGATGCCAATGTGATCTACGCCAAGAACTTTAAACATTATTAGCCCTCCTAAAATTGTTGCTTAGACTTCTCTAAAGATTTTTACTCTCGTGCCGGTCGGAACTTTATCAAGCGGCTCTGGCTCCTCCAACTTCTCGCCGAAGACTAATTGCGCCGTCAAATCCCAGCTTTCAGGTAGACCGAAGATTTGTTTAATCGGCTCGTCAATCAGCGGGTTGTAGTGCTGAAGGTTCGCGCCAAGCCCCATGTCCTCAAGTGCCGTCCAAACTGCGAATTGCAACATGCCGTTAGCCTGCATTGCCCAGCCAGGGAAATTGTGCTTGTATTCGGGGAACTGGTCTTGCATTGCCTTTATCATGTTGCTCGACTCAAAGAAAAGAATCGTGCCGTAAGCTGCCTCGAAACCCTCAAGTTTTGCTTTCGTCTCGGCGAATTTGCTTGCGGGAATGACAGCCTTAAGCACGTTATTAGCGATGTGCCAAACGTTTTCGTGATGTTCAAGCATTGTCACGACGACGCGAGCCGATTGCATGTGGAATGCCGACGGAGTATCTTTGGTCATGCGCTCGACTGCCGCGATTATCTCCGACTGGAGCAGGGAATGTTTCTGCCGAGCTTGTAAATTGAACGGCGGCTTTTGACTGCCTCTTGATAACTTTTCATTTTTTAATCTCCTTACCCACTAACCCCAAAATTTTTTATTGAATGTCTTTAACTTTTGCACCCATAGCGATTGCCGGGTTAATCCAATTTCCGTTTGAATCGTAGCTCATCATCCGATTCTTTATTGCTTGCGGATTGGTGTAAGCAATGCCATTGCCAGCCGATTGCTCCATCGAAGAGATAACCACTTTGTAAGCTTTGCTGTTGGTGTCTATCCCTGCCTCTTGCAATTTTTTTATGCCAGCTTTGCTCTTCACCGATTCGCCTTGCATTTGCCGAATAAAGTCGCTTACGTCTCTAACCATTAGCATAAGAACTCCTCCTTGAGTAAAATTGCTCCTGCAGTATCAGATTTATTTGCGCATGTCTCCGGTCTCAAGGAAGCGCGTATGGAAGCTCAAAGCTTCGTGGAGTAAATGCGGGGTCGCAGCCTTCTTCGTGGCGGCAAGTGCTCTCTCGTAATAGTCAAGTAGCATTGGGCGATAATCTGGATGAGCGCATTTGTTGATGACTTCCAAGGCGCGAGTCCTCGGCTCAAGTCCGCGCAGGTCGGCGATACCGTATTCACTGATGATGATGTCAACGTCGTGTTCGGTGTGGTCGATATGCGAGCAGAACGGAACGACCGAACTAATCTTGCCGCCCTTAGCCGTTGACGGCGTGTAGAAAATCGTTAAGTAAGCATTGCGAGCGAAGTCTCCACTGCCGCCGATACCGTTCATCATTTTAGTTCCCGTGACGTGCGTCGAATTGATATTGCCGTAGATGTCAACTTCAAGCGCGGTGTTCATTGCGATGACCCCGAGACGGTGCACGACTTCGGGAGAGTTTGAAATCTCTTCGGGGCGGAGCAGAATATATTTGCGGTAGGTATCGATGTCTTTATAGAATCTGTCCATGCCAGCGGGCGACGGACTAAACGCCGTGCCGCTCGCGAATTTCAACTTGCCAGCGTCGATTAGGTCAAGCATTGCGTCCTGAATAACTTCGGTGTAGACGACAAGGTCAGTCATGTCACCTTCGACGAAACCTTCAAGCACCGCATTAGCCACGTTGCCGACGCCCGATTGCAAAGGCAAAAGACCTTTAGGCATACGACCAGCTTTAATCTCTGCTTTTAGGAGTTCGAGAGTAAACGCCGCCATTTTCTTGGAGTTCTCGTCAATCGGCGAAAGGTCGCGGGTATGGTCTTTGATGTCGCAGGGGACAATGTACTTAATCTTATCGGGCGTGCAGGGAATGTAAGTTGTGCCGATACGGTCGTCCGCATGAACAATCGGAATAGGCAGGCGATTGGGCGGGTCAAGCGGAACGTAAACGTCGTGCATTCCTTCAAGCTCAAGCGGTTGTGTGGTGTTGACTTCTACAACGACTGTATCCGCGCTTTGAACGTAGCTTGCCGCGTTGCCCAATGAAGTCGTCGGGATAAGGTTGCCTTCCTCAGTGATAGCGCAAGCCTCGACCAGCGCAAAGTCCGGTTTCTTCTTGATAAAGCCTGTGCGGGTGAGTTGCGCACTCTCGCTAAGGTGCAAGTCGAGATAATCAACAGTGCCGTCGTTGATTTCGGGGCGGAGCTTGCTATCTGTTTGATAGGGCAGACGTTGTTTAATACCTTTGACTTCAGCAAGTGCGCCGTCAAGTTCAGGTCCAGTTGATGCTCCAGTCCAGATGTTTACTTGGAAGGGGTCTTTCTTCATGCGTTCGGCTAGGGCAAGCGGCACTGCCTTTGGATAAGCAGAAGCCGTGAATCCGCTACAAGCAATCGTCCAGCCAGGTTGAATCCAATTAGCTACTTCCTCCGCGCTGACAATCTTGCTTTGCAAATCTTTGTTGCGCACTCTGTCGGTGATATCAATCATCTAAATCCTCCTTTTCATAATCAGAGATTATAATTATTCTTTAATAGATTTATTCAAGTTTAACACGTCGATACTTCAAAATCAACCATTGCAAAAAAAAATCCCGCCTTGTTGACGGGATTAAAACTGTCCGTGCAAAGTTCATTTGAGCTTGGAACCGCTGATAGTATGAGTCGTGCCATTAATATTGATGAAATCGCCGCTTGCCACGTTGTCGAAGATGACAGAGCCGCCGCCAGAAATCGTAAGCTTAAGTGTGCCGTCGCTGAACAGAGAATTCGTGAACGAACCACCCGCTGAGCCGTCCTTCTTTAGAATCTTTAGCATGTCGCCGCTTGCATAGTCGGTGATGTGGTCAGTGCCTTCGCCAGGCTTATAAATGAACACGTCATTGCCGTCACCACCTGTAAGCGTGTCATTTCCTGTACCGCCCCAGAGAGTATCGTTGCCTTTGCCGCCAGAGAGTGAATCTCTTCCAGAGCCGCCGAATAGATAATCATCGCCCGGACCGCCAGAGAGCGTGTCATTGCCGTCTCCGCCCGATAAGCTATCATTTCCCGCGCCGCCGAGAAGTTTATCGTCGCCAGAGCCGCCTGATAACGTGTCTTTACCGTTTCCGCCGCTCAATGAATCGTTTCCATCTTGCCCATAAAGTTTATCGTTGCCAGCCCCGCCAACAAGCGTATCATTACCTGCCTCGCCGTAGATTGAATCATTGTAACCACTGCCGATTATCGAGTTGGCGGAAGCATTGCCCGTGATTTTAATTCTCTTAGCCACTGCAGACGCGTTGACGTTTGTATAAGAGCCCAAGCTAAAATTGCTACTGTATGCTGAAGTCAAAGTAGCACTCTTTCCGTCGGACGTGGCTAGGAGATTTTTATCAAGGAGGCGTGTTGCGCCGTTGATGACAATCGGGAGATTTGAAGCGTCATTGAGTGTGAGCTTATTGTTTGTGTTGAAGGTTAGGATTGCGGCTCCTGTCTTACTGAAGGAAACACCGCTGATATTGCTTAGCTTACTCATGCCTGTGCCCGCCAATGAAATTCTATCGTCAGAGCCGTAGTTGGTGATGATGTCCTTGCCGCCATTATAGACGAACAAATCATTGCCGCCGCTACCTGTGAAGGTGTCGTTGCCAATGCCCGCGATGAGAGTATTTCCGCCGTCACCATAGACTGTAATTTTGTTGTTGCCGTCGTCCGCATTAATCTTAGTATTGTGTCCGCCGCTTGAAATCGTATCGTTGCCCTTGCCCGCCGTGATAGTCGAGAGCATGACTTTGCCATTGTCGATTAGGTTATCCCCGCCGCTGACTTTGATTAAGTTGTAGTATTGTGCGGTTTTGTCCGTGGCAATTTTGATTGTATCGTTGCCGCCGCCGCTTATGACTGAGGAGCCGCCATGAGCACCGAGCGAGACTTGATTACCTGAACCAGTCGCCGTGCCGAGGCTTACGAGTCCGCCGCCGATTGATACGCGATTAGTACCGTTGCCCGCGATAACTCTGTTGCCCGTACCAAGTCCTCCGATAACGGTATTATCTCCGTTGCTGACTTTGATTGTATTGCTACCGCTTGCACCTGTTATCGAGACGAAATCATTGCCACTGCCCGCGACGATTGAGTTGCCGCCGTCCGCGTCGACGATTGTTATCCGATTGTCTCCTGCGCCAGCATTAATCTTAGTACTGTGTCCGCCGCTTGAAATCGTATCGTTGCCTTTGCCCGCCGTGATAGTCGAATACATGATTTTGCCATTGTCGATTAGGTTATCCCCGCCGCTGACTTTGATTAAGTTGTAGTATTGTGCGGTTTGGTCTGTGGCAATTTTGATTGTATCGTTGCCACCGCCGCTTATGATGGACGAGCTACCATGAGCACCGAGCGAGACTTGATTACCTGAACCAGTCGCCGTGCCGAGGCTGACTAATCCGCCGCCGATTGATACGCGATTGGTGCCGTTGCCCGCGATAACTCTGTTGCCCGTACCAAGTCCTCCGATAACGGTATTATCGCCCGCGCCAACTTTGATTGTATTGCTACCGCTTGCACCTGTTATCGAGACGAAATCATTGCCACTGCCCGCGACGATTGAGTTGCCGCCGTCCGCGTCGACGATTGTTATCCGATTGTCTCCTGCGCCAGCATTAATCTTAGTACTGTGTCCGCCGCTTGAAATCGTATCGTTGCCCTTGCCCGCCGTGATAGTCGAATACATGACTTTGCCATTGTCGATTAGGTTATCCCCGCCGCTGACTTTGATTAAGTTGTAGTATTGTGCGGTTTGGTCTGTGGCAATTTTGATTGTATCGTTGCCGTCGCCGCTTATGATTGTCATGTTGCCAGCCGCCGCCTGGGATACTAGGTTATTGTCGGTGCCCGCGTCTATCCAAACGCTGCCTCTGGGGTTGATTATGGTGTCGTTGCCGCCGTAGGAAGAAATGAGCTTGATGTTATCGCCGCCATAAAGCAAATCTGAACCTTCCGTGCCGAAAATTTGAGTGACCGTTGCCATTTTAAATACCTCCTTAAAGCCAAAGGCGACAATCGCATTTTCTGAAATGAACTGCCGCCAATTATTTACAAGAAATATTTAGTTCAAAACTCAACGGGATTTTATCAAGGGAAAGCCTTTTGTCAACGAACTAACGAAAGTTTAACCTTCAACGGAAGTAAAGTTCCCGAATTTCATTGGCAAGGCGTTCGACGTTGTTTGGCAGGAAGTGAATATTATAGCCGACGAAGTAAGGACTTGTGGCGTAGCGCGGCATGACCTTTGCGAAAATTTTTTCGGCGCGGCGATAAAAGAAGATGTTGTAGCTTGTGCAGCTTTTGTGTTTGTTGAAGTGATTCATAGCGTAATGCACGCCGACTTGAATGAAGTCAGCCAAAGCGTCGAGACTGCCGCCCGCCTCCACGACGATATTAAGTTCGCCGAAGCCCACTCGCGGACAATTCGAGACGTTGAACTCGACGCCGTCACGTTCGGCAATGACAATCCCGCGCAATTCCGCCTCGTCGAAGAGCAATTCGGATTTCAACTGCGGGAAGCCGACAAGTTGCATGTGCGGATGTCGAATCGTGCCGCCGCTCATTATCCCGTAGTTCTTGAAGAAGAGAACATCTTCATACTTGCCCGATGCTAGAAGATTTTTCCAGTGCTTAATGCCCATTCCAATTACGTGGCGCATTTTCTCTTTAGTATAGTCGGGCATATCGCTATTGCACTCGCGCCCCTCAATCAAAACGAATTGGTCTGCGCCCTCTATGACGTTGTACTTGTTCTTGAGGAAGATTATATCGCCGTCGGTGTCGATTATGTTGGTCAAGTGTTCCACGTCGCAAAATGGACAGGCGGCGTCGGCGTGAACCAAATTTTCGGGCTTGGTCTTGCCCACGTCCGTATTGAATCTCACAAGATTTATATTCACGCTTAACGCCCTCCAAACAAATCGTCTATTAGAAATTGCACTTCAGCAGATAATCCGCTGGCTTGCCAAAAAGTTTTTCGAGATTTGCTTTGTCTCGTTCCGTAAAGTTACGTTCTCTACGTAGCTTTTGAGAAACTGTCGTAACTTATATGCCAAGAATTTCAGCAAGGGCAGAATACGTAAGTTTGTGCGCGTCAATCTCGTTGAGCAAATTTACGTAGGGACTTTTGCCGCGATTTTTTCCTCGATTACCCGTTGCAAGTTTTGCGCGATGTTCGGGCGATTTTGGAACGCCTTTTTTAGCTACTGAAAGTTTAGTTCGCGCCGTTTCAGATAAATGCTTGCCTCTTCGTGTTGCCGACATTTTCACAATCGTTTCGGGCTTATGATGTTTTCCGTACATAGGGTGATTTTCTCCCGACTGCGCCGCCGACATTTTTGCGCGAGTTTCTGAGCTCGGATTTAGATTGCCTTCGCCGCCGTCAGTTAAGTTATAGCCGTTCGGAACTTTACAATTCAGCTCCGCAATCCAAAAGATTTCGCGTTCATTGATCTGTTGAATCGTCTCGCACTCTTCGATAACCTCGACTAAAAAATTTTCCCGTCCGTATTTGCAAATGGCTTTATCGACGAGAAATTTCTTGCAATGTGCATGTTCGCCGAAACGCTCTTCGACGAAACGTGTCGTCTTTCCGACGTAGCTTCTGCCATTTAGACTGTTAGTGATTTTGTAAATGACGCCACACATAAAGTTCTTTCCTCTCAATCCGTTTTAAAGGATTATAACTTGCGGCGGCGAAAAAGGCAATTAAAGCTAACTGATTAAAGACTTAAGGACAAAGGAAACAATGACAGAAACTAAACCGAGCGAGAAATTTATAAAGGGCACGTTCATCTTGACGATAGCGAGTTTCGTCGTAAAAGTCATCGGCGCACTCAATTGGATTCTTATATCAAGAATCCTAGGTGGCGAAGGCATGGGCATATACATGCTTGCATTTCCCGCGTATTTTTTCGCGTTGACGCTATCACAAGCGGGCGTACCAGTGGCGGTATCAATCATCACGGCGGAGCGCGTCGCCCTTAAAGACATATTCGGAGCCAAGCGCGTCTTCCATATTTCACTGGTGATGATGTTGTTCACGGGAATATTTTTCTCGGTGCTTACATATTTTTCCGCACAATGGCTTATCGATTGGCAGTTCATACGCGACCCGCGAGCTTATATGTCCGTTGTGGCGTTGTCGCCGACGATTTTTTTTGTGACGTTTCTTGCATCGAGTCGAGGATACTTGCAAGGTTGGCAACGCATGACACCAACCGCAGTTAGCCAGATTGTCGAACAAATCTTCCGCGTGATAACGATGATTGTATTGGCGGACTTGCTCTTGCCATGGGGTCTTGACTATGCGGCGGCGGGTGCAAGTCTCGGAGCCTTGGCGGGGGCTGTGACAGGTCTAATTGTCCTTGTATACTTCCACATAAAGTTAAACCGCGAGATTGACGCGACTTACGGCAAAGACTTAAAGCCCTTGCCAGAGACGCAAAACGAGCCGACGTTCTCAATCATCAAGCGGATATTCAAGTTGGCGTTGCCAGTCTCGGCGGCGTCAATCATGTTGCCCGTCGTGTCGAACCTAGACTTGATGATTGTCCCGCAACGATTAGAGGTGGCAGGCTATTCCGTTCGGCAAGCAACGGAGCTGTTCGGATACTTAACGGGAATGGCTGTCCCCCTCGTGAACTTAGCGACAATCTTAACGGCGTCATTGGCAGTATCAATCGTCCCGGCAATCTCGGAGGCGCGAGCCTTAAAGGACACGGCAAGAATCTTTCGACAGACAGCGGCGGCGGTAAGGATTTCAAATTTCGTTTGCTTCCCCGCATTCGTTATCGTCTTCTTCCTTGCTACGCCGATTGCCACTCTGATTTATAACGCACCAGGCGCAGGACCAGCCGTGATGATTTCGGCGGTGTCGATAATCCTGCTTGGACTTCATCAGGTGTCGACGGGCGTTTTGCAAGGCTTAGGGCATACGACAATCCCGATGATTAATATGGTGCTTGCGGCGGCGGCTAAAGTCGTTTTGAACTGGACGCTGACTGCAATGCCCGAACTGGGAATCATGGGGGCGGCTTGGGCTACGGCGGCTGATATGGGCGTAGCGGCGTTTATCAATCTCTACTTTATCTACAAGTACATTGGCTACAAAATGGAGCTGGGTCAACTCATCAAGACGATCTGCGCGGCGGCGGCTATGGCTCTGGTTGTAAAATTCTTCTACGACTTGACGGCGGCGCAATGGCATATGGAAATTCTATCGACATTCGGGGCAATCGGCGTGGGTTGTGTCGTCTATGTTGCAACGCTAGCTATGATTGGTGGCTTGCACGAAGAGGACATGGCGCGTATTCCAATGGTCGGACGCTTCGGCATTAAAATCTTTCGCAAGCTCGGTATCTTCAAATGAAAAAAATTCTGCTCGTCTATAATCCGGTGTCGGGTCATGCCGCGTTCAAGAATCGTCTGGACGCTGTCATAGAAAATTTTCAATGGCGCGGAGTCTTTTTGTCGGTCTACAGGACTTGTGCAGACGATAACAAAGCTTTCGTTGAATGCGTCAAGATGTCGGGTGTGGAGGGCGTAATTGCGGCGGGCGGCGACGGAACTTTGCACGCCGTGATTAATTGGCTCAAGAAGAATTCGATTGATTTACCCGTCGGCGTCATAGGCTCTGGCACGTCCAATGATTTCGCGGCTCATCTTCAGCTTGACGAAGAAAAAACTTTCGACGCCGTGGCAGAAGGTCGAACGCGTCCCGTTGATTTGGGTTTGGTAAATGGCGCGGAATATTTTATCAACGTGGCGAGTGCGGGAGTCTTCACGTCGATAGCTCACGAGGTCGGCTCCCGTTTGAAAAATTTCTTAGGCAAGAGTGCTTACTACCTTCGCGGACTCGGCGAGCTTAAAAATTTTAGGACGGTGCCGTTTGAAATCGTAGCGGACGGGAAAAAGTTTTCAGTTGACGCCTTTTTATTCTTGGTGCTTAACTCTCCTTCGGTCGCGGGCTTCAAAAAGATTTCGGACGCCGCGAAAATTGATGACGGCAAACTTGACCTCCTTGCCCTAAAGAAATGTTCGGCAAGTAGTCTCGTGACGTTAGCAAAGAAAATTTTGGCGGGCGAGTCTGTTGACAGCGATGAGAATATTTTTTCCCTGCAAGCTAAATCGTTCGAGATAAGCTCTTCCGTTCAGCTGACGAGCGACCTTGACGGCGAGATTGGAAACACTTTGCCACTTAGGATTGAGACGCTCCCCTGCGCATTGAATTTTTTCTGTTGACGTGATAACATTGCCGCACTTACAAAGGAGGAAATCATTAAATGCTTTATCGCAAGGTTGATACCAATTTGAACTTCGCAAGCCGCGAGAAGGAAGTCGAAAATTTTTGGGCGGAAAATAATATCGCACAGAAGGCAATCGATAATCGCGAAGGTTGCGAACTTTATACTTTCTATGACGGACCGCCGACGGCAAATGGGCAGCCGCATATCGGGCACGTCTTGACCCGCGTTATCAAAGACTTGTTCCCGCGCTATCACTCTATGAAGGGGCAAAAGGTTCTTCGCAAGGCTGGTTGGGATACTCACGGCTTGCCGGTCGAACTTGAGGTTGAAAAGCTAATCGGCATTAACGGCAAGGAACAAATCGAGGCTTACGGTATGGAGCCTTTCATAAAGAAATGCCGCGAGTCGGTCTGGAAGTACAAGACTATGTGGGAAGAGTTCAGCGGCGTCGTTGGCTTTTGGGCGGACATGGACAATCCTTACATCACTTACGAGAACGATTATATCGAGTCGGAGTGGTGGGCACTCAAGCAGATTTGGGATAAAGGTTTGCTGTACAAGGGGCATAAGGTCGTTCCGTATTGTCCGCGCTGTGGCACGCCGCTTTCAAGTCACGAGGTCGCATTGGGTTATAAGGACGTCAAGGAGCGTTCAGCGGTCGTTAAGTTCAAAGTCGCGGACGAGGACGCTTACTTCTTAGCCTGGACGACGACGCCTTGGACGTTGCCTTCAAACCTGTGCTTATGCGTCAATCCAAAGGTCGATTACGTCAAGATTCAAGTCGGCGATACGGTTTATATCTTAGCGGCGGCTTTGGTTGATAAAGTCTTCGAGGGCGTCGAGGGCGAGCGTAAAGTTTTGGCGACGTACAAGGGCAAGGAGCTTGAGTATAAAGCCTATGAACCGCTGTACCCGTTCGCCGATGAGATTGTTAAACGTTCGGGCAAGCGTGCGCATTACGTGACCTGCGATGATTACGTTACGACCGAGGACGGCACCGGCATTGTCCACTGTGCGCCGGCGTTCGGCGAGGACGATAACCGCGTTTGCAAAAAATATGATATTCCGTTCGTGCAGTTCGTAGACGGCAAAGGCAACATGACGGCTGAAACGTATTGGGCGGGAACTTTCGTTAAGGACGCCGACCCGCTGATACTTAAAGACTTAAAGCAGTCAGGCAAGCTGTTCAAAGCTCCGCCGTTTGAACACAGCTATCCGCATTGTTGGCGTTGCGATACTCCGCTAATTTACTACGCCCGCGAGTCGTGGTTCATCAAGATGACGGCGGTTAAGGACGACTTACTTAAGAACAATGAGAAAGTCAACTGGATTCCGCCGACGATTGGCAAGGGGCGTTTCGGCGATTGGTTAGAACACGTTCAAGACTGGGGCATAAGTCGCAACCGCTACTGGGGTACGCCGCTAAATATTTGGGAGTGCGAGTGCGGTCATCAACATTCAATCGGCTCAATCGAAGAACTTAAGCAGCTGTCGACGAATTGCCCGGACGATATTGAGTTGCACCGCCCGTATATTGACAAGGTAACTTTTCCGTGTCCGAAGTGCGGCAAAGAAATGCATCGTGTCCCCGAAGTCATCGACTGTTGGTTTGATTCAGGAGCGATGCCCTTTGCGCAGTGGCATTATCCCTTCGAGAACAAGGAGATATTTGAAAGCCACTTCCCCGCCGACTTCATAAGCGAGGCGGTCGACCAAACTCGCGGCTGGTTCTATTCGTTAATGGCAATCTCAACGCTGATTTTCGACGACACCTCCTTTAAAAATTGTATTGTGCTCGGACTCGTCCTAGACAAAGACGGGCAGAAAATGTCGAAGTCCAAAGGCAATGCCGTCGCGCCAATGGAAACGCTCGCTAAGCACGGAGCCGACGCTATCCGCTGGTACTTCTACGAAAATTCCGCGCCGTGGCTCCCAAATCGTTTCCATGATGATGCGGTCGTCGAAGGTCAGCGCAAGTTCCTCGGCACGCTGTGGAATACTTATGCCTTCTTCGTGCTGTACGCTAACATTGACGACTTCGACGCCACGAAGTATACGCTTGACTACGATAAACTTCCCGTTATGGATAAATGGCTCCTGTCGCGGCTAAATACTATGGTTAAGACTGTCGATGATGCCTTGACGAATTACAAAGTTCCGGAATCTGCGCGAGCGTTGCAAGATTTCGTTGACGAGCTGAGCAACTGGTATGTTCGCCGCAGTCGCGCACGTTTCTGGGCTAAAGGTATGGAGCAGGACAAGATTAACGCTTACATGACGTTG
Organism: Quinella sp. 1Q5; assembly: GCA_014764605.1. Taxonomy (GTDB): domain Bacteria; phylum Bacillota; class Negativicutes; order Selenomonadales; family Selenomonadaceae; genus Quinella. Next base: position 19,344 of record JACXWG010000011.1, on the reverse strand, counting down.
TACACCGCGCTAGTCACTTTGGCTAAGGCGGCGGCTCCAATGGTGCCCTTCATCACGGAAAATATTTATCGCAATCTGGTTTGTTCAATCGATGCGGCGGCTCCTGAAAGCGTTCACCTTTGCGACTACCCGCAAGCCGACGAAAAATTCATAGACGCCGACTTGGAACACAATATGGACTCCGTCTTAAAAATCGTCGTGCTAGGTCGTGCGGCTCGCAATGCGGCTAACATCAAGAACCGTCAACCAGTTGCGGATATGTTCGTTAAGGCGGAGGAGTTGCCGAAGTTCTTCGTTGAGATTATCGAGGACGAATTAAACGTTAAGCGCGTGGAGTTCCGCTCGGATATGGGCGAATTCATCAAGTACAACATTAAGCCTAACTTCCGCGTTCTGGGCAAAAAGGTCGGCAAACGCATGGGCGAGGTTCAAAAGGCATTGGCTAAGCTTGACGGTGCCGCCGCTAAGCTTGAACTTTACAAGACGGGCGAACTTAAACTCGGCGATTTGACTTTGACGGTGGAGGACATTGAAATCACAATCACGCAGAGCGAAGGCTTCAACTGTCAAAGCGAAGGCGACGTTTCTATTGCCCTGTCGACGACGCTGACGCCCGAATTGATTGAAGAAGGCTTTGTTCGCGAGATTATAAGCAAGGTGCAAGTCATGCGCCGCGAAAGCAATTTTGAAGTCACGGACAGGATAAAAATTTTCGCGTCGGGCAATGACAAACTAGCTGAGATTATCCGCCGCAATGCAGAGGAGATTCAAGCCGTCACTTTGGCGAACGAAATTATCTTCTCGATTCACGACGCCGCTAAGGCTTGGGACGTCAACAGCGAAAAAATTTCCCTCGCCGTAGAAAGGATTTGATGTGATGTTAAAAGTTTTAATCTGGCACGTTTCAGACGACACGAGCTTTAAAGACAAGGCGATTAAGATTCTGGAAGAATAGCATAACGGAATTGAGATTGTCGGCGAAGCGGTAAACGAAAACATTGCCAAGGTTGACGGGGGGGGGCAGTATGATGTTCTCCTTTTAGTCGGCGCACATAATGGTTTCTATGGTCGTGGTATTCAGAAAGCCAGACAAAATGCTGTTCAATTCGGTCTACCCGAAGAAAAATTACTGAGCGATTGGATTGTCTGTATTCCTGGCTTTACACTTGAAAAGCATCTCCAACTGCAACGGTCGCACCTTTCGATTTTCTCAATGAATTGTTTTGGTAATTTGATTTCGCATCTGCTGGAGTTGCCCTTTCTGTCGCCATTAGGTAACTTTGGATTTTTGTCTAGTAAAGATTTTATTCACTTTCTCAGTGCACCACGTGATTACATGAAAGAACTGCCGACATTTAGAGAGCAAAAGATTTATGCGAGTGGTAAAAAACATAATTTCGCTAACCTCGGCGACATTGTGGTAAGTGCGTATCATTACGCGAATTTTAAAGACTTTATCGAAATGTGGGAAAGAAGAAAGCCACGTATCAACTGGGATAATCTCTTCATAGAAATGTACCTTAACGATGAAGACAAACATACTTTGGAGCAGTTCGATGCGCTCCCGTACGAAAAGAAAGTTTGTTTCGTGCCTTTTAAGTCGGATTTGCCTTCAGCGTTTTACATTCCCACTGAAGTGAGAAAAACTAAAGCGCGTGAATGGAATAATTCAAATGTTCTTGAGTTAAGAGAGTTTGTCAATGTTTCTGTTATAAAGATGGATTTATGCTACGACCCGTTTGACATGCTCCTTTATGGCAAGAAAAATCCGCTGATTGATATGGGTTACAATGAAACTTATTTTATCCCTAATCCATTTTATTAAATCTTTATGACAAGAAAACTCCGCTGATTAATATGCAAAAGGAAAACGTTATGCAAAGCTTAAGTTTCGTGCCGAAGATTTTACTTTGCGGCGACGAGAAGGAATTTTTAGCGCAAGTCGGCAACCGTCCGTTTGAACTAATCGGACAACCTAAACTTCAGGACTTGTCTGCAGTGATAAAATTCCTGCAGAGTGGCGCAGCAGATTATCTTGTTTTCGTCAAGCTCAAGGAATGTCGCACCTTCATAAACGAGGCTCGCAAGAAAGGATTCCTCTCCCAAAATATAGTCACGCTTGATGAGTTCAAATCCTTTCCCCGCGAATTTTTCTACGACGCCGAAAGCGAAGTCTTGCTTATCCGGCAGCTTAAAACCGCCGCGATTAAAACTTTGCTTGACGTTGACGCATACTTTTCGCAGGGAAAACTTTTTACGAAACTCGACAACGACTTGACGGAGATTGAATGCGTTTCAGCCGAGCCGCTACTACCAATAAAGGAAAACATCTGCAGGCGCACTTACAGAAGTCTTGACGAGGTCGGCTTTAAACGTTTCGACGCCGCCTTAATCGTCGAACGCAAACCAGCTGACTTCGACGCCATGTTTGACCGCTTGAAGGACACTTCCTTGACTGTGATAACTTTTGCCCGAACGAATTCTGAACTTGAAAGACATTTGGCGACGAGAAATTTTGACGAGCACTCCACTTTGAAGACGAGCACGGGAGCTTGGCACTTCCTCACACGTCGAACGCCCGAAGACTTTTACAATTACGTAGCCACGCACAAGCTTACACCTCACGAAGGACGCTTGCCCGAAGGTTACAAAATCATTCACGCGGGACGGGCGAGCAAGGACGATCTCGGCTATCTCGGCGACGATACCGGCGACAATATCAGTTGCCTTAATCCTTACCTTAACGAAGTCACCGCGCTTTATTGGATATGGAAGAACACTAAGCACACTGCGATTGGCTTTTATCAGTATCGCAGGTTCTTCACTACCGCTGATGATAAAATTTTTTCCTACGACAAGATTTTAACTGCGGACGACGCGTTGAAGATTTTGGAGGACTACGAAATCATCGTTGCAAAGATTTATATCGGGCGGCTTCAACGGGAACTCATTCGCGCCGATTGCGGCAAGACGCTTACTAACCTAGGCGAGACAATCATTAAAAAATATATTCAGCAAGCTCAACCAGATTACGTCGACGCCCTAGACTACGTGCTGAACTCGAAATCTTTTTATCGGTGCAATATGTTCGTCACCCGCAGAAATATCTTCGACGCTTACTGCAAGTGGCTGTTCTCGTTCCTAATCGACGCTACCGAAGAATTTTTGCGCAAGGCAGACCTCGACACGACACCGCTAAAGAGACGACGCGTTATGGGCTACTTCGCTGAACGAATGCTGACGGTGTGGCTCCTCAATAATCGGTTGCGAATCAATGAACTGAACGTTATGTTCATTGAAGACATCTAACGATAAAACATTTTCGGGCGGTTGCTGATTTCGGCAATCGCTCTTTTGGTAAGGAGGAAACGTTATGGGAAATGAATTTGGTTTCGTGCCGAAGGTTTTACTTTGCGGCGACGAGGCAGAGTTCTTATCGCGCATTGGCAATCGCCCATTTAAAATCGTCGGGCACGCGCAAACCTCAGGCGACGGCTTTGACTTTGTGCAGGACAACAAAATTTTTTTCAACGACAAGCTTCAGGACTTGTCCGCGTTAGTGAAGTTCCTGCAGAGTGGCGCGGCAGACTATTTCCTTTTTGTCAATCAAAGAGACTTGGCACCCTTCCGCAACAATGCCTATAAGCGTGGGTATCTGTCATCGCAGGTCGTCACGCTTGAGCAATTTAAAGCCTCGCCGCCCGATTTCCTTTATGACACCAACGCCGACTTGCGGCTATTGCCCTTCTTGAAGAATTCTTCCGTTAAGACGCTACTTGACGTTGACGGCTACTTTGCTCGCGGCAGAGTTTTTACTAAGCTAGCCAACGATTTCACGGAGATTGACGCCGTATCCGATAAATCAATGCCGCCCATGACGGAGAACATTTACACGCACGTTTATAAAAATCTCGCGGCAGTTGGTCTCAAACACTATGACGTGGCTTTAATCATCGAACGCAAGCCCATCGACTTCGACAGCGCGTTTATCCTCCTAGAAAACATTGCTGACACCGTGATAACCTTTGCGCGTTCGGGTTCCGAACTTGAACAATACATCTTAGCCAACTTGAATAGGTTCGCGGAGGTTAGTGCTCTCAATGGCGGCGCGGTCAAGTGGTATATCTTAAAGCGGCTCACCCCGCCCGAAGATTTTTGCGTTTACGCAGTCACCTACAAGAATATTGAGCTTGCCACTCCGCCCGAAGGTTACAAAATCATTCAAGGCGGACGCGACGTTAATGGCGACTTCGGTCACCTCGGCGACGACACTGGCGACAATATCAGCCGCCTTAATGTCTACCTTAACGAAATCACCGCGCTTTATTGGATGTGGAAGAACACCCGCCACACAACCCTTGGGCTTTGCCACTATCGCAGGTTCTTTACCACGTCAAACGACACGACCTACGCTTACGATAAGATTCTGTCCCGCGAAGAGGCTTTGAAGATTTTGAAACGCTACGACATCATTGTTTCCGAAGTTTATTTCGGCGGCCTGACGCAACGTGAATGGATTATCAACGACTGCGGAGAAACTCTTACGACCCTAGGCGAGGCGGTTATTAGGAAACACCTTCTGCAGGCTCAGCCCGATTACCTAGACGCCTTCGACTACGTGTTGAACTCGTCGACGCTCTACAAATGCAATCTGTTTATCACGCGCAAATATATTCTCGACGCCTATTGCCGTTGGCTGTTCTCGTTCATCATAGACGCAACTGAAGAAGTTTTGCGGACGATAAACCTTGCCGACCTCCCGTTCACGCCGCGACGATTGGTTGCCTTCTTTGTGGAGAGAATGCTGACTGTGTGGCTAAGGAAAAATCGCCTGCGGATTAAAGAACTGCCAATCATGTTCATCGAGGGGATTTGAATGACTAAGGAAACTTTCGACGTGACGGGCATGAGTTGTTCGGCGTGCTCGGCGCGAGTAGAAAAGGCAGTTGGCAAGCTCGTCGGCTCGGACAATGTAAGCGTCAACCTCTTAACCAATTCAATGCAAGTTAAGTTCGACGATGCAAAAGTTTCTGTCGCGGCAATCGTCGAGGCTGTCATCAATGCGGGCTACGGTGCATCGCCTAAGAAATCTTCCGCGCAAGTTCAACCGTCAACAGAACGCACGATTGATAAAGAAATCTCCGAAATGCGCACGCGGCTTACGTGGTCGATAGTCTTCCTGTTGCCGACGGTTTATATCGCAATGCATAACATGTTGCCGCTACCCGTGCCGCCGATTATCGCTGAACTCTTCGACGGGCGGGCTAATGCTGTGACTTTCGCCTTTGCACAGTTCTTGCTGATACTGCCGATTATGTACCTCAACCGCAAGTATTACGTAAACGGCTTCAAGACATTGGCGGCGGGTGCTCCGAACATGGATAGCTTAGTTGGATTGGGTTCAATGGCGGCGGCTATGTTTGGGGCGTTTGCGTTATTTAGAATCGGTCAAGGACTCGGCGCGGGAAATCTGGCTTTGGTCGACGAATACAGCCGCAATCTTTACTTTGAGTCGGCGGGCATGATTGTAACCTTGATAACGGTTGGGAAATTCTTCGAGGCGCGAGCTAAGGGCAAGACATCTCAAGCAGTGGAAAAGCTCATGAACCTTGCCCCTAAGCAAGCAACTGTCCTGCGCGGCGGCAATGAACTTACAATCCCTGTTGAAGAACTGATTATTGGCGATGAAGTTTTGGTTAAGCCGGGCGAGAGCTTTGCGGCGGACGGATTGATTTTGGACGGTGCGACGACTGTTGACGAGTCCGCGATAACCGGAGAGAGCTTGCCCGTTAATAAAACCGTCGGCGATAACGTCACGAGCGGCACAATTAATCAGAGCGGCTTTGTTAAGTTCCGTGCGGCGAAGGTCGGCGGCGAAACTACAATAAGCAAGATTATCGCTTTGGTTGAGGAGGCGTCCGCGAGCAAGGCTCCCATTGCCAAGACTGCCGATAAGGTCGCGGGAGTGTTCGTGCCAGCCGTGATTATGATTGCGTTGATTGCGGGTTCAGCGTGGCTTATCAGCGGTGCAAGCGTCGAGTTCGCGTTCTCTATCGCCGTGTCGATTCTGGTGATAAGTTGTCCGTGTGCATTGGGTTTGGCTACGCCGGTTGCAATTATGGTTGGCACGGGCAAAGGCGCGGAGAACGGAATTTTAATCAAATCGGGCGAGGCATTGGAGACAGCACACGAAATTAATACCGTCGTTCTAGACAAGACCGGCACGCTAACAGAAGGCAAACCGTTCGTCACAGACATAACCACTTGCAACGCCGATAAGCAAACATTGCTGACGATTGCGGCGGCTCTCGAATCAAAAAGCGAACACCCCTTAGCCTCCGCAATCAAAAGACTAGTCCCTAGTCCCCAATCCTTAATCCCTACAGACTTTCAGGCGGTCTTTGGACGTGGCGTGCGTGCTAAGATTGACGGCGTGGAGTGTGTCGCGGGCAACGAAAACTTTTTGACGGAGCTGGGCTTTAATCTAGACGCTCTGCACGAAAAACTTTCCTCGCTCGCTGACGAGGGCAAGACGCCATTAATCTTTGCATGTGGTGATAAAATTCTCGGAGTGATTGCGGCGGCTGACGTTGAGAAAAAAAACTCCGCGCAGGCGGTCAAGGAGTTTAAAATTTTGGGCGTTAGTGTTATCATGTTGACGGGCGACAACCCTCGCACGGCGCAAACGATTGCTAGACGGCTCGGCATAGAAAAAATTATCGCGGGCGTCCTTCCCGAAAACAAAGCACAGGAGGTTGAAAAGCTTCAGACTCAAGGACGCAAGGTGGCGATGATTGGCGACGGTATAAACGACGCTCCAGCATTGGCAAGGGCTAATCTGGGCATTGCGATTGGTGCTGGTACCGACGTTGCGATTGAGAGTGCGGGCGCAGTCTTAGTCCGAAATGATTTGCTCGACGCCGTAAACGCAATCAAACTCAGCCGCGCCGTCATGACGAACATTAAGCAAAATCTGTTCTGGGCGTTCTTCTACAACGTGATTTGCATTCCGCTCGCCGCAGGTGTGTTTTATCCGGCGTTCGGTCTCAAGCTCTCACCAATGATTGGGGCGGCGGCAATGAGTATGTCTAGCGTGTGCGTCGTGCTCAATGCCCTGCGGCTGAGGCTTTTTAAGGTCGAACGGTCGATTGAGTTCAATGACGCGCCGCGAAATGTTGAAGTCCACGTAGAAAGTCTTCGGACAGAAATTAATAAGGAGGCAAGACAAATGCAAACAACATTCAAAGTAGAGGGCATGATGTGCAAGCATTGCCAAAAGCACGTGCACGACGCATTGGCGAAGATGGACGGCGTCACGGCGGTTGAGGTCAGCTTGGAAAATAATTCGGCGACCGTCACCGCCACGAAGGATATTCCTATCGACGACTTCGCTAAGGTTATTGACGAGGCGGGCTATGAGCTTGTCCGCTAGAAAGGATTGATGTTATGTTAAAAGTTTTAATCTGGCAGATTTCAGACGACACGATATTTAAGAACAAGGCGATTAAGATTCTGGAGCAACAGCACAACGGAATTGAAATCGTCGGCGAAGCGGTAAACGAGAACATTGCCAAGGTTGACGGGGAGGGGCAGTATGATGTTCTCCTCGTCGTCGGTGCAAGACAAATCGGCATGAGCAAAAAGTCTAATATGAGTAAAGTTACGCAAGAGGCTAAACAATTTAATTTGCCCGAGGAAAAAATTTTAGGGGATTGGATTGTCACTATCCCCGGATTCGTGCTTAAGAAGTATCGTCAACTGCAACGTTCGCGCTTATCAATTTTCTCTATTAACTGTTTTGGCGGATTGATGTATAACACTCTTGGCTTACCATTTTATTCGCCATTTATCAACATGTTCTTGAGTCCAGCAGGCTATTTCAGTTTTTTGCATGAGCCGCGTGTTTACATGGAAAAACAACTATCCTTCAAGGAAAACGATCCTAGAGGATTTCCGATTTTTACACTCGGCAACATGACGATATTTTTTAATCATTATCTCATTTCTAATGAAACCGACTTCGATAGGCGCAGAAAAAGAATCAATTGGGATAACTTATTCGTGGAAATTTATACTGAAGACGAAAAAGTTTTGCAAGCGTTTGATTTGTTGCCTTATGCCAAGAAAGCTTGTTTCGTGCCGTTCAAGTCCGATTTAAATTCGGCGTGGTATATTAATCCCGAAATAAATAAGAACTATCCAAATTTTGCAGATAAAGTTAATCGATTTGCTATGGGCGACCCCTTTTACTACGATATTTTCGACATGCTCCTTTATGGCAAGAAGACTCCGCTGATTGATATGTAAAAGAAACGGTGAGAAAATTTTCCTTACCGTAGAAAGGATTTGATGCGATGTTAAAAGTTTTAATCTGGCATGTCTCGGACGAAACTAGCTTTAAGGACAAGGCGATTAAGATTCTGGAGCAACAGCACGACGGAATTGAAATCGTCGGCGAAGCGACAACTGAAAACATTGCCAAAGTTGACGAGAGGGGGCAGTATGATACCCTTCTTTGCGTTGGTGCAAAGAAAATTGGTATAAGCAAAGTTACGACAGATGCACACAAACTCAACTTGCCCGAAGAAAAATTGCTGGGAGATTGGATTGTCACTATCCCCGGATTCGCGCTTAAAAAGTATCGTCAACTGCAACGTTCGCGCTTGTCGATTTTCTCTAAAAATTGTTTTGGTGGGGTAATCTCACACACCCTTGGTTTGGTATATCGTTCTCCCTTTGTAAATTTAGATGTACCCGAACCAAGCTTTATGAAGTTTCTTAGTGCCCCACGAAATTACATGGAAAAAGAATTTCGTTTTTCTCAATGGTTAGGTGAGCCTTCGCCAATATATCCTCATGGAGTTCCACGCTTTCTCCTTGATGATCTTGTATTTAATATGGTTCATTATAAGGAAATTGATGAATGTAATGAAAAGTGGACGTCTCGTAAGCAAAGAATTAACTGGTATAATATCTTGGTAGTAATGCATACAAATGCATACAAATGCCTTAGAAACTTTAAATCAATTCGATAAGCTTCCCTTTGGCAAAAAAGTTTGTTTCGTTCCTTTTCCGTCAGATGTTGATTCAGCATTCTATATTAACCCTAAATTATATAACAAACCTATTCATAGTAGAGTAATTGAGGCTATGTCTATCAATTTCGCATATGGGCATGTTTTTTATTACGACCCATTTGACATGCTCCTTTATGGCAAGAAAACCCCGCTGATTGATATGGACTGATTTGGAATTGATTTTAAGTTGGTGCTGTGATAGAATTGCCGAAAAATTTTTGGGCGGGTGAGCTGATTGAACTTCGTAGCGGCATTGAACGACGTAGCGGCAAAGAACTTGCAAGTATTGGAGGAACAGATAAGACAGGCAATCGCAGACGACGAATTCATCTTCGAGGCGTGTGAGCCGTTATTCAAAGGCGGCAAGAGGTTGCGTCCGATGCTGTTCCTGTTGTGCGCGAACTCCAAAGACGATTGCCCCGCCGAAAGAACCATGCCGCTTGCAGTTGCCTTAGAATTGATTCACACGGCAAGCCTTGTCCACGACGATATTATCGACACTTCAAAGAAACGACGCGGCGTCGAAACGGCGAATTCCAAATACGGCGCACAAATCGCGGTGCTCGTCGGCGATTATCTTTTTGCTAAGGCGTTTCAACTCGTCGCGGAAAATAACTACGGCGCACAAGTCCAACTGATTCTCTCCAAGCTCGTCAAGGATTTGTGCATTGGCGAAATCATGCAAGACCGTTCGTTATTTGAAGTGCCGACCATGACCGAATACTACACGCGGATTAATCTCAAGACGGCGATTTTCCTAGCAAGCTGTTGTCGGCTCGGCGGCATCGTCGCGGATATGGACAGCCGCGAAGTCGAGAACCTCACGGCTTACGGCTCAAGCGTTGGTCTTGCCTTTCAGATTATTGACGACCTGTTAGACTTCTTCGGCGACGAGAAAATCACGGGTAAGCCCAATGGCGGCGACCTAAAAAGCGGCGTGATAACTCTTCCTGTGATTCGTGCCCTTGAACAAAGCGACGAGGCTCCAAAGTTAAGAGCAATCGTCACGACTGGTGGAAGCGTTGACGCTGCGATAAAAATTATTCAAGCTACGGACGCGGTTGACTACTGCAGGACGCGGGCGCAAGCTCACATAGAAGCGGCGCGGGTTAATCTTCCGCTTACGTTGAAGACCTCCGCCGTGCTTGCCCTAGAACAAGTCGCTGACTTTATCGTTGACCGCACAAGATAAAAAGGAGCTGATATCATGAAACACATCAAGACAATCAACAAGCCGACTTTGCAAGCTACGTTGACTAAAGGTGGTTGCGGCGAGTGTCAAGCCTCGTGCCAGAGTGCGTGCAAGACCAGTTGTACCGTCGGCAATCAAGTCTGTGAACGGCAAAAGAAATAATCGACATGAAGTTTTTTCCTCGACAAGTCGTCGGGGATTTTTTATTAGTAGACAGTCAAAAATTTTTTGTTTATAATTCGGGCGTCAAAGGTAATTTTCTGATAAATGGAGGGGTTTTAATGAAGAGTTCTAACAAACCTATCTACGTCATCGGGCATAGGAATCCAGATACCGATTCGATTTGCTCGGCGATAGGTTATGCGCACCTCAAGCAGGCTAACGGTTTTAATGCCGTGCCTGCTCGTTGCGGCAAGATTAATAACGAGACTAAGTACGCATTGGAATATTTTAAAGTAGAACAGCCGTTGCTCTTAACCGATTTGTATCCGCGTGTCAAAGACGTTGCGCTTGAGTGCAAAACCGTCGTCCGTCAACACGATACGTTACGTCACCTCGGTGAAGTCATGCGCAAAAGCGAGTTGCAATCCGTGCCTGTCACCAATTCTGGCGGCGAACTCGTCGGCATCGTCACAGTTAGCGACCTCGCAAAGCGTTATTTTCTTGAGCTTGGACTTCAAAGCCTAGTTGAAATGCGCGTCCGCTATCGTGACATCATTCAGGCAACGGAGGCTAAGGTTCTAGTCAGCGGCGACGAGAACGAACTAATCGAAGGCAACATCATCATAGCGTCTGGCTCCGCCTTCTCGACCGTTAGCATTCTCAACAGGAAAGACATCGTGCTTGTCGGCGACAGGAGCGCGGAGACTTTGCTTAAGTTCCTTGAGTGTGGTATTTCTTGTCTTGTCGTCACGCAGAACAGCCGCATTGCTCCCGAAGTCTTGGAAGAGGCTCAAAAGCGCGGAGTCTTCGTCCTGTTGACGCCCTATGACACTTACACCGTCGGACGCTTAATCAATCAGTGCGTGCCCATTCGTCGTATCATGAAATCCAATCCCGTTTGCTTCCGCCCAATGGACTTGCTAAGCGACATCAAAGGAATCATGGACGAACACCGCTACCGCAGTTATCCTGTCGTGGAGAACGGCAAGCTTGTCGGTTTGGTCAGTGCTGATGAGATTATGCTTCCCGAACACGAGAAAGTTATCCTCGTCGACCACAACGAACGCGGGCAGGCTGTCGAGGGCATTGAGGACGCAAAGATTGTCGAGATTATCGACCATCACAGACTTGGCGGCGTTCAAACCTCCGAGCCGATTTACATTCATCAAGAGCCAGTCGGTTGCACGTGTACGATTGTCGCGAATATGTATTGGGATCAAGACGTTGAAATCCCGCCGTCAATCGCCGGCCTGTTGATGAGCGCGATTATCTCCGATACCGTGCTGTTCAAGTCGCCGACGTGTACGCCTAAAGACAAGAAGACTGTCGAGAAACTTGCGGCTATTGCGGGCGTCGACATCAAGGAATACGGTTTGGCAATGCTGAGAGCGGGCGCGGGTATTGGCGACAAAACTCCCGCCGAGATTGCTAAGAACGACCTCAAGGAGTTCAAGATTGGCGATTATCGGATTATCGTCAGCCAAATCTCCGTCATGGATCCCAAAGAAATTCTCGACATTGAAGACAAACTTATCTCCTTCATGAAGGAGAACATTGAGCGCGAAGGCTTCGATATGCATTTGCTTATGGCTACGGACATTCTTGAAGAGGCAACTTATCTCTTGTACGCTGGCTCGCCGAAGACGTTAATCGGTGAGGCATTTAAAAAGGATGCAAGCGGTACGCATGTCTATCTGCCTGGCGTAATGAGCCGCAAGAAACAAGTTATTCCGCCGCTTAGCGAAGCAGTCAAACGCATTAGTCCTCAATGAAAACTTTCCGAACGTGTGAACTTTCCTCCGCACTGCGCGGGGGATTTTTTTCTTGACTTAAAGTCGACTCTGTGTGCTAAAGTTAATGCGAAAAATTTTTGCAAGGAGGAATCATGAACAGACGAGAATTTTTGAAGTTGACCTTAGCATTGACGTTGGGAGGTTTGACAATGACAGCAGAGGCAGCAGAAAAATTATCGGCGCGAACAATCGACTTTCATGCACACGCAATCCTTCCCGGCTACGTCGACGCGCTGAAAGCTCTGAACATAGACGCGACTGCGGAAGAGGGTTTCCCTTTGCCAAAGTGGTCGGTAGCGGAGCATTTGCAATTCATGGACGCGGCTGGGATAGACTTTACGATACTGTCAATGGCGACGCCTCACATCTCTGACAGCGTGGCGGCTCGGACGATTAATGAGGAATTCGCTAAACTGTGCAGACAATATCCGCGACGCTTCGGATTCGTGGCGACATTGCCTTTGCCGAACGTTGAAGGCTCAATCAAAGAATTTTACTACGCGACGGAAAAACTCGGCGCATTGGGCGTGAAGGTCGCGAGCAACTCAGACGGTGTTTATCTTGGCGATGAAAGGCTTGCCCCGATTTTTTCTGAACTCAACAAGAGAAATGCGCTTGTGATAATTCATCCGAGTCCAGCGCGGTCGTTACCGAGGTCGGGCGTCGTCACGGGTAAAGTCATGGCTTTGTTCGAGTACCCTGCCGACACAACGCGAGCCGTATTAAACATGTTGGCGAACGGCACACTAGAAAAATTTCCGCGGCTGAAAGTCATCGTTCCTCACTGCGGGTCGTTCCTGCCGTACATGAAGCAACGAGCAGGAGCAATGTTTCAAATGCTAGCGTCGATGAATTTAATGGAGCCAGTAAACTTCGCGGCGAGCTTAGGGAAATTATTCTTCGATACGGCAGGCGACCCAATGCCCGAACAGTTCGATATGCTCTTGCAAATCACGAGTCTAGACAAAATTATTTTCGGCACGGATTATCCTTACGTCCCCGCGTCAATCATCTTGAGCAAGAAAAAAATCTTCGACGCCGAATTAATGCGACGTGGCTTGACGAATAAAATTTACGTCGACAATGCACGAACTCTGCTTGGAGGTTGAGTCATGAGAAAACTTTTTATGATTGCGTTGGGAGTGATGATTATGTTTCAAGCGACGGCAAGCGCGAAATCAATTCGGACGCCCGAAGGAAATATGCCGCGTGTGCAATGGGCGGTCGTGGAATCAGTGGAAGGAACGATGCCGCAGATAATCGACATGGGTGCGAGGATTTTGGCACCGACTACGGCTAAGGAGCGGGGTACTTATTCTTTGTATGGAGCAATCGAACGCGACAACCCGAACTTGATGAGACTTTTGGAGATTTACGAGAGCGACGAGGCTTATCGGATTCACAGTACGAGCGAAGCTTTTCAACAGTACCGCGCCGAACGTCTGCCAATACTCGCGGGCTTGAAGATTCTTCCCGTCAACGGCATTGTCCTTGAGCAGAAAGCTCACGGCGTTGGAACCGTTGCACAAACTCATCGCTTTGAAATTGCGCCCGCTGACCTTGCCAAGTTCCAAAAGATAATCTCAGCCGAGGCAGTCCGCGCCGTTCGTGAGGATTCGGGCGTTATGGGAGCGTTCGTCACGGCTGAGCAACCGCATCCAAACTTCTTGCACACGATGATAATTTTCAGCGACGAGGCGGCGGCTCAAAGTTATTTCACGTCAAACGCTTATAAAAACTTCCGCAAGCAAGTAGAACCTTTGATTCAAACCGAGCAAGCGATTGACTACCAACCAACAAGGATTCCATTATCGGAGAAATTCTAACAGGAGATGTGACTTATGAAGAAAACCTTATGTGTGGTGACGAGCAACAATGTCAAAGGCGCGACGGGTATCCCGACGGGCTTTTGGCTCAGCGAGCTGACTCATCCGCTTGACAAGTTCACGGCGGCGGGCTTCGACTTTGTATTAGCGTCGATAAAGGGCGGCAAGCCTCCCATTGACAAAGACAGTCTCGATTTCAACGACCCGATTAACAAAAAGTTTTGGGACGCGATTGACTTCCAAGACAAGCTGACGAACACGATTAAGCTTGACGACGTGGACGCTGACGACTTCGACGCGATATTCTTTGCAGGCGGTCATGGCGTGATGTGGGATTTCGCTGACAGTGCGGCGATTGATAAAGTCACCCGCGAAATTTACGAACGCGGCGGAGTGGTTTCGGCAGTCTGTCATGGTCCTGCGGCGTTGGTCAATGTCAAGTTAAGCGACGGCAGTTATCTGGTTGCGGGCAAGAACTTAACGGCGTTCACAAATGGCGAAGAAGAAGCAGTTCAAGCAACTGACATTGTGCCGTTCCTGCTGGAGACTAAGCTTAAAGAGCATGGAGCAATTCATCACGCGGCGGCGAACTGGTCAAATCACGTCGTGGAGGACGGACGACTTATCACAGGACAAAATCCGGCATCGGCTGGCGGTGTTGGTGAAGCTGTAGTTAAACTTTTGGAGGAGGAATAATCATGCCATTAATTTCAATCGATGCGGTTCACCCTACCAAGGAGCAAAAGGAGAAACTTATTGCAGGTCTTACAAAGACGGCAAGCGAGATTCTCGGCGTAGACGAAAAATTTTTCTACGTTCTTGTCAAAGAGAACGACTTAGATAATTGGGGCGTCGGCGGTAAAACATTGGCGCAATTCCTAGCCGAACAAAAGAAGTAATGAAACTTAGCCTTCGCTGAAATTTTTGCGGGGGCTTTTTTGTTGCCTTAGACGGTGATACGCGATAAAATTGCCGAAAACTTTATCGGAGGTAAGGTCAATGGCAAGACTATTTGGGACGGACGGCGTGCGGGGCGAGGCGAATACTAAACTGCCGCCGGAGTTGGCATATCGCATGGGACGTGCGGCGACGATTTATTTTGGACAACACTCGGAGGGCACGCCGCAGATTTTAATCGGACGAGATACGCGCATATCGGGCGAGATGTTGGAGGCAGCATTAGTTGCGGGCATATGCTCGGCGGGCGGTAATGCAATCTTTGCGGGTGTGGTTCCGACTCCGGCAGTTGCTTACCTTGTAAGGAAACTTCACGTGGTGGCAGGTATCGTAATCAGCGCGTCGCACAATCCCTTTCACGACAACGGGATAAAGTTTTTCGGCGGCGATGGCTACAAGCTCCCCGATAAGGTCGAGGACGAGATTGAACAGATTGTCCGCGACATTGAAGGCGGCAAAGATTTTGCACGACCGACGGGCGAGGGCGTCGGGCACATTGAATATAGGCAGAACTTGTTGGAGGATTATATAAGCTTCGTCATGAACACGACCAGCGAACGTTTCGACGGCATGAAGATTGTTCTTGACTGCGCGAACGGCGCGGCGTATCGTGCAATGCCAACTGTCTTGGAGCGGCTCGGCGCGGAACTTATCCTTATCGGTAACAAACCCAACGGCGTAAACATAAACGATTACTGCGGCTCAACGCACATGGAAAACTTACGGTTGACGGTGCTAAGGAATCATGCGGACATTGGCATAGCTCACGACGGCGACGCGGACAGGTGTCTTTGCATTGACGAACGCGGCGAAGTCATAGACGGCGACCACATCATGATTATCTGTGCTAAACTCATGCTTGCAGTTGGTGCCTTGCCTGATAAAACTGTCGTGGCGACGGTCATGAGCAATATTGGCTTTCGGCAGGCGGTTAAGGAACTCGGCTTGAACTGTGAGATAACTAAAGTCGGCGATAGATACGTTCTAGAAAATATGTTGGCTAATGGTCACAGACTCGGCGGCGAGCAATCGGGACACATAATCTTTCCAGATTACTCGACGACAGGCGACGGCTTGATTACTGCCTTGCAAGTCCTAACTGCTATGAAGAAGTTCAACGCGACGGCGAGCAACCTCAACGCCTTGATGACGACTTATCCGCAAGTGCTGTTGAATGTCCGCGTTAAAGACAGGGAAGCTTGTCAAAGTTCATCGGCGGTTAAGCTTGCGATTGCTGAGGGCGAGGCGGAACTTGGCACTAGCGGCAGGATTTTAGTTCGTGCGTCGGGCACTGAACCTTTGATTCGAGTTATGGCGGAAGGTCCCGATAAGAATCAGCTAAACCGCATCTGCAACAAGATAGCCGCCGAGGTCGAAAAGGTTGCCAATGATTGACGGCGCGATAATCTTAGCGAGCTTCGGTTCAGCGGACGACGCGATACGGGCGAAAATCTTCGACAGGCTAGCGGCGGAGATTGCTCAAGCCTTTTCAACGTTCGAGGTGCGGCAAGCCTTCACGTCAAACTTTATGATTCGCAAGCTTGCTCGTCGCGGAATTTTTATCCGAACGCCTACCGAAGAAGTTGCACGACTTCGCGCAGAGGGTTTCAAACGGATAATCGTCTTGCCAACACATTTAACAGCAGGCGAGGAGTTCGACAACAAGATAAAAGTTTGCGAGGCTCCAGACGTTGGAATCATTCCGCCGCTGATGAGTGAGCCGCTTGACAATAAAATTTTAGCGACGATACTTGATTGTTTTAAGCCGACGCCCGATGAGGATTTAATTTTAGTTGGTCACGGCTCGCCACACAGACACAATCCCATTTACGAGAGACTGCAACGCTTGACGGGCGATAGAATTCATATCGGCGTTATTGAGGAGACTGACACGCCGAACTTTGATGATGTCGTCAAACGACTTAGGACTTTCAATGCAAGGAATGTTTTGCTAGCTCCGCTCCTTTTTAATGGCGGCGTTCACGTTGACAAGGACATAGCGGACGATTGGTTTGATAAGTTAAGTTCTCTAGGTTATAATATTCGTGTGATTCGAGACGGGCTTGGCTCATTTGAAAGGTTCCGAGCACTGTACATAAAAAATTTGAAGGAAATAATAGGCATTGAAGGTTGTAATCTTGGCGGGTGGCTTCGGCACACGAATAAGTGAAACGTCGCAACTTATCCCAAAGCCGATGATTGAAATTGGCGGTTCGATTCGTCGTTTTGAGGAGGGTTTGAGATGAAAATTTTAATGACGGGTATCACAGGCTTTATCGGGCACCACTTAGGCGAACGGCTTATTAATGACGGGCACGAGGTTTACGCGATAGTTCGTCCGACTTCCAAAATCGATGAGCTAAGCGATAACCTCCGCCGCAATGTTCAATTCCACGTCTACGACAAGGATAATACCGTCCTAGACATCATAACCGACCTTTGCGTTGACGACCGCCGCCCCGACGTTGTTTATCATTTGGCAACTAACTTTATGAACGTCCACCGCTTCGAGGACATTCAAGATTTGATTCAGAGCAATGTAACCTTCGGCACGGAACTACTTGATGCTATGGTTGCCAACAACGTCTATAACTTCGTCAACGTCGGCACGATGTATCAGCACTTTGAAGACGCCGACTATAGCCCCATTAACCTTTACGCGGCAACTAAGGAATGCTTCGAGGGCATTATCAAATACTACGCTGATGTTCGCAACTTGAAATGCATTGCGCTTCACTTGTTTGATACCTATGGAGTTGATGACAATCGCCCGAAACTTTTTAGCTTGCTTAGAAAGATTGCTGACAGCGGCGAGACGTTAAAAATGTCGCCGGGCGGGCAGCTGATTGATACCGTTTACATTGACGACATAATCGAGGCGTTCATTATTGCTGGAAAATTATTGGCGGCGTGCAAGTATGACTACTGCGATACTTACGGGGTCTCGTCGACGAAACCGATTCCCTTGCGCGAGGTCGTGAAAATCTTCGAGGACGTGGCGGGCAAGAAACTTTCTATCGAGTGGGGCGGCAGACCTTATCGGGCACGTGAAGTTATGGTGCCGTGGAAGTCTTACAAGCTCCTGCCAGGCTGGTCGCCGAAGGTTTCCTTGCAAGAGGGCATAAAAAAATTCTTGGGAGTGATTTAAATGCAGTGTCGGAGGTGCGGCAAGGATTTGGGCAGTTCAATGCGGTGTGCGGCTTGCGGCTACGAAAATACCGAAGGAAACGTCCGCGAGATGACTAATACGGAAAAAACTTTCTTTAACGGCGTGACGATTGACGCAAACGGAGAAAATGAACGTTCGGAAGATAATTTCAGTCAAAAACGCAGATATTACGGTGCACGCGGGACTTATGTCAGCTTTGGCGGCTCAAATATCTTCACGCGGGCGATTGGCTCGTTTATTCGTGCTTTGCTCGGCGGAAATCGTCTTGCACAGGTCGCCGCAGTGTTAATCGGCTTTGCATTCGCCGCCCTGATGTTTTTTGTCGCTCTTCCGATTATTTTTATCACGCTGGCAGTTGGAATCGGTCTTTTAGTGCTGGCGAAGCTTTCAAGGTGATTTAATGGAAAAATTTTTTATTAACGGGCAAAATCTTGAGGTTGAGATTGCTAAAACTTTTTTTAGTCGACTTCGCGGGCTGATGATGCGCCGTAGACTGCCTGAAGGTCGCGGATTGTTGCTTGCGCCGTGCAATAGTATCCATATGCTGTTCATGCGGTTTGCTATCGACGTGGTTTATCTCGATGAAGACTTCCGCATAAAAAAAATTGCCCACGACGTAATGCCGTGGCTCGGAATGAGTATTTGTTTTGGGGCGTGGGGAGCTTTGGAACTTCCTAGCGGCGAGGCTCAACGCCTTAAACTCGAAGTCGGACAGAAATTTACGCGAAATTTAAATCTGTAAAGCAAAATCCCCCCGATTACCGAGGGGATTTTTTATTTCAGGATATTTTTTTCGTTTTGGTGCCGTTTCAATCCGCGTACTTCCCTAATGAAGTACGATTGGTGCCGAAGATCGGACTCGAACCGATACGTAGTTGCCTACGGCAGATTTTGAGTCTGCTGCGTCTGCCAATTCCGCCACTTCGGCGCAGGTTGCATATTAACACGCCTTTAATTTCTTGTCAACCGATTTTTTAAGCAGTTTCGACGGCGTAGACGCTAATTTTGCGCTGATAACGTCCTTTGCGCTCGAATGCGACTTTGCCAGCGATTTTTGCGAACAAAGTATCATCTTTGCCGCGTCCGACGTTGTGACCGGGGTGGAAATGCGTTCCGCGTTGACGAACTAGGATACTGCCCGCCGTAACGACTGTTCCTGCCTGTTCTT
>JACXWG010000121.1 GCA_014764605.1 Quinella sp. 1Q5 | reverse complement strand
CGCAGACATTGTAGCTTGCACGCGGGAAAAAAGCTATCGCCACGGAACATTTCAGCTTAAATTCTTGCAACGATTTCTCAAATGGTGTATACTGCGCGGCAGATGACAAAACCTGAAAACAATCTGACGAGGTGAACGATTTGACTGGTTCTAAAGCAAAGAAAATCATCGCGGCGGCAGTGCTCGGAGCCTTCGCGATTTCAATTCCAATGACGGCGGACGCCCGAATTCATGACCCGAAGGTTGAGACTAAAACTGTTGAACGCAAGCTCCCGACCCTGCGCGAACGCGTCGCCGAAACGATGAGCATGTACAGATTGCCCGAAGACGAGAAACTCTTTGACCCCTTCGACGCTACGCCGCAAAACTTCTTCGTGCCGCAGACGCTCTCGACCGCTGACACTTCGATAATCGGCACGCCCATTGCCACTCAAGCTCAATGCGTCCGCTACCTTCTGCGCAACAATCCCAACCCGAATTTGAAAGTATCGGCTGAAGAAATTGTCGCTTACTACTACGAAGAGGGCGCACGCGAAGGCATTCGACCCGACGTGGCTTTTTGTCAGGCGTTAAAGGAAACGGGCTTCTTCCGTTATGGCGGCGACGTTATCCCCGAACAAAATAACTATTGCGGACTGGGCACCACAGGCGGCGGCGTTAAGGGTGAATTCTTCGCGACGCCTCAGCTCGGAGTTCGGGCGCACATTCAACACTTGCTCGCCTATTCCTCGACGCGCCGACCGTCAATGCCCGTCGTCGACCCGCGCTATGGTCTCGTCAGGCAAGCTTACGGCTCGCGGACTCTGGGCACGTGGCAAGACTTAAACGGACGCTGGGCAGTCCCCGGCAGGTATTACGGGCAGGAGATTCTGTCCATGTTCCGAGATGTTTTAATTCAGTAGGAGTTGATTTACCGTGGCGGATAAGAAATTAAATTGGGCGGTGCTGGGCGTCGGTGTCATTGCCAACGAGATGGCGCAAGCCTTCCACAAGCAAGGCAAGACTTTATATGCTGTCGCCAACCGCACGCACGAAAAAGCAGTTGCCTTCGCCGAAAAGTATTCCGTCCCGAAGGTCTACGACGCGATTGACGACCTGTTCACCGATGACGCCGTTGACGTTATCTATCTGACCACGCCGCACAACACGCACTATCCTTTTATAAAACGCGCCCTTGAGAACGGCAAGCATCTGCTGGTTGAAAAGTCAATCACGCTCAATAGCCGCGAACTCGACGAGATGATTGCCCTTGCCGCTGAAAAAAATCTGGTGCTAGCCGAAGCGATGACGATTTGGCACATGCCGCTTTATAAGACGCTGTGGAATCAGATTGCTCGCGGCGACTTCGGCAGGGTGCAAATCATTACGCTGAACTTCGGCTCGTTCAAACCTTATGACATGCGCAATCGGTTCTTCAATCTGGACTTAGCGGGCGGGGCTTTGCTGGATATTGGCGTTTACGCGCTGAGTATCGTGCGGTCATTCATGGCGGAGAAGCCAACGGAAATTCTAAGCCAATGGAAGCCTTCGCCGACGGGTTCTGACGAAATGTCCACGATACTACTAAAGAACACGTGCGGGCAAATGGCGACGGTTGCACTGGCTATGCACTCCAAACAACCTAAGCGAGCCGTCATCAGCTGCGAACGCGGCTATATCGAGATTATGGAGTACCCCCGCGCAGAGAAGGCGATTTACGTTGACGCGGCGACGGGTGCTGTTAAGGAAATCTTCGCGGGCGAACAGACTAATGCGCTTTACTACGAGATTGAGGACATGGAGCGGGCAATTAATACTGGCGACGCCTCAATCATGCGGCTCGGCTTTTCAAAGGACGTAATGGACGTTATGACTGCTCTAAGAAAGAATTGGAACTTGCGCTACCCTAACGAAACTTGGTGACCCTAAATGATTGAAAACAAAATGCAACGCGGCTTAAAGAACCGTCACTTGCAAATGATTGCGCTGGGCACGGCGGTCGGCACGGGCTTATTTTACGGCTCGACGGCGACGATTGCCCTAGCTGGTCCTTCTGTCTCGCTGAGCTATCTGGTCGGCGGGATAATTATTTTTTTTATCGTGCGTATGCTCGGCGAAATGAGCGTTGAAGAGCCGGTGTCAGGTTCTTTCAGCTACTACGCCTCTAAGTATTGGGGCGAATTCCCCGGCTTCTTGGCGGGCTGGAATTATTGGTTTCTTTATATCCTCGTGAGCATGGCTGAACTTTCCGCCGTGTCGATTTATCTGGGCTACTGGTTCCCCGATTTGCCTAAATGGGTCGGCGTGCTCACGTGCTTGGTGATTATTACGGTGATTAACCTCGTGACGGTCAGCGCGTATGGCGAGATTGAATTTTGGATGGCATTCATTAAGATAGCCGCGATTATCGGAATGATTTTGCTCGGCTCGTATTACATTGCCAGTGCCTCTGCTACCCTTCCCTTCCCTCAAAATTTTGC
Organism: Quinella sp. 1Q5; assembly: GCA_014764605.1. Taxonomy (GTDB): domain Bacteria; phylum Bacillota; class Negativicutes; order Selenomonadales; family Selenomonadaceae; genus Quinella. The sequence continues at coordinate 949 of JACXWG010000121.1, read as the reverse complement.
TAACCTATGGATTCATGGCGGTTTCTTCCCGAACGGCGCAGAAGGTTTCATAATGTCGTTAGCTCCGGTGTTGTTCAGCTTCGGCGGCATTGAATTAATCGGAATCACGGCGGGCGAGGCTGAAAATCCCGATAAGACGATTCCCCGCGCCATTAATCAAGTCATCTACCGCATATTGATTTTCTACGTCGGCACGATGATTGTTCTTATGACGCTGTGGCCATGGAATTTAGTCGGCAAGGAGGCTAGCCCATTCGTGCAGATTTTCGAGGGCGCGGGCTTTACGTCGACGGCGAATATCCTAAACTTCGTCGTGCTGACTGCGGCGGTTAGCGTCTACAACTCGGCGATTTACTCGAATTCGCGAATGCTTTACGGCTTAGCCAAGAGCAACAACGCGCCGAAGTTCTTTGAGCGGCTCTCGCGGCGCGGCGTCCCCGTCAACGGTATCTTAGTCTCGTCGGGGATAACTCTTTTGGCGGCGGTCTTGAATTACCTTCTGCCCGACGAAGTCTTTATGTACATGATGTCAATCGTCACGGGCGCGGTCGTCATCAGTTGGGCGTTAATCGTCATGACGCATTTAAAGTTCCGCAAACACTGCGAGGCGGCGGGCATTACTCCGAAATTTAAATCGCTGTTCTATCCGTTCGCCGATTATCTAAGTCTGGCGTTCCTTGCGGGCATACTAATCATTATGGCGATAATGGACGACATGCGCCCGGCGGTTATCGTCATGCCGCTCTGGATTCTAGCTATCTGGTTCTTCTACAAGTCAAAGAAGAAGTCTTGACTGCTTATCGGACGCTCCGGCGTCTTTTTTTATTGCGGCGACGGGACAGATTGAAATGATATTCTCCCAATCCTCCGGCTTAGTCTCGTCAAAAAAAATTCGACCGCGCTGATAAGTCACGCCGCCGAATTCAGACTCGCTCACGCAAGCCAAGCA
>JACXWG010000120.1 GCA_014764605.1 Quinella sp. 1Q5 | reverse complement strand
CGGCTCGTGAGGGCGGCTTGAAATTCTGAGCAAAGGAGGTTGAACTAATGCCCCGAAATGAAACTGAAACTCCCGAATTCGAGGAGAAGGTTGTTTTTATAAATCGTGTTGCTAAGGTCGTTAAAGGCGGTCGCAGATTTTCTTTCAGCGCACTGGTTGTCGTCGGCAATCGCAATGGCAAAGTTGGCGTCGGTCTTGGCAAGGCGGCTGAAGTTCCCGAAGCGATTCGCAAGGGCGTAGACGATGCGAAGAAAAATTTAATCGAGGTTGCTCTCAAAGAGCGTTCGATACCTCATGGCGTGGTTGGTGTGTTCGGTGCGGGCAAAGTCCTGTTGCGTCCGGCGTCGAAAGGTACTGGCGTTATCGCGGGCGGTCCGGCTCGTGCGGTGCTTGAGCTTGCGGGCGTTCACGACATCTTGACTAAGTCTCTCGGCTCGTCCAATCCAAATAACATGGTGCGTGCGACGCTTGAGGGCTTGAAAATGTTAAAGCGTGCGGAAGTCGTCGCTGAACTTCGCGGCAAGACTGTTACGGAACTTTTTAAGTGAGGAGGGCTGAGACGTGGCTAAATTGAAAATCACATTGGTTAGAAGCGTTATCGGTCGTCCTGAAACTCAACGCAAAACAGTTCGTTCGCTCGGCTTGCGCAAGTTGAATTCCTTTTCGATTCTGCCGGACTCCCCGACGATTCGCGGACAAATTCACAAGGTTGAACATCTCGTGAAGGTCGAAGAAATCGCTGACGAAGGCAAGGTTGCACTTGATAAATAATCGGAAGGGGGTTTGAAGATGAAACTTCATGAACTTAAACCTGCAGAGGGTTCGCGCAAGGATAAAACACGTTTGGGACGCGGCACGGGTTCGGGTTGCGGCAAAACGTCGGGACGCGGGCACAAAGGGCAAAAGGCTCGTAGTGGCGGCGGAGTTCGTCCGGGCTTTGAAGGCGGGCAGATGCCGATTTATCGTCGCTTGCCCAAACGCGGCTTTAAAAATATCTGGCGCAAGGAATATGCTGAGGTCAACGTCTCGTCGCTTAACGTCTTCGATGACGATATGACGGTTGACAAGGATTCGCTCGTTAAAATGGGCATTCTTAAGAAAAGGGATGTTTCGGACGGCGTGCGTATCCTCGGCAATGGCGAACTAACTAAGAAGTTGACGGTTAAGGCGCAGGGTTTCACGAAGACCGCTATCCAAAAGATTGAGGCGGCCGGCGGAACTCATGAGGTGATTTAAAGTGCTGTCGGCTCTGTCAAATATCTTTAAGATACCTGAGCTAAGGCAGCGGATAATCTTTACGCTGATAATGTTTGCGGTCTTCCGAATGGGCACGCATATCCCCGTACCAGGCGTCGACCCGACGGCAATCGAGCAGCTGTTCAACAACGGAAGCTTATTCGGGCTGTTGGATTTATTCTCTGGCGGCGCGTTCAGCAAGTTTTCTATCTTCGCAATGAGTATCACGCCTTACATCAACGCGGCGATTATCATGCAACTGCTTACGGTCGTAGTACCGACGCTGGAGCAATGGAGCAAGGAAGGCGCAGAGGGTCACAAGAAGACGACGCGGGTAACTCGTAAGCTGACAGTTGTATTGGCATTTGCGCAAGCGGTTGGAATGTCAATCGGACTAAAGGCGGCAATCTTGAATCCAAATCCCGTGAACATCTTGATAATCGCGATAACGCTGACGGCGGGAACTACCTTGCTAATGTGGATAGGCGAACAGATAACGGCGCAAGGAGTCGGCAACGGCATATCGCTAATCATCTTCGCAGGAATCGTGGCGGCACTACCTAAGAACATAGCTACAATCTTCCAATACGTGCAAGCCGGGACGATAAATTATTTCAGCGTGGTATTGTTCGCGATAATTGCGCTGGCAATGATCGTATTCGTCATCTACGTCGAGGCGGCTCTTAGACGAATCCCGATAACCTATGCAAAGCGAGTAGTCGGAGCTAGAGCTTACGGCGGACACCAAAGTCACTTGCCGCTGAAGGTCAATCCCGCAGGCGTTATTCCAATAATCTTTGCGTCAAGCGTGCTGATGTTCCCGATAACGGTCGTGCAGTTCATAGACAATCCAACGATTCAAAAGGTAGCGGCTCACTTGCAATGGGGCACGCCGCTCCAAACTTTCCTGTATGTCGTGCTGATAATCTTCTTTACGTATTTTTACACGGCAGTCACGGTGAAAATACCAGACATGGCAGACAACCTCAAAAAGTACGGAGCGTTTATCCCAGGCATAAGACCCGGACAGCCGACGGCGGATTACGTGGACTATGTGCTGACGCGTTTGGTAACGGCGGGTTCGTTGTATCTGGCGTTTATCGCGGTTTTGCCAAACCTAATCGGCGGAGCAACTCACATTCAAGGCGTATATTTCGGCGGGACGGCGTTATTGATTGTCGTATCGGTCGCCCTGCATACGATGAAACAAATAGAAGCGATGGTCGTAATGCGGCACTATGAAGGCTTCATGAGGTGAAGAAAATGCAACTTTTGATGATGGGGCCTCCCGGTGCCGGCAAAGGTACTCAGGCGGCTCGGCTAGTAAAGAAATATAATATCCCGCAAATCTCAACAGGCGACATGTTCAGAGCGGCGGTTCGTGAGGGTACTGCACTTGGGCTTAAGGCTAAGGCTTATATGGATTCTGGTTCGCTCGTTCCCGACGAAGTGACGATTGGAATAGTTCGTGAGCGTTTGGCAAAGGACGATTGCAAAGGCGGCTTTATCTTGGACGGCTTTCCGCGCACGGTTGAACAGGCTGACTCTTTGTCTAAGATTCTTTCGGAACTCGGAAAGAATATCACGTGCGTTTTGAATATCAGCGTTCCCGCCGATTATCTCGTTGAACGGGCGGTCGGACGTCGAATCTGCAGAAAATGCGGCGCGACTTATCATGTGAAGTTCCACGCGCCCAAAGTCGAAAGCGTTTGCGATGAATGCGGCGGCGAACTCTATCAACGGGCGGACGATAATGCCGAGACTATGACGAAACGTCTTGCCGCTTATGAAGAATCGACGCGCCCCTTGATTGACTATTACAAGCGTGCGGGTGTCTACGTCGAAATAGACGGGCGGCAGAGTATAGACAAAGTCACCGAAGACCTAGAAGACGTGTTGAGGGAAAAACAATGAGCAAGCAAGACGTAATCGAAGTTGAAGGAAAAGTGTTGGAGGCTCTGCCAAACGCAATGTTTCAAGTGGAGCTACCCAACGGTCATAAAGTCTTGGCGCACGTTTCTGGGAAAATCCGCATGAACTTTATCCGAATCCTTCCTGGCGACAAAGTTACAGTCGAATTAACCCCTTATGACCTCTCGCGTGGAAGAATCACCTATCGTTTCAAATAAAAACTTGTAGACAACAATCAGCAAACGTGATACATTACCGAATCGTTTAGGAGGCGGGCATTATGAAAGTTAGACCGTCAGTCAAAAAGATGTGCGATAAATGCAAGATCATCAAGCGCAAAGGTCGCGTCAT